>DATACC010000033.1:0-14342 GCA_036259255.1 Thermoanaerobaculia bacterium | reverse complement strand
GAGCCAGCGCGGCCCGTAGCCGTCGCGGGCCAGCGCGAAGAGGTAGCGCGGCCCGGCGAGCACCGTGTTGGCGTTGGTGCCGAGGATCGACAGCGCCGCGCCGACGGTGAGCAGCCAGCCGGCCCAGGTGCCGAGCAGGAGGTGAGCGGCGTCGGCCAGCGGCGTCTCGCTGCCGGCGGCGTCGGGCAACGTGCCGAGTACCACCCACTGGACGGCGAGGTAGAGCAGCGTGACGGTGCCGATCTCGACCAGCAGGGCGAAGGGCACGTCGCGCCGCGGGTTCTGGTACTCGCCGGCCGGTGCCGCGGTGTTCTCGAAGCCAGCGTAGGCGAAGAGCAGCAGCAGGGCCGCCTGGCCCAGGTTGCCCGTCAGTTCCCCTTCGCCCTGGGGCGCCGGCTGGGCCATCACCCGCTCCCAGGAAGCGACCGCGACGCCCGCCGCGATCAGCACCGCCAGGGGCGTGAGCTTCGCGATGACCAGGCCGACGGCGGTGCGCGCCCCGGCGGCCACGCCCACGACGTTGACGGCGGTCAGGGCGAGCAGGGGCAGGGCGATGGCGAGGCCCCGCGGCCAGCCGGCGCCGACCTCCGGCCATAGGAAGCCGAGGGCCTGGGCGAAGCCCACGGCCAGGGAGGCGGCGGAGGCGACGCGGGCGAGCCAGGTCATCCAGCCCACCTCGAAGCCCACCAGGTCGCCGAAAGCCGTGCGGGCGTAGAGATAGCCGCTGCCGGGCTCGTCGAAATAGCTGCCGGCCTCGGCGAAGCAGAGCACCAGCAGCAGCACGGCGAGGCCGGCCAGCAGCACCGCCGCGAGGCTCAGCGGCCCGAGCAGCGCCGCCGCGGCGGCCGGCAGCAGGTAGACGCCGCTGCCCACCACGTCGTTGAGCGCCAGCCCGACGATCTGGCCTCGCGACACGGCCCGGCGCAGCGGCGTACCGCCCTCACCTGGCGTTCCGGCCGCCGGCCTTCCGGCCTCGCCCCGCCCCTCGTTGGCTCGCATCGAGGCGGGAGTATGGCACGGCGGGGACGGTGAGGGGCCGTCCCCGCCGGCGCGGTGCTGGCCCTCGGGGACGCGGTATCCGCCCGGACGGGGCGGAGTGCAGATGGCGGGGAACCGCAATCGATGGCGGTGCGCCGTGCCCCGGTGCCGGCCTGTTGGCGGCGACCCGGGATGGCGGGTGAGCCGAGCCCTGGGTCGCGCAGCGGGAGCTCAGCCCTGGTCCTGCCCGGCTCGCCCGGCGAAGTCGAGCAGCGTCAGGCACTCCCGGCGGCCTCCTTCAGTCCCTCGTGCCGCCGGTCTCCCGCGCTGCGCTGCCGTAGCGGCTCAGCCGACCCGCCCCGCCGCCGGGGCCAGGGCGCCGGCGGCCTCGGGCGTCAGCACCAGGTCGAAGCGGGGGTGGCGGCGCAGCAGGGTGCAGGGCCAGGCGGGATCCTCCGGGCCTTCGAGGAGCAGGCGCACCGGGTGGGCCTTCTCCTCGGTGGTGGCGAGGAGGATCAGGTGTCCGGCGGTGCGCAGCGGACCCAGGCCCATGGTGATCGCCCGCAGCGGCGGCGCCACGCCCACGGTGGCGGCGACGGCGGCGGGGACCTCCACCACGTGGGTGTGCTCCGCCGTCTGGCCCGGCAGGTTGTAGGCCACGTGGCCGTCGGCGCCGACGCCGACCACCGCCACGTCGAGGCCACCCGCCGCCGCCAGGGCGCGGTCGTAGCGGGCGCACTCGGTGGTCGCATCGGCGCCCGGGTCCGGAATGTCGCAGCGCTCGCGGCGCAGCCCCGTGCGGCCCCAGGCGTGGCGCACCATGTAGGAATGGAAGCTCTGCGGGTGCTCGGCGGGGATCAGCAGCTCGTCGAGGTTGAAGCCGCGGGCGCGGCCGAGGTCGATCTCGCCGCGGCGGTGGCGGCGCGCAAGCTCGTCGTAGAACGGCACCATGGTGCGCCCGGTGGGCAGCGCGATCACCAGCTCGGGGTCGGCGGCCACGGCGTCGGCCAGCAGGTCGGCGACCGCTGCGGCGGCGAACGCGGCGGTCGGCCGCGTCAGCACGTTCATCGCTCGACACCCGCGGCGCCGGCCGCGGCCAAGTGACCGAAATGCCCGAGGCGGAAGCCGAGCGCCGCCACCGCCTCGCGCGCCGCCGGATCGGTGAGGGTGGCCAGCTCGCGCTCCCGGTCGTCGGTGTAGGTGCTGTCGGCCCGCAGCTCGTCGTCGACCCGCGCCGGGTGGCACATCAGCTCGGTGCTGCCGGGGCCCGCGGCGCTGAGCACGCGCACCAGGTCCTCGAGGCCCGTGGCGTCGCCGAAGAACCCCTCCTCGAAGGCGTCGGTGGTGGCGAGGCCGGCATCCCGCAGGCGGCCGAGCACCGCCGGCGTGCCCTGGCGCACCGGCAGGCCGTGCTCCCGGGCCACCTCGACCAGCGCCGCGAGCACCACCGGCACCCGGTGCGAGTGGTGGTGGCTGTCGAGGTGGGTCGGCAGCCGCCCGGTGAGCTCGCGGAAGCGCTCGAGCTGGTGGCGCACCTCGGTCAGGACCTCGGCCGGGTCCGGCCCGGCGATCCGATCCGGCTTGCGCGGCAGGCGCCCCGCGGCATCGACCAGGCTCGGCACGCGCTGGGGCGGCAGGGTGGGCCGGCCGCCGGTGAGCTGGACGTGGAGACCAACGCCCAGCTCCGGGTGGTCCGCCAGCGCAAGGGCGGCCTGCTCGGCGGCGGGGTAGGCGACCATCAGCGTGGCGCTGGTGACGATACCGCCGCGATGAGCGGCGAGGATTCCGTCGTTGATGCCGCTCGTGCGGCCCAGGTCGTCGGCGTTGACGATCAGCAGGCGATCGCGGGAGCTCATCGATCGAGCTCCTGGAGGGCCAGGCGCACCGCGCCGCGGGCCGGCTCCACGGCCAGCCGCTCGACCCGGGCGCCCGGCAGGTCGAGGCGCTCGGTGAGCCGCGGCACCAGGCCCGGACAGGCGCGGAAGGTGCCGCCGGCGAGCACCACCGGGAACTCGCCGGGGAACTCGAGGCGGTGCAGCAGGGCGCGGGCCGAGCGCACGAGGTGGTCCGCCGCCTGGTCGAGCAGGGCGGCGGCGGCGGTGTCGCCGTCGTCCGCCGCCTGCTGGACGACGATCGCCAGCTCCGCCACGCTGGTGCGCGGCGTCGCCTGGGCGTAGAACCAGTCGGCCAGCTCCTCCGCCGAGCCGGCGGCGACCTTGCGGCAGATGCGCTCGAACAGCGAGGTCTCGGGGCCCCGCCTGTCGAGACCGCGGAAGCCCTGGCGCACGGCGGCGTGGCCGAGCCAGAACGCGGAGGCCTCGTCGCCGAGCAGATAGCCCCAGCCGCCGGAGCGGGCGGTGTGGCCCTGGGGGTCGCGACCCCAGGCGATGGAGCCGGTGCCGGCCACCAGCACCATGCCGACGCCGTCCGGGGCGCCGGCGTAGAGCGCGATCACCGCGTCGTTGACCACCCGCACGTTCTCGCGGAAGCCCAGGCGCTCCGTCATGGCACGCATCACGTCGAGGTGCTTCGGGCGGTCGGCGCCGGCGATGCCGAGACAGACGGCATCGACCACCGGTGGCGGATCGAGGGCATCGATCACCGAGTAGATGACCTTCTCCACCCCGAGCTCGCCCTGCAGTGCCAGGTTGGCGCTCGTGCCGCGGGAGTCCCGCAGCACCGTGCCCGTCTCGTCGGCGAGCAGGCCCACCGTCTTGGTTCCTCCGGCGTCGATGCCGATGACATGGCGCATTCGTCGCATCCCTCGCTTCCAGGAGCAGGAGAGGAGCAAGACTCGCGCCGGCCTGCGGGCGGCAGGCCGGGGAGGCTCGGAAACGATCACGAGGGAGGGACGAGACGATGGCGCCGAAGGACGATTCCACCTGGGAGGGCCTCACCACCGAGGCGCGCCACCCGGCCAGTCGCGAGCTCGACCGCATGCCCACCGGCGACGTGGTGGCGCTGCTGATCGAGGAGGACCGCCGTGGCCTGGAGGCGGCACTTGCCCACCGCGGGCGCATCGCCGAGGTGGCGGAGTGGACCGCCGAGGCGCTGGCAGGGGGTGGCTCGGTGGTGCTCACCGGCGCCGGCACCAGCGGCCGGTTGGCGGTGCTCGAGGCGGCCGAATGCCCGCCCACCTTCGGCACCGACCCCGAGCGCATCCGGGCGGCGATCGCCGGCGGCGAGGAGGCGGTGTTCCGCGCCCGCGAGGGGGCCGAGGACCGCGAGGACGAGGGGCGGCAGGCGGCCTCCGGCCTCGGCCCGGGCGACCTGGTGATCGGCCTGTCGGCCAGCTCGGTGACCGCCTTCACCCGGGGGAGTCTCGAGGCAGCGCGGGCGGGCGGCGCCCGCACGGTGCTGCTGACCTGTGCCGCCCCCACCGGTCTCGAGGCCGTCGCCGACCTGGTGCTGGCGCTCGACACCGGCCCCGAGATTCTCACCGGCTCCACCCGGCTCAAGGCCGGCTCCGCCACGAAGGCGGTGCTCAACGCCATCACCACCGCGGCGATGGTGCGCCTGGGGAAGGTGTACGAGAACTGGATGGTGGACCTGCGCCCCGGCTCGGCCAAGCTGCGCGACCGCAGCCTGCGCATCGTCGCCGCCGGTGCCGCCCGCGGCGGCGATCCGCTGCCCCGGGTGGAGGCCGAGCGGCTGCTGGCCGAGGCCGGCGGCGAGGTGAAGACCGCGCTGGTGATGGGCCGCCGCGCGGTCGGGGTCGAGGAGGCCCGGCGCCGCCTGGCGGCGACCGGCGGCCGGGTGCGCGAGGCCATCGAACCGCCATCCTGAGGCCACCCGCTCCGGCGGGACCGCTGCGACCTGACCGGCCCGCCCCGGCCCCGGCCGAGTCTACTCGCCGTCGGCGAGGCGCCGGATCACCAGCGACGAGGTGATCCGGGCGACCGGGCGCTCCCGGTCGTCGCGGATCTCGCACTCCATGTGGGCGATGGTGCGGCCGCGCTGGACCACCCGGGCGGCCGCCACCAGCCGCCCCTGCTGCACCGGGCGCAGGTAGGTGATGCCGGACTGGAGGGTGGAGAAGGTCTCCCCCTCCTCGACGGCGGTGGCCAACGCGACGCCGATCGCCACGTCGGCGAGGTCGACCAGCACGCCGCCGTGGAGGATGCCCATGGCGTTGTGGAGCCGCGCCGTGGCGTCCATCTCCACCTCGGCCCGTCCGTCGCCCAGCGAGCGGGGGCGGACCCCGAGCAGCTCGGTGATCGGCGCCAGCGTCACCTCGCCTTCCTGCCAGCGGCGTACGAAGTCTGCCAGCGCCGTCACGCGCGGCTCCGACCGCGGCCGGCACGGGCGGCGACCCGGCGCCCGAAGCGGCGGAACCACTCGTGGTCGTCGCGCTGCGGCACCTCTCCGGTGAGCCGGTGGATGATCCACTCCAGGCCGCGGAACAAGCCGAGGCGGCCGAGGGTGAGGTCGGCCCAACCGTTGATGATGCAGTAGTTCACGTCGTGGTTGCCGGAGTGGTGGCGCAGGTGGTGGCGCACCGGCAGCACCAGGCGCGCGCGCTGCAGCAGGCGCACCCAGACCGGCGAGCACGGCCGGTGGCCGCACTTGTGGAACTCGAGCATGAAGACCAGCAGCGGGTTGAACACCGCGCCGGCGCACACCGCGAGGTACGCCGCCAGCGACGCCTGGGCCAGCAGCCCCCAGGCGAGCAGCGGCGCGGTGACGAGCAGGGCGATCCACGACAGCGTGCCGGCGTCCTGGGTGAAGGAGATCAGGAAGATGCGGCTCGGGTGGATGTGGTGCTCGCGCACCTGCAGCACCATGCGGCGCACGAACGGGATGTCCGGGTCGAACCAGGTGTCGAAGGCCCAGTGGAGGAGGCCCGAGGCGAGATCCGCGAGGTAGATGCCGGCGAGCACCGCCGCCGCCACGCCCAGCCCCACCGCCGCCGGCCCCGCCGCCGCGGCATGGCCGCCCCAGCGGGTGGCGAGCCAGGCGAGGGCGGCGAGCCAGCCGAGAGCGTTGATGGTGGCGCCGAGGACGTGAAAGCGCACCTCCTTCGGGCTGTACGGCTCGACCACGAAGGGATCGTCCGGCGGCCGGCCGCGCCGCACTACCCGGCCGGCACCCGGGGCGCCGCCCGGGCTCACCAGGCCTCCACCGCCGCGCGCCGCGCCCCGTCGGACGACGGGAGCTGCAGGATCACGCGGTGCGCCGATAGCGTCCCCGTCTCGAACGAGTTGGCTGCCGCCCAGAGGTAGAGGACGAAGCGGCGGTAGAGGTGGCGGCCCCAGCGGGCGATCACCTCGTCGCGGTGCGCCTCCAGGTTCTCGGCCCACTTCCGGCAGGTGAGGAAGTAGTTGTGGCGGTCGTTGCGCACCAGCACCACCTCGAACGGCGTGCGCGCCACCTCGGTGAGATACACCGGCAGCGCCAGCGGCGAGGTGTTGCCCTCGAAGATCCACTTGAAGATGAACGACGGCATGCCGTGGCGCCCGCCGGAGTAGGCGTCGAGGTAGACCCGGCGCCCGGGCTCGAGGAGCCGCTCGTACTGGGCCAGGGTGCGCCGGTAGTCGGGCAGGTGCTCGGTGACGCCCAGGTTGACGATGGCGTCGAAGCGGTGACCGGGGCGGAACTCCAGGAAGTGCTCCCGCACCACCCGGCAATGGCTCCAGCCGCGGCGCTGGATCAGCGCGTTCATCGCGCGCTCCGATTCCGCCGAGATGGTGATCGAGGTGACGTGCACGCCCTGCTCGCCGGCGAACTGGAGGAACGATCCCCAGCCGCCGCCGATGTCGAGCACCCGCTGGCCGGGGCGGATGCCGCAGGCGTCGAAGGCGTAGCGGAACTTGCGCTCCATGCCGTCCTCGAGGGACTCGTCGTCGCGCTCGAAGAAGCCGTGGGAGTAGCCGCGCAGCCGACGGTCGAGCCAGAGCAGGAAGAACTCGGGATCGACGTCGTAGTGGCTGCCGATCCACTTCTTGTCGCGCCGGGTCTGGCCGAACAGCAGCGGTTGGAGGTGGGTGGCCCACAGGTACCGCAACGGGTGGCGGTCGGAGAGCACCGGCCGCGCCTTCAGCGCCGCCAGCATGTCGCCCTCGATGTCCAGATCGCCGTCCATGTAGGCCTCGGCCACCGTCAGCTCGTCGAAGGAGGCCAGCGCCGCCAGGCCCCGATCGCTCGCCACCGCCACGGTGAACGCCGGCGCCTCCTGGCCGGCGGCACCACCCTCCGTGCCGATGCGCCAGGACGTGCGGTCGGCCAGCCGCAGCTCGAAGGGCCGCGCCGCGGCGGCTCGGCGGTAGCGCTCGCGCATCGCCTCGACCACCGGCGGCACGGTCCGGCCTGCGACCGCCTGGTCCCCGAAGGGCGGCCCGACGGACTGGCCGCGGATCAGCTCGCTCATCGCTCGCCTCCTTTCGGTATCGCTTTTGTTGGACAGTGTAGCGACTTCCGAGACGCGTTGTCCACGGCAGGGCCCCTTGCCCCCGCGGCGCGGTCCGGATATGCTGTTATGGCATTTCGTGGCGACTCGATCCCGAGACGCTACAGAACGGCCTCCCCGGCCGCTCGAGGAGCTCGCCGATGCCAGCCGCCCCCGTTCGGCGCGCGCCAGTCCTGGTCGCCGCCGCCTTCGCCGCCGCCCTCCTCGTCGCCCCTGTCCCGCGCGCCCTCGCCCAGACCGCCGGCCCGGCCGAGTTGCTCGCCTTCGTCGATCCGCACCTCGAGCCGCTGGCCACCGTGCCGCCGATCACCGCGCCGCCCTGGATGGCCTACGGCCTGCTGCCGGCGCAGCTCACCACGGCGGGGCGGCAGGTGTTCTTCGTCGCCGACGACCGCCAGCACGGTCCCGAGCTGTGGGTGAGCGATGGGACCGCCGGCGGCACCCGCCAGGTGGTGGACCTGCTGCCGGGAAAGGGGGGCTCCCAGCCGTGGATCCTCGGCGTGGTGGGTGAGCGGGTGGTGTTCTGGGCGCGCACCGCGGACCTCGGCGTCGAGCTCCACGCCAGCGACGGCACCGCCGATGGCACCGCGCTGCTGTCCGATACCTGCCCCGGGGGGTGCAACGGCGCCGAGCTGCCGGAGCACTGGCTCTCCTCGGGCGAGGAAGCGGCGGCGGGCGCGGCGCCGTACGCGGGCGGCCTCGCCATCCCGGTCCGCGAAGGGGTCCGCTGCACCTTGTGGGCGACCGACGGCACGCCGGACGGCACCGTGCCGGTCGATCCCGTGGGCGCGAGCTGCGGCCTCTTGGAGAGCGACGGGGCCCGGGTCTGGTACGGCGACTCCACCCTCGCCCGCCTGCGCGTGTTCGACGCCCAGGCCGGCGGCCGGGCGGTGGCGCTGCCGCGGTGCCCCGGCTCGTTCTTCTGGCTTCGCGAGGCGGCACCCCACGCCGGCGAGCTGGTGGTGGTGGGCCGCTGCTTCGGCGAGCCGGGTGACAACCAGGCGTGGCGGGTGGGGCCGGACCATCCGGCGGAGCGGATCTCCCCGCGGGCCGCCGCCCTCAGCCTGCTGCCCCACGGCGACCGCCTGTTCCTCGCCCTCGCCGGCGCCGAGGGAGCGCCGACACCCGGCGGCGGGTACGAGTTGATGTACCTGGTCGGACCGGGTTTCGGGCTCGCACCCTTCGGGCGCCTGCCGGACTCCGAGACGGTCGTGCTGCTGGCCGTCCAGGGCGAGATCGTCGAGCAGCTCCTCGTCGAGGCGTCCCTGCCTGCCGCGGGCCGGCGCCTGCTGGCGGTGGCGCCGGGCGGCACCGGCACCGTGCTCGCCGACCAGGAGATCCACGTCGCACCCTTCGGTGCCGGGCCGCGGCGGGCGTGGATGGGCAACCAGGTCGTCCTGTTCGCCCTGGGTGCCGGCTCCGACGGCGAGGTGGGGACCACCTGGGAGCTGTGGACCACCGGCGGCACCCCGGCAAGCACCCGCCGGGTGAGCGCCTTCTCCACCCCCCCGGAGGCTCCCGACGGGACCGCCGCCATGCGCCTGCTGGTGCTGCCCGAGCTGGCGGTGCTGCCGGAGTCGGTGGTGCTTTCGGCCGACGACGGAGCGGGCCAGCAGCTGTGGGGCATCGGGCGCGGCGAGCTGTCGCGCTGGGGCTGCCAGCCTGGGCCGGAGACGCTGTGCCTGGGCGGTGAGCGCTTCGAGGTGCGGGTCGACTGGCGCGATCCGCGCAGCGGCGACACCGGCAGCGGCCGAGCCCACGCCGCCGCCGACGTCGACGCGGGCCCGAGCGACTCCGCTCCGGCGAGCGACTCCGGCTACTTCTGGTTCTTCCGCCCCGACAACCTCGAGCTGCTGGTCAAGGTGCTCGACGGCACCGGCGTCAACGGCCACCACTGGGTGTTCCACGGTCCGATGACCGACGTCGAGTACGAGGTCCACGTCACCGACCTCGCCACCGGCAATACCCGCTCCTACCGTCGGCCGGCCGGCACCCTGTGCGGCGGTGCCGACACGTTGGCCTTCCCGGCGTCGGGCACGCCGGCCGCTGCCACCAGCGCTGCCACCACCGCCGCCCCGGTGCCGCCCGAGGCCGCTCGCGCCCCGCTCTCGCCGCCGCCGCCGCGCTGCGACCCGGCGACGGCGCTGTGCCTCGGCGAGGACGACCGTTTCGAGGTGCAGGTGACGTTCCGCGACCACCGCCACGGCAGCGGCGAGCCGCAGGCCGCGCACCCCGTGGCAGAGACGCGGGACTCCGGCTCGTTCTGGTTCTTCCGCCCCGACAACCGCGAGGTGCTGGTGAAGGTGATCGACGGCACACCGGTCAACGGTCGGTGGTGGGTGTTCGTCGGCAGCATGACGGATCTCGCCTTCGAGGTGCGCGTGTTCGACACCTTCACCCAGGGCAGCGGCCTGTGGACCTCCGAACATCCCGCGGGCAGCCTGTGCGGCACCGCCGACACGACCGCTCTGTTTTGACCCATCGTCCACCTGCACCCAGAGACCCTGCTTGCATCGCCCACCCGGAGGCCCTCCCATGAAGCTTTCTGCCCTCGGCCTCGTCCTCCTCGCCGCCGCGCTGTCGCTGGCGGCCGCCGCGCCGGCCGCCGCCGAGGAGCGGACCGAGCTGCTGGCGGCGGTCGATCCGCTCCTGGAGCCCTACCCGGTGCCCGAGTACGTCTTGCCCATCGGCCTGCGCGCCTACGGGCTGCTGCCGGCCCAGCTCCTCACCGTCGGCGACCGGACGTTCTTCATCGCCGACGACCGCGAGCACGGCGTCGAGCCGTGGGTGACCGACGGCACCGTCGAGGGGACGCGCAGGGTGTTCGACCTCGCGCCGGGCGAGGCCTCCTCGTTCCCGCGCTTCCTCGGTGACGTCGATGGCAGGGTCGTGTTCTGGGCCTTCGGGCACACGGCCCAACGCGTTTTGATGTCGACCGACGGCACCGAGAGCGGCACGTTGGTGCTCTCCGGGATCCCGTCCAGCGAGGACGTCGGCCCCACGCTCGACGACGACTGGTTCCAGTGGATCGCACCGCCGGAGGCGCCCCATCTCGGCGGTGAGCTCCTGTTCACCACCTCGGCCGGCGCCTGCGAGCTGTGGGCGACGGACGGCCTCACGCTGCGCCGCCTCGACCGGCTGGAGCAGGGCTCCTGCAGCACCGCTCTGGTGGTCTCCGGCGGCCGCGTCTACTACGGCACCTGGAACGGTACCTGGCGCACCACCGACGGCGTGGGGGAGCCCGAGCCGCTGCCGTTACCGCCCTGCTCACTGGGACCGTTGCAGATCCGCGCCGCCGTCGCCTTCGCAGGCGGCATCGCGCTGTCGACCTACTGCGGAGGAGTTCGCGGCGTGGTGGCCGTCCAGCGCCGCGGGTCGTACCGCGTCCTCGGCGAGGTCGCGGGGCGCGAGCTCGAGATGCTGCCGGACGGTGGCGACCTCTGGCTGCTGCACGCCACCGGCGAGGTCGGCTTCCGGGTGCTGCGGGTGCGGCCCGCCGGCGATGCGGAGGTGGTGGCGACGGTGCAGGATGCGACGCTGGTCGAAGCGCTGGGGATCGCCGGCGGCTCGCTCGTCGTTCAGGCGGTCGAGCCGGAGCACCAGCGGCCGCAGGTATGGACGGTCTCGCCGGACGGCGAGGCCGCCCCGCTGACCACCCAGCCGCTCTACGCCGAGCAGCACTGGGTGCGCCGGACGCCGCAGGGCCTGGTGTTCCTCGCCTCCCCGGAGGCGCTGCTCGGGGTCGACAGCCACACCTACTTGTGGGACGTGTGGACCACCGGCGGCAGCCCGGAGACGACGCGCCGCGTGGTGACGTTCTCCACTCCCCACCGCGGCCCCGACGGCCTCCTGCGGGGCCGCATCGCGCCCCACCTGGCAGTGCTCGACGGCGGTCTGATCCTCGCCGCGGACGACGGCGGCGGCCAGCAGCTCCGGGCGCTGCGCGCCCCGGTGCTCGACGCGGAGGAGTGCGTCGCCGCCCCCGGCGTGCTGTGCCTCGGCGGCGGCCGCTTCGAGGTGCGGGTGCGCTACGGCAATCAGCACGCGGAGATCGGCTTCCTCGGCGACGGCGAGGTGCGCCTCGGCACCGCCGACTCCGGGTACTTCTGGTTCTTCCGGCCGACCAACCTGGAGCTGCTCGTCAAGGTGCTCGACGGCGTCGGCGTCAACGGCTACCAGTGGGTGTTCCACGGCCCGATGACCGACCTCGACTACTGGCTGCAGGTCTCCGACGCCGCCACCGGCATCACTCGCACCTACCACCGGGCGCCGGGAGGCCTGTGCGGCGGCGCCGACGTCAGGGCCTTCTCGCCGGGGCCGCCGCTTGCCGAGAACGCGGCGACGTCGGCGGCGCCGTGGCTCGCCGGCCGCACGGCGGATCTGACGCCGGCGGTCGGCTGCGAGGCGCAGCCGGACCGGGTCTGCCTCGGCGGCGGCCGCTTCGGAGTGGTCGTCACCTTCCGCGACCACCACAACGCCCCCGCCGTGGAGCAGACCGCCCACGGGTCCGCGGAGACGGAAGACTCCGCCTCGTTCTGGTTCTTCCGGCCCGACAACGTGGAGGTGCTGGTCAAGGTGCTCGACGGCACGCCGGTCAACGGCCACCACTGGATCTTCGTCGGCGCCATGACCGACCTCGCCTTCGACGTCGAGGTCACCGACAACGCCACAGGTGTGGGCTGGAGCTGGCAGCACGAGCAGGGCAGCCTTTGCGGCACGGCGGACACCACGGCCTTCTAGCACCGACGACGGGAGGCTCGGCCGGTTCCTTGCAAAGGAATTCCGGCATGAACGAGACCGCGACCTACACCCCGAATCGCCCCTCGCAGCGGTCCTTTGCGGGCCGCCCGCCCGCCGGCGGCTTCGCCGACGACGACCACTCCGACCGTGAGAACCTGATCCGCGCCGGCGCCGCAGCCCTGCTGGGCCTCGCCTGGCGCCAGCGCTCGATCGCCGCCTTCGGGGGCGCCTCGGCGGCCGCCATCCCGCTGCTGGTGCGTGCCGCCACCGGCCACTGGCCGGCGGCCGGCGGCGGCACCGCCGTGGCCGGTGCCCGCAGCACCCGGCGCCCCATCTCGGTGCACGCCGTCCTCTCGGTCCGCCGTTCCCCGGAGGAGGTCTACGCCGCGTGGCGCGACCTCCCCCGCCTGCCGGAGATCCTGCGCCACGTCCACCAGGTCGAGGATCTCGGGCAGCGCCGCTCGCGCTGGAGCGCCACCAGCCCGGTGGGCAAGCGCGTGCAGTGGACCGCCGAGATCACCGAGGACGACCCCGGCCGGCGTCTCGCCTGGCGCTCGACCGCCGACTCCGAGGTGCGCCACCACGGCAGCCTGGAGCTCGAGCCCGGTCCGCCGGACCGCGGTACCCGCGTCGTCGTGCGCTTCGAGATCGATCCGCCGGGAGCGCTCGCCGGCCGCGCCGCCGCGCCGCTGCTCGAGCCGCTCACCGAACGCGAGGTGCGCGAGGACCTGCGCCGCTTCAAGAACTTCCTGGAGGCCGGCGAGGTGCCGACCACCGACGGGCAGCCCCACGGCGAGCGCGGCATGCTGTCGCCCTCGAACCCCTTCTGAGAACCGCCCGCGAAAGGAGTTACACCATGAGAGCAGTCTGCTGGCAGGGCAAGGGCGACGTGCGGGTGGAGACCGTGCCGGACCCCGCGATCCTCAATCCTCGCGACGCCATCGTCGAGATCACGCTGACCGCCATCTGCGGCTCCGACCTCCACCTCTACGACGGGATGATCCCGACGATGAAGCACGGCGACATCCTGGGCCACGAATTCATGGGCAAGGTGGTGGAGACCGGCCCCGAGGTGTCGAACCTGTCGGTCGGCGACCGGGTGGTGGTTCCGTTCACCATCTCCTGCGGCCGGTGCTTCTACTGCGAGAAGGGCCTGTGGTCGCTGTGCGACAACTCCAACCCCAACGCCTGGATCGCCGAGGACGCCTACGGCTACTCGCCGGCCGGCCTGTTCGGCTACAGCCACATGATGGGCGGCTACGCCGGCGGACAGGCCGAGTACGCCCGCGTGCCGTTCGCCGACGTCGGTCCGGTGCGCGTGCCGGAGGGGCTGTCCGACGAGCAGGTGCTGTTCCTCTCCGACATCTTTCCCACCGGCTACCAGGCCGCCGAGCAGACGGACCTCGAGGCCGGCGACACGGTGGCGGTTTGGGGGTGCGGCCCGGTGGGGCAGTTCGCCATCCAGAGCGCCTGGATGCTGGGCGCCGGGCGGGTGATCGCCATCGACCGGGTGCCCGAGCGCCTGGAGCTGGCCCGCACCTGGGGCCACGCGGAGACGATCGACTACGAGGACGAGGAGTCGCTGCTCGCCCACCTGCGGGACATGACCGGCGGCCACGGCCCCGACCGTTGCATCGACGCGGTTGGCATGGAGGCCCACGGCACCGGCCTCGACGGCTTCTACGACCGCGCCAAGGTGGCGGTGAAGATGGCCACCGACCGGCCCACCGCCCTGCGCGAGGCGATCCAGGCGTGCCGCAAGGGGGGCACGGTGTCGATCCCCGGCGTCTACGGCGGCCTGCTCGACAAGGTCAACCTCGGCGCCGCCTTCAACAAGGCCCTGACGCTGCGCATGGGGCAGACCCACATGCACCGCTACCTGCGGCCGCTGCTGGGGCGCATCGAGGCCGGCGAGATCGATCCGGCCCGGCTGATCACCCACCGCGTCGGCCTCGACGAGGCGCCGGAGATGTACCACACGTTCCGGGAGAAGCACGATGGCTGCATCAAGGTGGTGCTCGACCCGAGCCGGCGCACCGAGGACCGCACCCACGGGCGCACCCACGCAACGGCCGACGGCCAGGTGGCGTCGTGACCCGGCGCGAACCGGGCGCCGACGGGCCCCAGTCGCCGCCCAGTACCGAACGATTCACCGAGTCGCGCTCCACCGCCGCGCGGCCCGACCCGTCCCAGGCGACCACCGGGTCGCCCCCCCTCG
>DATACC010000032.1:0-12175 GCA_036259255.1 Thermoanaerobaculia bacterium | reverse complement strand
ATCGAGGGTGGAGGGATCGGGCGGCGACGGCTCGGGGGCGGCCCCGGGGGGAGCCGTGGGGGGAGCCGCCCCGGTGGGGGCGGCGGTGGCCGGCGCGGACGGGTCGGGGACCGGCTGCGCTGCGGACGGCGGCTCGGCGCTCTGCTGGCCCGCCACCGCGAAGGCGACGACGGCGACCAGGAACGGGCCGGCCACGACGGCCGCGGCGCGGACCGGGCGCGGGGCTCGGAGGCTCATGGAAAGGTGCTCATCGGATTTGCCGCGCAGTATATGCGCCCCGCCGCCGGGGCCGGAGCCTCCCCGCTGTATACTTTCGTCCAGACCGATGGCCGCACCCTCTAAACTCCTCATCCCGCGCCGCTTGCGGTCCGCATTCGTGCTCCCGGCCGGGCTCGGGGCAGTGCTCGCCGGGGCGCTGATCGTGCTGGCGGCGGCGGCCCAGCCGAACGGGACCGCGCCGGGCGCGGGGGAGGGCGCCGGCGAGCCCGCACCGGTGCTGCGGGTGCGCATCGATTCGATCATCCACCCGGTGACCTCCGAGTTCCTGCTCGGCGCGGTGCGCCAGGCCGACGAGATGGACGCGGCGGCCCTGGTGGTGGAGCTGTCGACGCCGGGCGGCCTGCTCACCTCCACCCGCGAGATGTTCACCGCCATGCTCGGTGCCGAGACGCCGGTGGTGGTCTACGTGTCGCCGCAGGGAGCGCAGGCCGCCTCGGCCGGCTTCTTCCTGCTGATGGCGGCCGACGTGGCGGCGATGGCGCCGGGCACCAACACCGGCGCCGCCCATCCGGTGGGCGGCCAGGGCGAGGACATCGAGGGCACCCTGGGCCAGAAGGCGGAGCAGGACGCCGCCGCCACCATCCGCTCGCTGGCTGCCCGCCGCGGCCGCAACGCGGAGCTCGCCGAGGCGGCGGTGGTGGAGAGCCGCTCCTTCACCGCCGACGAGGCGCTGGAGGCGGGCCTGGTGGACCTGGTGGTGCCGAGCCTGCCGGCGCTGCTCACCGCCCTCGACGGCCGGGCGGTGGAGAAGGGGGGGCGCACGGTGGCGCTCGCCACGGCCGAGGCGCCGGTGCACGACCTCGAGATGTCGGCGTGGCGCCGGGCGCTGGCGGCGCTGGCCCATCCGAACATCGCCTACATCCTGCTGTCGCTGGGCTTCCTCGGCATCTACTTCGAGCTGATGAACCCGGGCGCCATCCTGCCGGGAGTGCTGGGTGCGATCAGCCTGCTCCTCGCTTTTTTCGCGCTCTCGGTGCTGCCGGTCAACTACGCCGGCGTGGCGCTCATCGTGCTCGCCGTGCTGCTGTTCATCGCCGAGATCAAGGTGACCAGCTTCGGCATGCTGACGGTGGGCGGTGTCATCGCCCTGGCCCTGGGCGGGCTGATGCTGTTCGACACGCCGGTGCCGGCGCTACGAGTGTCGCTGGAGCTGATCGCGGGCGTGGCGGCCTTCGCCGCCGTGGTGGTGGGCGCGCTGATGTGGCTGGCGCTCCAGGCGCAGCGCGGCAAGGTGCACGGCGGCAGCGAGGGGCTGGTGGGCGAGCGCGGGCGGGCGACCACGGAGCTGGGGCCGGTGGCGGAGGGCAAGGTGTTCGTGCACGGCGAGCTGTGGCACGCCCGGGCCGCCGAGCCGGTGGCGGCGGGGACGGTGGTGGAGGTGGTGCGGGTCGCCGGCATGACGATGGACGTGCGCCCCGTCGCGGTGGCGCCGCCGACCGCCGGCCCGGCCCTGACCGGCGCCTCGCCGACGGCCGTGGAGACGCCCCCCGGCGAGCTCACCCGGTGACGGACCCGGCGGTGACGGCTTGGCGATGACCGGCTTGGCGATGACCGGGGCGCTGCTCGAGCTCGGCACCCGCATCGGCGGCTGGCTGGCCGTCGCGGCGGCGGTGCTGCTGGTCGGGTGGCTGTCGTTGCACCGCCTGGCGGCGCTGGCCGCGCGCCTCGCCATCGCGGTCTCCGGCGACGAGGTGTCGTCGCGGGTGCACGGCGGCCGGGAGGGCATGGTGGGAGAGCGCGGGATCGCCCGCACCGGGCTCGATCCCCGTGGCAAGGTCTTCGTTCACGGCGAGCTGTGGACGGCGGTGGCCGAGGCGCCGGTGGCGCCGGCCCAGCCGGTCGAGGTCGTCGACGTCGAGGGGCTCACCCTGAGGGTGCGGCCGATCACGCAGCATGCAGAGCCTCGAGTTCGAGGCTAGGGGAGGCACGAAATGGCGGAATCGTTCTTCACGGTCCTCGTGGTCATCGCGGTGGGCATGTTCCTGCTCACCCGCTGGGTGCGCATTCTTCGCGAGTACGAGCGGGCGGTGGTGTTTCGCCTCGGCCGGCTGCTGGAGCGCTCCAAGGGGCCGGGCATCGTCTTCATCTTCTGGCCCCTCGACACCATGGTGAAGATCTCGCTGCGCACGGTGGTCCACGACGTGCCGCCGCAGGACATCATCACCCGCGACAACGTGTCGGTGAAGGTCAACGCGGTGGTCTACTTCCGCGTGGTCGATCCGGCCCGGGCGGTGGTCGAGGTGGAGAACTACCTCTACGCCACCAGCCAGCTCGCCCAGACGACGCTGCGCTCCATCCTCGGCCAGGCGGAGCTCGACGAGCTGCTGTCGGAGCGCGACAAGCTCAACAACCAGCTCCAGGAGATCATCGATCGCCACACCGATCCGTGGGGCGTGAAGGTCTCGGCGGTGGAGGTCAAGCACGTCGACCTGCCGGTGGAGATGCAGCGCGCGATGGCTCGCCAAGCCGAGGCGGAGCGCGAGAAGCGGGCCAAGATCATTCACGCCGAGGGCGAGTTCCAGGCGTCGAGCCAGCTCGCCGAGGCGGCGGAGGTGATCGGGCGGAATCCGGTCACCCTGCAGCTCCGTTATCTCTCCACGCTGTCCGAGATCGCCTCGGAGAAGAACTCGACGATCCTGTTCCCCATCCCCATCGAGATGCTGCGGGCGCTGTCGCGCATCGGCGACGGCAGCTAGAGACCGCCAGAGGAGAGCTCCCCGCGTGAGCGACTACGAGCCGAGCTACTACGAGATCGCCCTGACCAACCGCCAGGTGCTGGTGGCTTTCGTCATCCTGCTCGCCTGCCTGCTCGGCAGCTTCTTCGCCGGCGTGTGGGTGGGGCGGGACGAGGCCGAGGCGGCGGGCCCGGCGGTGGCCGAGGAGCCGGTGGAGGAGCCCGGTGGCCCCGCGGAGCTGGACTTCTTCGCCGACGGCGAGCTGGAGGAGATGGGCGACGAGATGCCGGTGGGCGACGTGCCGCGCGACCCGGCCGAGGTGCGGGCCGAGCGCGAGGCGCGCCGGCCGGCCGCGGGTCCGGATCTCGCCGGCGGCGAGGGTGCCGCCCTGGGTCGAGATGCTCCGGCGCAGCGGCCGCCGGAGCCGGTAGCGCCGCCCGCCGACCGCGACGAGCCGGTGGACCGTGCCTCCTCGGCGGCTCCCGAGGCCGCCACCGTGCCGGCTCCGGTCGAGGCCACCTCCGGTCCGATGGTCCAGGTGCTCTCGACCGCCGACCGCGAGCAGGCCGAGAAGGTGGCGAGCCGGCTGGACAACGCGGGGTTCGATGTCACCCTCGCCTCGGTGCAGGTGGACGGGCGCACCATGTACCGCGTGCGCCTCGGCCCCTACGGCGACCGCGCCGAGGCGGAGCGGGTGGCCGAGCGGGTGCGCCGCGAGCTGCGGCTCGACACCTGGATCGTGCAGTGACGAACGGCGCCGCTTGAGCCGCCGCGTCCTGCTCCTCGCGCTGCTGCTGGCGGTGGCCGGCGGTGCTGCCTGGGGACTCGCCTTCGGCCGCGAGCCGTGGACGATCGCCTCGTGGCTGGCGCTGGCGCCGCTCTTTCCGTTGCTCGGCGCGCCGGGGCGCCGGCGCTGGACCTTCCTGCTCGGTCTGCTGCACGGCCTGGTCGCCTGGATCGTGGCGCTGCGCTGGATCGTGCCGACGCTCCAGACCTACGGCGGGCTGCCGGCTTGGCTGGCGGCGATCTCGCTCACCGTCCTCGCCGGCTACCTGGCGCTCTACCACGGAGTCTTCGCCCTGCTCGGCCGCACCCTGTGGCGGCGCGGCGGCGCCTGGGCCCTCCTCGGCCTGCCGAGCCTGTGGGTGGCGCTGGAGTGGCTGCGCACGTACCTGTTCGGCGGCTTCCCGTGGAACCCGGCGGGGCACGCCTGGGTGGAGGTGCCGGGGGCGCTGCCGTCAGCGGCGTGGATCGGCATCTATGGCGTCTCCTGGCTGGTGCTCTTCGCCAACGGTGGCCTGGCGCTGGCGGTGGTGCGGCGGCGACCGTCCCATGCCCTCACCGGCCTGCTGCTTCCGCTCCTGGTGCTCGCGGTCGGCGCGCGCTGGGGCGCCGGCGGCACGGCGGACCCGCACCGGCCCGGCTGGGCGGTGGCGGGCATGCCCGTGCGCCTGCTGCAGCCCAACATCTCGAACGTCGTCGAGCCGGATTGGGACGTGATCACCGCCAACTATCGGCAGGTGCTGGAGATGTCGGAGGAGGCGTGCACGCCCGGCTCACTGGTGGTGTGGCCGGAGAGCGCCGCGTGGCCCTACTCCTTCGAGCGCGACTCGGGTTTCCGCCGCGACGTGATGGCGCTGGCCCGCCGCGGTCGCTGCACGGTGCTGTTCAACTCGATCCGCTTCACCGGCGACCACTACTACAACTCGGCCTACCTGGTGGCGCCGAGCGGCCCGGCGGGGCTCTACGACAAGCGGCACCTGGTGCCCTTCGGCGAGTACGTCCCGCTGGCGGGCGTCTTCACCTGGCTCGACAAGCTGGCGAGGAACGCCGGCAACTTCCGTCCCGCCGAGGAGCTGACCCTGCTGCCGTGGCGCGCCGACGAGCTGGGCATGGCGATCTGCTACGAGATCGTCTTCCCGGCGGAGGTGGCCGAGGCGGTGCGCGAGGGTGCGACCATCCTCACCACCATCACCAACGACGCCTGGTACGGCGACACGGCCGCTCCCTGGCAGCACTACGTGGCCGCCCGCTTCCGCGCCGCGGAGAGCCGGCGCCCGCTGCTGCGGGCCGCCATCACAGGGGTCTCGGCGGTGGTCGCCCCGGACGGCACCGAGCGCGCCCGCCTCGACCCCTTCCACCGCGGCATCATCGAAGCCAACGTCGAAGGCGAGCGCCAGCTCTCCCCGTTCACCCGGGCGCCCTGGCTGGTGCCGGGGGCGTCGACGGTGGTGGCGCTGGTCGCCCTGGCGGCGGCGGGCGGCCTGCCGCGCCGGCCGAGGCGTCAGGGCTCTGGGGGGCCGCAGACTCGCCGATCAGTTCGCCTGTAGCCGTGCTCCTCGGTCGGGTGCTCCTGGAGCACCAGGCGGTCGGCGTCGAGGCGGTACGGCATGGTCGTCTCGCCCGCCGGGCGGAAGAAGCGCAGCTCGCCGTCCCGGGCGTGGTAGCTGCCGTGCTCGACCAGGCCGGTCCAGAGCAGCCGCACCCGCGAGGTGTAGGTGCAGTCGCAGCGCAGGGTGTAGCGCGTCCAGGCGGGACCCGCCTGGCTCATCCGGAAGCTCTTCCAGGTGCCGGCGATCTGGTCGTCGAGCACGCAGTCGGCCGGCCGCTGGCCGTCGCGGAGCCGTGACGTCGAGGTGCAGCCCACGGCGAGCATCGCCAGCAGGACCAGAACCACGCCGGAGCGCGTGTGCGGACCCGCTTCGCCGTCATCATCCCGAGAGTTTCCCATACTGAAAGCTGGGGCGAACTGGCAGCGCACCTCTCCGCGGAAACGTCGGAAGCTACGGCAACCGCTCCGGATCGGATCGGCTACAGGGCGCCCCTACCGAACGCCGCGGCCAGTCCGCGGTCGAAGGTCTTGACGCGGGCGACGTCGCGCCGGCGGCAACACGCCAGATGCACGAGGTCGCGCGCTCCCAGGTGAGGGTGGCGAGGGGCCAACGAGCGGCCGAGCAGGACGTCCTCGGGCTCCAGACCCCATACCGCGCCCGCCGAGCGGCGCACCAGGTCGAGAGCGGCATCCAGGGTTTCCACCCGGTCGACGGGCAGATAGATGTGCAGAAGCTCCTGAAGAACCTCGGCGGAGGTCGCCAGTGCCTCCCCCGCTTCGATGGCCCACGCGACGAACTCCCGAGCCGGCTCCCGGAGCGGGTGGGGCCGACCCACGGCGTAGACAGACGTTGGTGTCGACGAAGATCACGAATCGGGGTTGCCGCGGACCACCGAGCGCTCCAGCACGGCCCGATGGGCGTCCCAGTCGGGCTCGCGCGCTCCGGTCTCCCGCACGTCGCATTCGCCGAAGAAGCGCTGCAGATCCTCTCTCGATCGGAACCGCTCGACGGGTTCCTCCACCGCCCTCTCCCGGGCTGCTTCTCGCATCCAGGCGCTCAAGGACAGCCCGCTTCCTTGCGCTAGACGGCGGAACCGTTCCCGCTCCTGCTCACTGAGGATCACCTGGACTCTCGTCGCCATGACGTACCCATTGTACACACCGCAGTTCTGGTACACACCAGTACCTTCAGCGGTGGGAAGCTCGCCGCCGCCTCTGCTAGAATTCGCGGCTGGCGCCAAGCGTTCGAACGGTCAGCGGTTGGCAGCTTTCCCCCGATAAGACCAGGAAATCGAGAACCGAGGAGCCGTGTCATGAACCCCGAGATCCAGCAGCGCATTGAATCCCTCTCCGAACGGCTGGTCGGCATCCGGGGGTATCTTTGAGGGGGCACGGCTCGAGGAGGAGGTCTCGCAGCTCGACCGCGAGATGCAGCAGCCCGGCTTCTGGGACGACCCGCGCACCAGCGCACCCCTGGTGCGCAAGCGCAAGGCGGCCGAGCGGCGGCTGAAGTCGCTCGAGCAGTTGCGCAGCGACGCCGGGGATCTCGAGGCCTGGAGCGAGCTGATCCGCGAGGGCGAGGCGGACGGCGACGGCGAGGTGGCGGGCTTCCTCGACCGGGTGGACCGGGACCTCTCGAAGCTCGAGCTGGAGCTCAAGCTGGCCGGCACCGACGACGACAAGAGCGCCATCGTGGTGATCCACCCCGGCGCCGGCGGCACCGAATCCCAGGACTGGGCCGAGATGCTGCTGCGCATGTACCTGCGCTGGGCCGAGCGCGACGGCTACGAGGTGGAGATGCTCGATCGCCTCGACGGCGACGAGGCGGGCTTGAAGAGCGCCACCTTCGCGGTGCGCGGCGAGTACGCCTACGGCTATCTCCACGGTGAGCGGGGCGTGCACCGGCTGGTGCGCATCAGCCCCTTCGACTCCCAGAGCCGGCGCCACACCTCCTTCGCCTCGGTCGACGTCTACCCCGAGGTCGACGACGACGTGGACATCGAGATCCTCGACAAGGACCTGCGCATCGACACCTTCCGTGCCTCCGGGGCCGGCGGCCAGCACGTGAACAAGACGGAGTCGGCGGTGCGCATCACCCACCTGCCCACCAACATCGTGGTGTCGAGCCAGAACGAGCGCAGCCAGATGAAGAACCGCGCCACGGGCATGAAGATCCTGCGCTCGCGCCTCTACGACCTGGAGATGCAGAAGCGCGCCGAGGCCCAGGCGATCCGTGAGGGGCAGAAGAGCGACAACGCCTGGGGCAGCCAGATCCGCAGCTACGTCCTGCAGCCCTACCGCATGATCAAGGACCACCGCACCGGCTACGAGGTGGGCGACACCGACCGCGTGCTCGACGGCGACATCGACCCCTTCATCGAAGCCTGGCTCAACCACCAGATGGCCGAAGGGGCCGCGGCGCGGGAGGGGGAGCAGAAGGCCTCGTAGGGGCGGGCGAGTCTCCGGTAGACTGCGGCCAGCCATGGACGAGTTGCGCTACATCACGAAGCCGGCCCGCTCGCTGGAGGATTTCGACGAGGCCTTCGATCCTGCCCTGATCGTCGATCCGGAGAGCCGGTTCTACGCGCCCCGTTCCGAGTACAAGCTGCGCCGGCTCCGGGAGCGGCTGGCGGAGTACCCCAGGCGTCCCTGCCATCTGTTCCTCTGCGGTCACCGGGGAAGCGGCAAGACCACCGAGCTGATGCGCCTGGAGCGCAGCCCCGAGCTCCAGGAACGCTACCTGACGCTCTTCATGACGGCGCGGCGCTTTGGTGCCGAGACCACCTACCTCACGCACGATGCGCTGATGGTCGAGATCGGCCTGAGCCTCGCCGAGGAAGCGGAGCGCAGGGGGCTCGGCGACGAGTACCGGAAGGAGGTGGAGGACTGGGGCCGCGACGTGGTGCGGACCTTCCTCCACGACCAGTCGGCCGAGACGGCAGCCGGGATCGGGGGCAGCGCCTGGATCGCCTTCTTCAAGGGGCAGCTCCAGAGCCGCCGCGAGTGGAAGACGGAGCAGCGGTTGTTGCTGGAGCCCAAGGTTCAGGATCTCCTCGCGATCCTCAACCGCACGGCCGCCGCCCTTCGAGAAGCCACCGGCAAGCAGGTGCTGGTGTTCGTGGACGACCTCGAGAAGGGGGAGTCGGACGCCCACCAGAGGATGCACACGCAGCTCTTCGACGAGAATTACGAGACGCTGGTGCAGCCGCGCTTCTCGATCGTCTACACCCTCCCCATCTACTTCCGCTCCCGGCCGGGCACCCGCATTCCGCAGGACGAGATGGTCACCTTCTCGTCGCTCAAGATCTACCACCAGCGAGAGCGCCAGAAGCCGCGTCCCGACCCGGACCCGGAGCTCGATGGCTACAAGGTCATTCTCAGCTTCGTGGAGCGGCGGCTGGAGGACGGGGCGTCGCTGTTCGAGGAGGGGGTCCTCGACGAACTGCTCTTGATTGGTGGAGGGCTGTTTCGCGAGACCGCCCGGGCTCTCAAGGAGGCTGCCGCCATGGCGCGCTACCGCGGCAGCCGCCGCATCGAGAGGCAGGACGCGGAGGCGGTGTTCCACTACGTCAAGAAGGAGTACCAGCCGATGATCCGCGGCGAGGCTGTCGCGCTGCTCCAGCAGGTGCTCACACCGAAGCTCGGTTGGGTGCCCGGGGTCGAGCCCTACCTGCAATCCCGGGCCGTGGTCGAGTACGAGAACGACGACCTTTGGCTCGACCTGCGCTACCCGCTGAAGGAGTACGTTCGCTCGCTCCAGGCGAATGGCTGAGCCCGCTGCGAGGCCTGACCCTCTCGCTCCCGACGTCGCCCGCGACGCCGAGCGGCTCTGCGATCTCGCCGCCAGCACGGTGGAGCAGGACCGCCCCTTCTTCGTGGTGGTCGTCTACCGCCACGAGAGCGAAAAGCTGGAGTTCCTCGATGCCGTGCGCCGGGGGCTCTCGGCGCGCGGGCTTCATAGCCGGCCGCTGACGCCGGCCTCCAACCCGGACCACGGCACCGGCAAGCTGTACCGGCACCTGATCGACGCGCGGGCGGAGACCATCCACCTGGTCCTCAACCTGGAGCGGGACTCCGACGGGCGCCTCGAACCGACCTTCCTCCATTACCTCAACCTCCACCGCGACCGCATCAACAGCGACCGGCTGCGGTTCGTCCTCTTCCTCCACGAGTCCGAGGCCGAGCCCTTCCTGCGCCTCGCCGGCGACCTGTGGGACTTCCGCCAGCGCACCTTCTGGCTGGAGCGGCCGCCGGAGCCTCGCGGTGAGGGGCTCTGGCAGGACCTCGCCGAGCGCACGGCCCGGCTGCCGCGGAGCGAGGACGAGCGGCGGGAGATCCAGCAGCACGTGGAGACGGTGCGCCAGGAGGCGGGAAACCTCTCCAATCCGGCAGACAAGGCCGGACTGTTGCTCGATCTCGCCCACTGGCTCTCGCGGCGTCGCGTGGACGACGCAGCGGCGAGCGCGGCGTTCGAAGGACTCGGACTGGTACCGCAGGACGCGCTGCCGTTGAGCAGGGATCTGGAGCTCGCGACGGGGCAGGCGCTGTTCGATCGCGGCCAGCGCCCCGAGGCCTTGGGGCATCTCCAGCGGGCGCTTGCCGCCAGTCGACAGTTGGGGGACAGTTCGGGCGAGGCGGTGACGCTCAACAACATCTCGCAGATCTACCGTGCCTGGGGTCGCTACGAAGAAGCACTTTCTCACCTGGAGCGGAGCCTGGAGCTGGATCGAAAGCTGGGGGACCGCTCGGGCGAGGCGGTGACGCTCAACAACATCTCGCAGATCTATGGTGCCTGGGGCCGCCACGAGGTGGCGTTGTCTCACCTGGAGCGGAGCTTGGAGTTGTATCGAGAGCTTGGGGACCGCTCGGGCGAGGCGATGACGCTCAACAACATCGCGGCGATCTACCTTGCTTGGGGCAGCTACGAGGAAGCGCTGTCTCATCTGGAGCGGAGTCTGGAGCTGTCTCGCGAGCTTGGGAACCGCTCGGGCGAGGCCGGGACGCTCAACAACATTTCGCAGATCTACGATGCCTGGGGCCGCCACGAGGAGGCGTTGTCTCACCTGGAGCGGAGCCTGGAACTGTGTCGTGAGCTTGGGAACCGCCCGGGCGAGGCGGTGACGCTCAACAACATCTCGCAGATCTACGATGGCTGGGGCCGCTACGAAGAAGCGCTGTCTCACCTGGAACGGAGCTTGGAGCTTCGTCGGGAGCTTGGTGACCGCTCGGGCGAGGCGGTGACGCTCAACAACATCTCGGCGATCTACCATGTTTGGGGCTGCCACGAGGAAGCGCTGACTCACCTGGAGCGAAGCCTGGAGCTTCGTCGGGAGCTTGGCGACCGCTCGGGCGAGGCGGTGACGTCCTGGAACCTGGGCCGAGAGTATGAACGCCGGGGTGAGGGCGAGAAAGCGGTGCAGCTCCTCCGCAGGACCGTGGAGCTCGAGGAGGAGCTGAAGCACCCCAAGCTCAAGGAACATCGGGCGCACCTGCAGCTACTCGAAGCACGCCTCCGAGACTACCCCGCCCCCTCCGCCTGATCCTGCCGCCCCACCCTCTTTCCGGCTACGATGGCTCCGCCATGGCCGGCCTCCGTCTCGACTACGTCTCCCCGCTTCCCCCGGTGCGCACGGGGATCGCCGAGTACTCGGTGGATCTGCTGCCGCACCTCGCCGCCCGGCCGGAGGTGGCCGAGCTGCGGGTGATGCACCTGCCCGGCCAGCCGGTGGACGCGGACCTCCAGGCGCGGTGGGGGACGGTGCCCGCCGCGGAGACCGGCGCCGACGGTCGGCTGCCGCTCTACCAGATGGGCAACAACCTGCACCACGAGGCGGTCGCCGAGATGGCGATGAGCCGCCCCGGGGTGCTCGCGCTGCACGACCTGGTGCTCCATCACCAACTCGTCGAGCGGACGCTGTCGCGGGGCGTCTTCGCGCCCTACGCCGACGCCCTGGAGGCGGACCACGGGTGGATCGGGCGGGCGGTGGCGACGACCCGGCGGTGGGGCGGGTTCTCCGAGGCCGGGCTGTTCGCCCTCGCCGCCCATCGCACCCTGCTGCGGCGCCAGCGCGGGGTGCTGGTGCACAGCCGGTGGGCCGCCGGAGTGCTCGCCGAGGAGGACCCGGAGCTCGCCGTGCGGGCGATCCCCATGGGCATCCCGCTGCCGACCGACGTCGGGCCGCCGGCCCTCGCCGGCGGCGCCGCGGCGCGCTCGGCCCGCGCCGCCTTCGGACTGCCGGCGGACCGGCCGGTGCTCGGGTCCTTCGGGTTCCAGACGCCGATCAAGCGCACGCTGGCCGCCGTCCAGGCCCTCGCCCGGCGGCAGCTCGCCGGCGTTCACCTCCTGGTCGTCGGCCAGGTGGCGCCGCAGGTGGATCTGGCCGGCGAGGCCAAGCGGCTCGGCGTGGCGGACCGGGTCACGGTGACCGGCTTCGTCGACTTCGAGCGCTTCGAGCAGGGGCTCGCTGCCTGCGATCTCGCCATCAACCTGCGCTACCCGACGGCGGGGGAAACCTCCGCGTCGCTGCTGCGCCTGCTCGCTGCCGGCCGCGCTACCGTGGTGTCCGACTTCGCCCAGTTCGCCGACCTGCCGCCCGAGATCGCCGCCCGCGTCCCCCTCGGCGATGAGGAGGTGGATGCCCTCGCCGCCACCCTCGCCGCCCTGCTGGCCGACCCGCGCCGCCTGGTGACCATGGGCGAGGCGGCCCGCGAGCACGTGCGGCGCGAGCACGCTCCCGAGCGTGCCGCCGCCGCCGTCGCCGCCGCCTGCACCGAGCTGGCCGAGCTGCCGTCCCCCGGCGACCGGCCCGCCACCCCGCCGCCGCCCTCCACCCTCACCTGGCGCCGCCTCGCGGGCGACCTCGCGGTGCGCGGCGAGCTCCTCGGCGGA
>DATACC010000031.1:0-2903 GCA_036259255.1 Thermoanaerobaculia bacterium | reverse complement strand
CGGGCCACGCTGGTCGCGCGGCTGGAGGAGGGCTGGTACCGCTCGAAGATCCCGGTGGTGAGCGTGCCGGGTGCCGTCGAGCCGGGGCGCTTCGTGCTGGTGCACGGGCACTACGACTCGTGGGACGTGGGGGTGGGCGACAACGCGACGGGCGACGCGGCGCTGCTGGAGGTCGCCCGCGTGCTCTGGCGGCACCGCGGGAAGCTCCGCCGCTCGGTGCGGGTGGCGTGGTGGCCGGGGCACTCGACGGGGCGCTACGCCGGGAGCACGTGGTACGCGGACGCCTTCGCCATCGACCTGGACGAGAACTGCGTGGCGCAGGTCAACTGCGACTCCCCCGGCTGCCGCTGGGCCACGAGGTACCACCAGACCACCTGCATGCCCGAGATGCAGGATTTCGTGCGCGGCGTGATCACGGAGGTCACGGGCAAGACGCCGCAGTTCAAGCGGCCGAACCAAGCGGGCGACTACTCGTTCAACAACATCGGCATCAGCAGCTACTACATGCTGAGTTCGACGATGCCGGACGAGCTGCGCCGCGAGAAGGGCTACTACGACGTGAGTGGCTGCGGCGGCAACATCGCCTGGCACACCGAGAACGACACGCTCGAGATCGCCGACCGCGGCGTGCTGGACACCGACATCCGCATCTACCTGCTCTCGGTGCTGCGGCACGCCAACGCCGAGGTGCTGCCGGCCGACTGGCGGGCGGCGGCGGCCGAGTTCGCCCGCACCATCGACCGCTACCAGGAGGCGGCCGGCGACCGCTTCGACCTCGGCCCGGCGCGCGCCGCCAACGAGGCGCTGGCCGGGGCGCTGGAGCGGTTCTACCGGCGGGTCGAGGCGGGCACCGTCGCAGCCGACGCCGCCAACGAGGTGCAGCGGCGCCTCGCCCGCATCCTCGTGCCGCTGAACTTCACCCGCGGGCCGCGCTTCACCCACGACCCGGCCTACACCGCGCCGCCGCTGCCGACGCTCTACCCGGCTACGGAGATCGCCGACTGCGACGCCGCGACGCTCGGCTTCGCGCGGACGCAGCTCCTGCGCGGCCGGAACCGCTTCGTCGCGGCCGTGCGCGAGGCGACCCGGCTCGTCGAAGGGGCGCGCTGAGATGGGCGGCGGGCCGATCCGCATCCTCTACCAGTTCGCCACCGCCAAGGCGAAGACCGACCTCGGCATGGCCGAGGTGGAGCGACGCCGGCGGTTCCTGAACGAGCGCGTCGGGCCGGGCGTGACGGTCGACGTGGCCGTGCCGAGGTCGGTCTTCCCTTACCACCCATCAGTTTACCCAAGCGGCCCACAGCGGCGGCGGTCGAACGAGCCGTTGGAGGCAGGCCTGGAGGCACCGGAGGCCGCGCTTGAAGAGCGAGGTCAGGCCGCGGCGGAGGTTCCGCGGTCGTCGGCCCGGAGCTTTTTTTCGTCGGGGGTGGCGTTGTTGGCCGCGTCCCACATGCCGGTCGAGACCGCCCAGAGGAGGGCGAGCGCCATCACCAGGACGAGCCGGCCCAGCCGGTCGGGGCGCTCCAGGTGGCTGTCCTCCAAGCCGAAGCCGCGCGTCTTGAAATCGGAGAACATCGCCTCGATCCCCCAGCGCAGGCCGTAGTCAAGGGCGCGGTGGGCGCTGGGCGCCTCCGATAGGGCGATGATCCAGGGCTCGGGGTGGCCCGGCTCATGCACCATGGCGACGTTGGTCGCGACCCGCTTGCCGGTCAGCTCGACGCCGCTCAGCATGCGCTCGCCTCGCGCGAAGCAGGCCGCCAACGTCGTCTCGCCGCCGCCCTCGAACACCAAGAGGTCCCGCTTGAGCCGCAGCCGCCAGCCCCAGCCCTGGCGCCGGCACCAAGCGATCAGCTCGGGGCTCCCGTAGAACCGATCCCCCATCAGCACCGGCCGCACCTCCTCGGGCAGCAGGCGGGCCACCGCCTCCAGCGCCTCGCGCTGCTCGGGGAAGCCGATCGCGCCCTCGGTCCCCTTCACCCGCCAAGCCAGCGGCAGGGCTCGTCCGCCCACCCGCGCCGCCACCATCACGACCTGGTGCCGCCCAGTGGCCCGGGTCTGGTCGATCATCAGCACCACCGTGCGCCCGTCCGCGGCGAGACGGGCCAGGATCTCTCGGCCGTAAGGCGCCATCACCGCGTCCGTGTCGATCAGGCCGTTGCCCAGCAGCCGGCTGATCCACTGGTAGCGCATGTCCAGGCGCTCGGCCGCCCGCGGCAGTGAGGCCGCCAAGTCCATCAGGTTGGCGCTGCGCACGTCCAGCATGGTCGCCGCCAGCAGGGCCAAGCCTCCCCGCTGCCTCTTGTGCTGACGGGGAAGGCGCGCCCGCATGTCCTCCCCGATCGCCGCCGCCACCGTTGCGATCCCGCCGGCCACCCGCCCCGCCCCCCTCTCGCCCGCCAAGGGGCCACCTCATCGCAGGCTCCGATCAGCCGCTCAAGAAGTGATGGGTGGTAAGCCGCCGAGCCCCCCCTTCCTGCCCGGCGCGCATCGAAGTATGCTTCCGCCGCGTTGCCCTCGCCCGGCCGCGGCCTGTAGCCTCGGGGGCGCGAGAGGGTGACACCCCGGCGTACCGCACGGCACGCTTTTCTCCCGAATCGTGCTTGCCGCCGCCGCGCCGCCGACCAATCTCGTGAAGCCACACCACCACCGGCGGCCGCCGTAGCGCCTTTTCTTCAGCCAGCCGAGGAGAGTCGACTTGAGCGAGTGGCGGAGACCCCTGCGCGTCCTGGTCACGGGCGGCGCCGGCTACATCGGCAGCCATGTCGTGCGGCAGCTGCGCGAGGCGGACCACGCGGTGGTGGTCTACGACAACCTCTCGACCGGTCACCGCTGGGCCGTGGGCGACGCCGAGCTGGTGGTGGGCGACCTGGCCGACCGGCACCACCTGGAGGCCGTGCTCGCCG
>DATACC010000030.1:0-7537 GCA_036259255.1 Thermoanaerobaculia bacterium | reverse complement strand
GCCGGCGCCGCCGGGTCCTGCGGGACCCCCGGCCTCAGCGCTGGCCGTTCCAGCGCTCCGGCCAGTCCACGCCGTCGGGAATGGTGCCGAGAGTGGTCATCACGCGGTAGAGCTTCTTGTGCAGCCGCTCGCGCTCGGCAGCCACCTCGGGGCTCACCTCGGTGCCGGGGTGGCCGAGGTTGACCACCTCGCGCTGGTCCCGCGGCACGTCGAGGTCGTACATCTCGTACTCGAAGGGCTGGTTGGTGTAGATGTCGTAGTACACCGCGTACTTCCACCGCTTCTCCACCAGCACCCGCATGTGGTTCGCCGAGGGCACGAAGAAGTAGTTGTCCTCGTAGGTGAAGTGGATCGAGTCCTGCACCTCGGCGGAGGCGTTGGTGAGGATCGGCGAGAGGTCGCGCCCCTTGAAGGTCCAGCGGTCCGCGTTCGGCACGGCGGCGAGGTTGGCGACCGTCGGCAGCAGGTCGACCAGGCTGACCAGGGACTCCGAGGTGCGGCCGCAGTCCACCGCCTCCGGGTGGGCGATCACGAACGGGATGTTCAGCGTCTCCTCATACATGTTGAACATCTTCTGGCGCTGCAGCCCGTGGGCCATCGCCATGTCGCCGTGGTCGCTGATGCGGATCACGTACGTGTGCCCGTGGTGCTTCGAGGCTTCCAGCGTGTGGAGGACCTCCAGGATCTGGCGGTCGACGTGGCGGCACAGGTAGGCGTAGAAGCGGCAGTAGCCGAGCTGGCCCTCCTCGTCGTCGGCGTCGATCACGCCGTTGCCGGCGTTGGCGAGCACGCGGAACTCGGCCTGGGACCGCGGCTTGGTGGAGAGGTCCTCGTTCCAGGTGGGCGGGCGGTCGATGGGCAGGTCGGCGAACTCCTCGTCGCGGTAGCCGGCCTGGCGGTAGGTCCTCTGATCGCCGGTGGCGCCGCCCACGGTGCCGGGATAGGCGAGCACGTCGTGGGGATTGACCAGGGAGACGACGAGGCAGAAGGGTTTGCTCTCGTCGTAGGTCTTCAGGAAATGGATCGCGCTGTCGGCGACCAGCCGCTCGGTGGGCATGGAGGTGCCGTACCTCGAGGCGTGGCCGTGGCCGGTGAGGAAGCGCTGGTCGTTGTTGATCTCGCCGCCTCCCATGTTGGGCACGGCAAGGTTGTCGCCGGCATCGGGCATCGTCCAGCCGTCGAAGCCGTAGAGCTCGGCGATCTGCTTCACGTCGGCGTCGGTCCAGTAGCGCTGGCGGATGCCGTTGGCCGGATCATTCACCCAGTTCACCGGCCGGCTCAGGTGCCACTTGCCCTTGAAGATCACGTTGTAGCCGGCGCTCTTCAGCACCTTGGCGAGGTTCTGCAGGTTGTGGGCGAGGCCGCGCTGCCGCCGTTCCTTGACGTTCATCGCCACCGCCTGCGCCTGGCCCGGATCGTTGAAATCCTCCACGAACGGCCCGATGTTGTCGAACTCCAGCACCTCGGTGACGCCGTGCTGGGCCGGGTACAGGCCGGTGAACAGCGTCGCGCGGGAGGGCGAGCAGGTGCACGAGTTGGTGTAGGCGCGGGTGAAGTCGATGCCGCGCTCCTTGAGCCAACGCATGGCCGGCAGGTTGGCCTCGGCCCACCCCTCGGGCCAGTAGGGGTTACCGCTCTGCTGGTCGGAGATGACGAAGACGAAGTTCGGCTTGCGGAACAAGGGCACTCCTCCACAGGCAATCGAGGGAAAGGCGTCCGGGAAGATCTGGGCGCGTGTTTCGGGATGGCGCAGATGCTACCCGAAAGCGGGTGGCGGCGCCGGATCCGGCGGTGGGCACCCTCTGCTACAGTGCCCGGCCCGTGGCCGCCCGCACCCGAGAGCATCGCCTCGACGCCCGCGGCCCGTCCGGTCCGCTCGCCTCCCCGGCGGCGCCGGGGCTGGCGGTCCACGCCACGCTGCTCGGCGTGCAGCTCGCCTTCTCGGGCCTCCACGTCTGGGGCAAGGACGTGCTCCTGGACCTCCAGCCGATGGCGCTGGCCTGCCTGCGGGTGGGCTTCGCCGCGCCGGTGCTGGCGGCGGTGGCGTGGCACCACGACCGGGTGGTGCCGAGTCGCCGCGAGCTGCCGTGGCTGGCGCTGCTCGGCCTGCTCGGCGTGTTCGCCAACCAGGTGCTGTTCATCACCGGTCTCTCCTACACCACGGCCACCGACGCGGGCATCCTGATGCTCTCGATCCCGGTGTTCGCGGCCGGGCTGGGGGCGGTGTTCGGCATCGAGCGCATCGGTCCGCGGCGCCTGGGCGGCATCGCCCTGGCGGTGGGCGGGGCCCTCTTCCTCCTCGATCCGGGGAGCTTCTCCACGACCGACCGGGCGAGCGTCGGCAACCTGCTGGTGCTCGCCAACACGCTGTGTTTCGCCGCCTTCCTGGTGCTCCAGCGCCCGGTGCTGGCACGCCTGCCGTGGCGCACGGTGATCGCCGGCAGCTTCGTGTTCGGCGCGGCGGGGGTGTTCCTGGTGGGGGCGCCGGCGCTGCTCGCGGTCGATCCAACGGCGGTGCCCGCCTCCACCTGGGCAGGCATCGCCTACATCCTCGTCTTCCCGACCGTGCTGGCCTACGCCCTCAACACCTGGGCCGTCCGCCGCTCCTCCCCCACCCTGGTGGCCGCCTACACCACCCTGCAGCCGATCACGTCGGCCCTGCTGGCGGCGCTCTTCCTCGGCGAGACCTTCGGCTGGCGCGAGGCCGCTGGCTTCGCGCTGATCGCCGCCGGCCTCTGGGTGGTCAGCCGCCGCCAGGCGGCGCGGCTGGCGGGGGGACGGGACGGGCGGTGATCTGCCGAAGCAAAGACTTCCGATGCAAAGCGGGAGGGGGCGATGGGGCTGCAGGACGAAGATTCCGCCGCAGGTCGTCCGGAAGCCTTGCCGGGGGTCCTATGCCGTCCAGCGGGGGCTGGCGCGCGATTGGCAGGAGCGGCAGTCGTGAAGTACAATCGATCAGATCGTGAAATACATGACACCCAGACCTCGGAGGGGATTCGCCCGTCCGACGCCAAAGGAGACCCTTCCATGAGAGCATCACGTTCGCGTTCCGCTCGTCGGCTGGCCATGCTTCTCGTGCCGGCCGTCGCCGCCTTCGGAGCCGCCGCCGAGCCGGCCCCGCAGGACGATCAGGAGTCGTTCGAGACCGTCACCGCTCCCCTCACCGTCGAGCCGGGGATGTTCGTCGAGAACGGCGGACTGGTGGGTGTGGGAACCAGCAATCCGCAGACCGCGCTGCACGTCAACGCCAGCAGCTCCTCGGTCATCCGAATGCAGAACGCCGGCGGCGTGCGGCTGGAGTTCCGCGACGACGCCAACAACGTGCAGTGGGACTTCCGCACCACCTCCGGCAACACCTTCACCATCGCCCGGCTGACGCCGACGCCGGCGAACATGATGATGGTGCTCTCCAACGGCGACCTGCGGATCGCCGGCAGTCTGCTGACCCAGAACGGCACCAACGTCTATCCGGACTACGTGTTCGAGCCCGACTACCCGCTGATGCCGCTGGCGGAGGTGGCGTCGTTCATCGAGACCGAGAAGCACCTGCCGGGCATCCGCTCCGCGGAGGAGGTGCGCCGGCAAGGCGCCATCGACATGAGCGAGCTCCAGCTCCAGCTCCTGCGCAAGGTCGAGGAGCTCACCCTCTACACGATCCAGCAGCAAAAGGAGATCGAGCGGCTGCAGGCCCGCCTCGACGCGGCGGACGGGGAGCCCGCCAACTAGCTCCGAGACACGTCGGCTAGCCGGCCGCCGGGGCCGGCTCGGCCGCTCCTCTGGGCCCTTGCCCATCGGGCACGGGCCCACGCCCACCGGGCACGTGCTCGTGGGCGTGGTAGCTGGAGCGCACCAGGGGGCCGGATTCGCAGTGGGCGAAGCCGAGCTCCAGGGCGTGGCGCTTGTAATCGGCGAACTCCTCGGGGGTGACCCAGCGGTCGACCGGCAGGTGCTCCGCCGTGGGCTGGAGGTACTGCCCCAGGGTCATCACCTCGACGCCGGCACCGCGGATGTCGGCCAGCGTCTGGTAGACCTCCTCGGGCCGTTCGCCGATGCCCACCATGATGCCGGTCTTCACCCGCCCCGGGTACTCGCCCGCGTCGCGGCGGCGGGCGGCCTCGGCCAGCAGCGCCAGCGAGCGCTCGTAGCGGCTGCCCGGGCGCGCCTTGCGGTACATCCGCGGCACCGTTTCCATGTTGTGGGAGAACACCTCCGGGCGCTCGGCGAGCACCACGTCGAGGGCGTCCGGCACGTTGCGGAAATCGGGGGTGAGCACCTCGACGGCGGTGCCCGGGTTGCGCGCGTGGACGGCGCGGATCACCGCCGCCCAGTGGCCGGCGCCGCCGTCCGCCAGGTCGTCGCGATCGACCGAGGTGATCACCGCGTGGCGCAGGCCCATCGTCTCCACCGCCTCGGCCACGTGCTCCGGCTCGGCCGGGTCCGGCCCCGCCGGCGGGCGGCCGCTGTTCACGGCGCAGAAGCCGCAGCGCCGCGTGCAGGTGTCGCCGAGGATCATGAAGGTGGCGGTGCCGTGCTGTCCCCAGCACTCGTAGATGTTGGGGCAGCGCGCCTCCTGGCACACCGTGTTCAGGCTCAAGCCCTCGACGAGCTTGCGGACCTTGTGGTACTCGGCCGGCGTGGCGAGCTTGATCCGCAGCCACTCCGGACGGCCGGCTCGGGTCGCCCCAGCCTCGGGGGCGGGCGCGCGGCGGGCGGCGCCGATCTGGACGAGAGTCTCGCTCATGGCAGGGAGTGTAACGCGTGCCCCCGCCGAAGGCTTCCTCAGAAATCCAACCCCACGTCCAGGCTGCTCACGCTGTGGGTGAGCCAGCCGATGGAGAGCAGGTCCACCCCGGTGGCGGCGATGGCCGGGGCGGTCTCGGGGGTGATGCCGCCGGAGGCCTCGGTGACCGCGCGGCCGGCGACGGTCGCCACGGCGCGGCGCAGGGTGTCGAGGTCCATGTTGTCGAGCAGCACCGCCTCGACCCCCGCCGCCAACGCCTCCTCGAGCTGCTCCAGGGTGTCCACCTCCACCTCGATCTTCACCAGGTGCCCCACGTGGCGCCGCGCCCGGGCCACCGCCTCGGCGACGCTGCCGGCCACCGCCAGGTGGTTGTCCTTGATCAGCACGGCGTCGTCGAGGCCGAAGCGATGGTTGGCGCCGCCGCCGGCGCGCACCGCGTGCTTCTCCAGCGCCCGCAGGCCCGGCGTGGTCTTGCGGGTACACACCACGCGCGCCCGCCGCGAAGCGGCGGCGACGGCGGCCACGACGTCTCGGGTGGTGGTGGCGATGCCGGCGAGATGGCCGAGGAAGTTCAAGCCCACCCGCTCGCCGGTGAGGATCGCCCGGGCGGGGCCACGCACCACGGCGAGAGTGGCCCCGGGGCCGGCGTCGGCACCGTCCGGGATCTCCACCACCACCTCCACCGCCGGGTCGATCAGCCGGAACGCGAGGCCCGCCACCGGCAGCCCCGCCACGCGCCCCCCGCGGCGCGCGACGAGGCGCGCCTCCGCCTCGAGGCCGGCCGGCACGATGGCGTCGGTGGTGAGGTCCCCGGCCCGCCCGAGGTCCTCGGCCAGGGCGGCGCGCACCAGCGGCTCGTAGAGGATCTGCGGCAGCGGCGGCAGGTGGACGGCGGCGGCCGGAGCGGCGCTCATGGGCTCCCGCCGCCGGGGCCAACTTCGCAGGCCGCCTCCCGCGCCAGCGCCGGGGACCGGCCAGAGGCGGGGCCGCCGACGGCCAGCCGTCCCGGCGTCTCGACCTGTCCGGCGAATAGGACGCGCGACGCGAACCGCGCCCGGCCCCCGACGAGCGTCACCCGCAGGCGGTGCGCCCAAGCGGGGTCCTCCTCGGGGTAGTCCTCGCGGAAGTGGGCGCCGCGGCTCTCGCGGCGGGTGCGGGCGGCGGCGGCCACCAGGCGGCCGGCGAGCAGCAGGTTGGCCGTCTCGTGCCAGGCGCGCTGGTCGGCGGCGCCCTGTCCCGGATCGACCGCAGCGAGCTCGCCGGTCAGCACCGAGAGCTCCCGCTCGGCCGTGGCGAGGCCCGCCTCGTCGCGCACCAGGCCCACGCGGCGCGACATCACTTCGCGCAGCTCCGCCTGGATGGCGCGGATGGAGCGGAGGGTCCCGAGGGCCACCAGCTCGGCCGCTGCCTTGTCCGTCGCCGGCCCCGCCCTCCGTGGCGCGTCCCCCACGGAGTCCTCTTCCAGCCGGGCCGTTCCGGCACCTGCGGTCTCCCTGCTCCCCGTGCGCCGCGCTCCCCTGCCGTCGCCGTCCACCGCCGCCTCGTGCCCGGCGTCCAGACCGATCCCGCCGATCTCCAGCCGCGCCAGAGCCTCCTCGCCGGCGGCCGGCAGGGCCGCCAGGCCGCCCTCCAGGTCCGCCGCCACCCGGGCGCCGAACACCAGCCCCTCGAGGAGCGAGTTCGAAGCCAGCCGGTTCGCGCCGTGCACGCCGGTCGACGCCGCCTCGCCGCAGGCCCAGAGCCCGGGCAGGCTGGTGCGGCCGTCGGCGTCGGTGGCCACACCGCCCATGTGGTAGTGCGCAGCCGGCACCACCGGCAGCGGCTCGCGGCGCGGATCGAGGCCGGCGGCGCGGGCCGCTGCGAACACCGTGGGAAAGCGCTCCGGAAACCGCTCGCCCACCGCCTCCCGCGCGTCGAGCACCACGCGGCCGCCGGCGGCGAGCACGCGGTGAATCGCGCGTGCCACCACGTCGCGCGGGGCGAGCTCCGCCAGCGGGTGCTCGGTGGCGAGGAAGCGGCGGCCGCCCTCGTCCAGGAGCACCGCGCCCTCGCCGCGCAGCGCCTCCGTGAGCAGCGGTAGACGGCCGTCGCCGGGCGCGCCGAGCTCCGCCCCGTCGAGCGCCAGCGCCGTGGGGTGGAACTGCACGAGCTCGAGATCCGCCAGCTCGGCCCCGGCGCGAGCCGCCAGGGCCAGGCCGTCGGCGGTGACCTCCGGCGGGTTGGTGGTGTGGCGGTACAGGCGGCCGGAGCCGCCGGTGGCGAGCACCACCGCGCCGGCGAGATGCAGCACGCGGCGGCCGTCGGCGTCGAGGATCAGCACGCCGGCGACCCGGCGCCGGCCGCCGCGCCGCTCGATGGCGAGGTCCACGGCGAAGGCGCCCTCCTCCACCCGCACGTGCTCGGCAGCAGCCACCGCCGCGGTGAGCGAGCGCAGCAGCTCGGCGCCGGTGGCATCGCCGCCGGCGTGCAGGATGCGGCGGCGGCTGTGGGCCGCCTCCCGGCCGAGGGCGAGGCCGCCGGTGACGGGGTCGCGGTCGAAGCGGGTCCCCAGCGCGATGACCTGGGCGATGCGGCCGGGACCCTCGGTGGTGAGCACGTCGAGGGCGGCCTCGTCGGCGAGGCCGCCGGCCACCGCGCGGGTGTCGGCGGCGTGGAGCCGCGGCGCGTCGCCGGCTCCCACCGCCGCGGCGATGCCGCCCTGGGCCCAGGCGGTGGAGCCGCCGGCGCCGAGGGCCGCCTTGGTGAGCAGCGTCACCCGCCGCGGAGCGCAGCCCAGGGCGGCGGCGAGGCCGGCGA
>DATACC010000029.1:0-18997 GCA_036259255.1 Thermoanaerobaculia bacterium | reverse complement strand
GGCGGGTTGCGGCCCCCCGGCCGGAACCGCCGGCCGGGGGGGACCGCCGCGGCGCCGCGAGACGCGGCTCGCGTGCTCAGGGGCAGACGCAGGAGCAGCAACCGGCCGCGCAGATCTTGCGGCATTCGAACGGGTCGAACGGATAGCCGCACTGGCACTCGGCCTGGCATTGATAGTAGTCGTCGTAGCAGGTACCGGACGACAGGAACAGGCGCGCCTCCGCGAACTCGGCGAGGGTGCCGGCGCCGAAGGTTTCGGTGCCGACGAACAGCACCGGTTCCGTGTCGCCCGGAGCGGTGGCGGAGGGCGGGGCACTGGAACGAAGAGCCGGAGGGGTGGCGGCCGCGGGAGCTGCGACCCCCGGCGGTGCGGCCCCTGTCTGGACGCCCCGGGGAGCGCTCACCGCCGGCGCGGCGTCGGGTGCGACGGCGGAGGGGGCCGCGAGGACGGCGGGGGCGAGGCAGGCGAGAGCGAGCAACAGTGCGAGGGACGTCGTTCGTTTCATCGGGTTCCTCCGGTGGATCACGGGCGGTTTCACGGCTCCGCGGCGGCCCGAATGCGCCGACGGACAGGACACACCCTAGGCGCCTGTCAGCGGCGGCACCATGAGGAGGGGCCGAGGGCGGGATGAGGGCAGCCTGAGGACGCGCGCGCACCAGGAGCCGCGGGCGAGGGCCGGTGGTACGCTCGGGCGGTCTCGACGATGGACCCCGACTCCGACACCACCCGGCCGCCGGTCTACCGGTTCGGCCCCTTCGAGCTGGACGCCACCGCCCTGGAGCTGCGGCAGGACGGCCAGCCGATAGCGCTCCAGCCGCAGCCGGCGGCCGTCCTGGCCGAGCTCCTGGCGCGGGCCGGCCAGGTGGTGCCCCGCCGCGAGCTCGAACGGCGCCTGTGGGACGACGACACGTTCGTCGACCGCGAGCAGGGCCTCAACTACTGCATCCGGCAGATCCGCCAGGCGCTCGGCGACACTGCCAACGCCCCCCGCTACGTCGAGACCCTGCCTCGTCGCGGCTACCGCTTCGTCGGGCCGGTCGAGAGCCCCGTCGAGAACCCCGTCGCGGGCACGGCGTCGGCTCCCCGCGAACCGGCACCACGGCGCCCGCCGGTGGCGGCACCGCGCGGGCGGCGGGTGGCGCTGGCCGCGGCGGTTTCGTTGGCGGCCCTGGCGGCAACCTGGGCTGTGGTGGTCGCCCAACGCCCGGGCACCGGGCCGCAGGGTGGATCGACGGCACGCCCGGACGGCGAACGGCCGATCCTCGTGGTCCTCCCCTTTCGCGAGCTCGGCGCGGCCGGGGGCGCGCCGATCGCGGCGCCCCTCACCGAGGCCTTGATCGCGCGCCTCAGCCAGCTCGCTCCCGAGCACCTCGGGGTCATCGCCCATACCACCGCCCTGCAGTACGCTACCGGCCGCCGTACCGTCACCGAGATCGCCGAGGAGCTGGGAGCGAGCTATGTTCTCGAAGGCAGCGTCGAACGGAAGCGGTCCCGACTTCGGACCGCGGTTCGCCTGGTGCGGCCCGAGGACCAGACGCAGGTGTGGGCCGAGAGCTACGACCGTCCGACCGCTCGAGCCTTCCTCGTCGACGCGGAGATCGCCCGCCAGGTGGCCCTCTGGCTGACCGGTGAGGTGCCGGCGCTGATGGAGGCCCTCGCGCGCTGGCCGGACGACGACCACCAGCCACCGGCCGACGCCTTCGACGCCTACCTGCGAGGCCTCCACCGGCTGGGCGAGCACCCGGACGACGCGGTGCGCGAGCTCGAGAAGGCCGTCGAGCTGGACCCCCTCTTTGCTTCCGCCTGGGTGTACCTCGCCGACGCCCACCGGATGCGCGACTCCGCCCAGCAGGGGGATCGGCAGCGCTGGCAGGCCGCGAGTCGCCGGGCCGTCGAGTTGGCGCCGGACCTGCCGAAGGCCCATCTCCAGCGGGCCATCGGTTTGTTCTACCTCGCGTGGGATTTCGCCGCCGCCGGCGACCACCTGGAACGCGCGCTCGAGCTCAATCCGGCCGACGCCGAGGCGCGGCACCACTACGCCACGTGGCTGGCGGTCCACCGCCGGACCGACGAGGCCCTCGCGGAGCTTCGAACCGCCCTCGAGCTGGACCCCCGATCCCTCGGGCTGCGCGGCGACCTCGGCTGGTTCAACCTCTTCGCCGGCCGGCCGGAGCGGGCCATCGCTCACTTCGAGGACCTGCTCGCGGTGGCCCCCGACGACTACTGGACCCGGCGCGGCCTGCTCGGGGCCTACCTGGTTGCCGGACGGATCGAACAGGCGGCGGGCCTGACCACCGGCTGGGCCGGCCTTCCGGACGCCGCCGAGGCGGCGCGGCGCGCCACCAGGGACGGGCCCAGCGCCGCCGTCGATGCCTTCCTGCGCCACCACGGGTCGGCGCTGGCCGCCGACGGGACCCGCAGCGCCGCCGCCGCCGTCGACTACGCGCTGGCCGGCGACACGGAGACGGCCCTCCACCACCTGTCCCGAGCCGTCGAACGCCGTGGCGAATGGCAGCTCCCGTTTCTCGCTCTCGATCCCCGCCTCGACCGGTTGCGCCGCGACCCGCGCTTCGAGGCCCTGGTCGAGCAGGTGGGCCTTCGCCCGCGACCCCGAAGCTGAGATCCGGTGAGCTGAAGCGGCGTTTTCCGGTGGCGGAGGTCGCCGCCGGAACGCCCGGGCCCGTTCTCCGACAGAGGCGGCGGAGGCAGGCGGTAGAGTGTCCCCATGCCCGAACGGTTCCTTGCCTCCGTGCTCGCTCGAGGTCTGCTCGTCGCGGCCCTCCTCCCCGTCGCCCCCCTCCACGCGGCCGCACCGCCGCCGGTCTCCGGCACCGGCGGTGCCGTGGCCTCCGCCGATGCCCGAGCCACGGAGGCCGGCCTCGCCATGCTGGCGGCGGGCGGCAACGCGGTGGACGCCGCCGTGGCCACTGCGCTGGCCCTGGCGGTGACCTTCCCCGAGGCCGGCAACCTGGGCGGGGGCGGCTTCGCCGTGGTGCACCTCGGTGGTGAGCTGACCACCCTCGACTTCCGGGAAGTGGCGCCCGCCGGGGCTCACCGCACCATGTTCCTGGGGCCAGACGGCGAGCCGGTGCCGGACGCATCCCATGTCGGGCCGCTGGCGGCCGGTGTCCCGGGCTCCCCCGCCGGGCTCTACGAGCTCCACGCCCGCTTCGGGCGCCTGCCCTGGCCGCGGGTGGTCGAGCCGGCCCGGCGGCTGGCGGCGGAGGGCTTCGTCGTTGGCCACCACCTGCACCGGGTCCTCGGCTCCCACCGCGAGCTGCTGGAGCGTTTCCCGGAGACGGCCGCCCAGTGGCTTCCCGGAGGCCAGCCGCCGCCAGTGGGGTCGCTGCTGGTGCAGCCGGATCTCGCCGCCACCCTGGCCGACTACGCCCGGCGTGGCCCGGAAGCGATCACCACCGGGTCGGTCGCCACCGCCGTGGAAGCCGCCGCTCGCCGCCACGGTGGAGTGCTCACCGCCGCCGACCTGGCGGCCTACCGCCCGGTGTGGCGCCGGCCGGTGACCTTCGCGGCCTTCGGTTGGCACTTCGCCTCCATGGACCTGCCGTCGTCCGGCGGCATTCTGCTCGGCGAGACCCTCCTCTTGCTCGAGCGCCTGGACTGGGCCGCCGAGCCCCGCTTCGGCGCCGAGCGCGCCCACCTGCTCACCGAGGTGTGGCGCCGCGCCTACGCCGACCGCTTCCGCCTCGCCGATCCGGCCACCACCAAGGCCACCGCCGCCGACCTGCTGGCGCCGGCGTGGCTCGACGCCCGGGCCGCCGGCATCGATCGCCAGCGCGCCGCCGCCTCGGACGAGGTGGCGCCGTACTCCCCCACCGCGTTGCGTGCCTCCGCCGAGCCGGCCGACACCACCCATCTCTCGGTGGTCGACGGCGACGGCAACCTGGTGGCGCTCACCACCACCATCAACTCCCTGTTCGGCTGCGGCCTGTGGGTGCCCGAGGCGGGGTTCTTCCTCAACGACGAGATGGACGACTTCACCACCGCGCCGGGCCGGCCCAACCTCTTCGGCCTGGTCCAGGGCGATGCCAACGCGGTGCGCCCCGGCCGCCGGATGCTCTCCTCGATGACGCCCACCATCGCCTGGCGCGAAGGCGCCCCCGGACGCGAGGCCCTGGCTCTCGGCGGCCGGGGCGGCGCGCGCATCACCACCAGCACCGCCCAGGTGCTGCTCAACGTGGTCGTCGACGGCGACGACCTGCAGCAGGCCCTCGCCCGGCCGCGCCTCCACCACCAGTGGCTGCCCGATGCGCTGCACACCGACGCCGACGCCCTGGCGCCGGAGACGCGGGCCGAGCTCGCCCGCCGCGGTCACGCGATCGAGCCGGGCGACGCCGCCGCCAAGGTGCATGCGGTGCGGCTCGCCGCGGACGGCACCGTGGAGGCGGCGGTCGACCCGCGAGAGCCTCCCGCCGCCGCCGGCGTGCTGCGGCCGTCCCCAAGGTGACCAGTCCGTCGGTGCGGAACGGGTCGGCGTCCCCGGGGAGGTCGCTGCACCGGGTGGTCTGACGCTCGAAGCAGGAGTTCGTGAGGTCGGTGAGGCCGGTCACCGGGAAGGTGGTGCTGCCGTCGCGAGGGTCAGGTCCGGCGAACCGCGCTGCGAGGAGGTTCGCTGCATCCGCGGATGGTCGTCGTTGCCGTACCAGGATCGGCCGCCGCCCATCCCCTGGCCCTCCGTGGATCCGGTCCGAGCAAAAAAAGGGGGGCCCCGGAGGGCCCCCGTATCCCGCTGGTGGCGGGTCCTACGTGGTGATGCGGATCACTTGCAGGTCTTGGCGCCCGGCTTGCCCTTGCAGCTGTTGGAGCAGCAATCCGAGTTGCTCGAGCAGGAGTCGCCCGCGGCGCCCAGATCGCAGCTCCCGCCGCCGCCACCGCCGCCGCCCGGGTTGCCGCTGCACGACAGGCCGCCGGAGCCGTAGAGGGCGCGGATGCCGTTGACGTCGTCGGAGGCGATCGAGGCCGGACCGTTGTCGCAGGAGGCGACCGACGGGTACATGGTCGAGCCGCCGACGCTGCTGTGGCCGAGGCCCAGCAGATGGCCGACCTCGTGCACCTGCACGCCCTCCATGTAGAACTCACCGGAGCAGCCATCCGGCTCCCCCAGGGTGGTCCAGGAGTAGCGGCTGCTGGTCACGATGTCGGCGTCGTAGATGCGGTACGAACCGTCGGAGCGCTGGTCGTAGAAGCCCGTGAAGGTGGCCGCCAGGCAGCTTCCCGTGCAGGCGCGGATCGGGTCCTGGAAGTTGAGCATCGGAACGCCGTCGCCCAGGGTGTAGTTGTTCATCGAACCGGCCGAGGCCGTCAGGACGCTGCCGCTGACGGCACCGTTCCAGGCGCCGCCGGCGGTGATCGCCGCGATGGTGGCCGCCACGCCGCCGTCGGCGTCGCTGATCGACGATTGGCCGCGGTTGTCGACGATGATGCTGGGCGCGCAATCCCAGGTGCGGGCGGGGCTGAGCAGCACGTAGGCCGAAGCGCTGCTGGAGACGAGGCACAGGGCCGCCGCGAAGGCGAGGGTGCGGAGTACGAGGCTCTTCATGGTCGGCTCCTTACTGCTTGATCTGGATGAGGTTGCCGTTGTCGACGCGGTCCGCGGCGGTCACGATGCCGCGAACGAGGGTGTCGAGAGCCTGCACCTGCGGCCGCGCCACGGCGCGGCCGTCGACGGAGGCCAGGACCGCCCCGGCCTCGAGAGCCGGCACCGCCACGTCGACGCCGTCGCTCGCGCGCTTGACGATGCGGAACTGGCCCTGCTGGTAGCCGGTCACCCGCGCCACCTGGCCGTCGCTTTCGAGGAACAGCAGCGTGCGCTGCCCCTTCTCGAAGGTCGGGAACCCGTGGGCTTCGATGCGGATGCTCCCCACCTGGCCTCCGAAGGTCCGCACCACCACCACGCCCGGAGCATCGCCCAGGACGACCCGGTCCACCTGGACGTGGGCCTCGGTGACGATGGCAGTGGCTTCGTCGTTCCAGAAGGAACGGACGTCCAGCACCTCGCCGACGATCACGGCGTCCGACGCCTTGACCAGGGCGTCCTGGTCCATGCCGAGGAAGGTCGACGCGGCCGCCGGCAAGGCGGCGACGGCAAGCAGGGCGACGAGGCCCACTCCCAGAATTCGCTTCATGATTCTCCTCTGTGCCTCCGACAATTGAGGGACGTTCCGCAGGCGCACCCCCCGGAAGGGGGCCGTTGAGCTGCGACTGCAGCGGGTTGCCCAGCTCTCTAAGGCAAGGTCCGGGCCAACCCCCCAGGCCGCCACTGAGGTCTCCATAAGTACCTTTCCAACCAGTAGCTTGCGGAGAGCCGCGCCGATCTGGCACAACGTTTCGGTGCTCCAGGGATCAGCATGTGACCCACCGGGCGGGGTGAGAGAATGACCCGGGTCTCCACCTGACCCCGGTCCTCACCCCATCCCAGGCGCCGTTAGAATGCTTCTCGAGAGGAGGAGTTCCCATGAAGAGGACCAACGCTTTCCGTTTCCCGCCCGCCGCCCTGCTCATCATCCTGCTGCTCGCCGCCACCGGGTGGGCCTGCTCGCCCGGAGGCGAGGGCGGCGACGGCGGGGTGGCGGGGCCGGCCGCCGAGCCGATCCGCGTCGAGAGCCCTGAGCTGGGGCTGGCCCTCGCCATCCCGGCCGACAGCGGGGCCGAGGTGGAGGAGACCGGCGGCGAGGCGATCCGGGTCGCCCTGCCCGCCGGGGACGAGCTGCCCGCCGGCGGCACCGTGGCTTACGCCGCCGATCCGCCGCAGAGCGCGGGAATCAATCTGGTCGAAGCCGTCAACCAGCGCGTCCAGGAGGTCGAGGCGCGGCCCGAGGGTGACTTCCTCGGCCAGGTCGAGCTCGGCGGTCCGCTGGGCCCCGCCTACAGCACCCGGGCCCGCTTCACCGAGGAGGGCCAGCAGGTCGAGGAGATCCGCATCTTCACCGTCCATCCGGCCGGCAACCGCCTGCTCCACATGACCTACCGTTACACGCCCGTTCCGGGTGTCGGCAAGCAGCGCATGGACCAGGCCCTGGAGGCCTTCGGCTGGATCGAGCCGGTGGCGGTGGGGGGCGAGGAGGAGGAAACCGGTGGCGGGGATGCCGCGGCCGGCGACGCGGCCTCGGCCCCCTGACGAAGAACGCCCGCTCCGCGGAAGCGGAGCGGGCGCCGCGGCAGGATAGCCGCGATGGGGGAAGGCAGGCCCTACCAGTCGGCGACGAGGGTGTAGCTCCCGCTGCCGCTGTAGGAGTAGACCAGCCAGTAGTAGTAGCCGGAGGTGCCGTTGTAGGTGATCGACTCGCTGGAGCTCGACGTCAGCGAGCTCGCGACGTTCACCCACGACCAGCCGTTCCACTTGCGCAGGTAGAGGTCGAAGTCGGTGCCCGACGGACCGGTGAGGCACGCGGTGTGGGTCGTGCTGCCGGTGTAGTAGTAGTTCCCGTTGGGCTCGACCTCGGAGTCGCCGCGGCCCGACAGCGAGCCGGTGTAGGTGGTGCCGGAGCAGCCGCCGCCCGGGGGCGGGTTGGTGCCACCGCCGTACAGCGCGACGATCGCCAGGTTGTCGTCCGACGCCGTGGAGGCCGGGCCGTTGTTGCAGCCCGACACCGACGGGTACATCGTGGCGCCCGAGACGTTGGTATGGCCGAGGCCGAGGCCGTGGCCGATCTCGTGCACCTGCACGCCCTCGACGTAGATCTCGCCGGAGCAGCCGGAGCCGTTCGGGTCCTCGCCCTGCGACGTCCAGTTGTGACCGCTGTAGTTGGTCACGATGTCGGCGTCGTAGATGCGGTAGGTGCCGTTGGAGCGCTGGTTGTAGAAGCCGGTGAAGGTGGCCGCCAGGCAGCTCCCGCCGCAGGCGCCCTGCGGGTCGCGGAAGTTGAGCATCGGCGTCCCGTCGCCGAGGGAGAAGCCGTTCATGGAGCCGAGGGTGGCGTTGACCACCGTACCGGCGCCGGAACCGTTCCAGGCGCTGCTCGAGACGATGGCGTTGCGCACCCGGGTGGCGCCGCCGTCGCCGTCGTTGACGTCCGGCAACCCGCGGCTGTCGATGATGTAGGTCGGCGGGCTGTCCCAGGTCCGGGCGGGCGAGAGCAGCACGTAGGCGGAGGCGACGCTGGCGACGACCAGCACGAGAGCGGCGGCGAGAACGAGGGTCTTGGTCGAAAGCTTGGTCATGATCGTTTCTCCTCGCCTCACCGGATCGCCTGCCCGCCGACCAGGTCGCGGGCGCTGCGGATGTTGTTCTTCAGCACGTCGAGCTCGACCGTCGCGGGACGCGGTGCGAGCTGCCCGGTCTTGGTGAAGAGACGCACGCCTTCCTCCAGGGTCGGCTTGGCCACCTTGCCCTTGGGCGTGTCGACCACGCGGTACTGGCCCTGGCGGTAGCCGGCCACCCGGTAGTCACGCCCGTCCTGCTCGAGGTAGAGCAGCACCTGCTCACCGGCCGCGAAGGTCGGGAAGCCGTGGGCTTCGATGCGGTAATCGCCGACCTCGCCACCGAACGTCTTGACGGTCACGACCGCCGGCGCGGCGCCGGCCACGAGCTCTGCCACCTCGACGCGGGCTTCCGTCACGATGATCGTGTTGTCCTCGTTCCAGAACGAGCGGACGTCGAGCACCTTGCCCTGCACCACCGCCGACGACGCGGTGAGCAGCTCGTTCTGATCCATGGCGATGAAGGTCGATGCGGTGGCCGGCAGCGCGATCGCGGCGAGCGCGACGGCGAGTCCGACCAGAAGACGGTTCCTCATGCGGCATCCTCCTCAAGGGATTGGACGCTTGGCGCGGGTGGTCCCACCTCCACGCTGGAGGCGGAGCTCCTCGGTACGGACGTCCGACCCGCGCCCCGCCGGCCGCCCGCGGCATTCCCCGTCCACGATGAAAAGCCTGACTCCATGAACCTCAGCTTACGTCTATACGGGTGTTCTGCAGAAGCGAAAACGTGACACCGGGAGGAAATCTCCTCGCCGCGGGCTGGCAGGAGGACTCGGCGCCGGGAGGGCCGGAAGGGAGGGAAACGGCAGTGCTGCCACGAGAAAGGCCCCGCCGGGGAGCACCCGACGGGGCCTTGGATCCTCGAGGCCCGACGGGGCCTCTTCGCGCCGCTGGCGCGGCCTAGGGAACCGTGACGATGACCACGGCGCGGCGGTTCTCGCGCCGGCCCTGCGCGGTCGTGTTGTCCCCCACCGGCTCGGCCGAGCCGCGGCCCTCGGTGGTGATGCGCGACGGATCGATCCCGTGGCGGGTGACCAGGTAGTTCTTCACCGCCTCGGCCCGCTCGCGGCTGATCCGCAGGTTCGCCTGCTCGGAGCCGGTGCTGTCGGAGTAGCCGATCACCCGCGCCGTCGCGTCCGGCTCCTGCTTGAGCTGCAGGGCCACCTCGTCCAGCCTCGCCTTGGCGATGTTGTCCAGGCGCGCACCGGCCGGGAACAGGATGGTGACCTCGGTCACCTCCGGCGCCGGCGGGGCCACGGGAGCGACCGGCGGCGGCACGTCGCTGAAGTTGGCGATGCAGAAGCGGTCGCCGTTCATCGTCACCGAGCCGTCGCGGCAGTCGGCGTCGCCGGTCCAGCCATCGAACACGCAGTCCGGCGCCGGCGTGGCGGTGAGGTTGACCACCGTGCCCTCGGCGTAGATCTCGCTGCAGTCGGCACCGCAGTCGACGCCGGCCGGGCTGCTGGTGACGGTGCCCTCGCAGTCACCGCGGGTCTCCACGGTGAGCACGTAGTCCACCGGCGCCAGCACCACCGGCACCTCCTCCTCCGGCTGCGCGAAGAAGGCCGGGAAGTAGGTCAGGCCGAGCAGGCCGCCCAGGGGGCAGTGCTCGTCGGTGTCGGAGAGCTGCAGCAGGTCGGTGCGCAGGGCGAAGTTGAGGGCCCAGCCACCGGCCCCCGCACCACCGTCGCCGAACCAGTAGCGACCGCCGGTGGTCAGGTCCACCGACTCCTCGAACAGGGCGTCGTCGCTGTCGATCGGCAGCGTGCCGACCAGCTCGGTGATCCAGTCGAAGTTGTCGGACACGCGGCCGGCGTAGCCGATCCCGGCCACGACCTCGTCGGACAGGTCGAGCTCGTCGGAGCCCGGCGAGCGCCAGCCGAGGTTGAGCACCCAGTTGCCGGTGCTCCAGTCGGCGCCGACGCCGAAGCCGGTGTCGCCACCCAGGGCGTCCTCGTCGCCGGTGGGCAGCTCGACGAAGGCGTTGAGCGCGAAGGCGCTGTCGACCTCCTGGAACAGGCGCCACTTGGCGTTGAGGCGCGCGTTGCCGATGCCACTCGCCGAGTCGTCGAAGTCGTCGTCACCGAAGAACTCGTCGTCGAAGAAGTCGTTGTCGAAGTCGAAGTCGAAGTCGTCGTACGGCACCGACGCCGAGATCTCGAAGTTCTCGGTGATGCCGTAACCGACGCTGGCGCTCAGCCGGTTCCAGTCGACGTCGGAGTCGCCGGCGTCCTCCAGCACGCGGTCCCAGTTGTTGTAATACACCCCGAAGGACCACCCGCCCTGCGGCAGCGTCTGTCCGGAAAACAGCGTGAACAACCCCGTCTCACCCGTGACCGTCGGTGCGTTCGCGCGCTCGTCCGCCGCCGCCATCATCGGCAGCGACAGGAGCAGCGCGGCACAGATCAGTACCTTGCTCGCTCTCATGGTCGTCTCCTCTTCCTCTCAGGCCGCAGGGCTCGAGCCACCCCGCGAGTGAACATACTGCTGCCTACCAACGAGGCTAACATGGCCTCGACTCAACGGTAGGACTTGATCGATAGCTTCGCCTCCACGTCTCCTTCCCCCTCCAGTGCCTGGGCAATGACCCCAGACAGGAAGAAGGTGTACTTCTTCAGGCGGAACGAGGATTCAAACCCGATGCCAAGATCCGGCACCCACTGGTCGAGGTCGGTGAACAGGTCGCGGTCGAAGCCGGTCATCCCGTAGCCGCCGTAGAGGATCCAGTACCAGTTCTGCCAGTCGAGGCGGAGGAAACGCCGCTCCTGATTGGTGAACCAGGGGTAGAAGAGCTCCCAGGTGGTGTAGAGCTGCTCGGTGCCGCGCACCCGCTCGGAGACGCCGATCAGGTTTTCACGGCCGTCGAGGCGGAACAGCTCGGAGCGTGGGATGGTGAAACCGTCGGCCTCCTCCGGCTCCTCGATGGCAGGAAGGACACGGTTCTCCTTGTCGAGGAAGGTGCCGCCGTGGAGGCGGCCGACGACGAACAGGCGCCGCGGCAGCTCGAAACGCTTCAGCCCCTCGAATTCGACCTTCACGTAGTCGAAGTCGCCCCCGGTGAAGTCGAACCCGTAGGTGAGCGCCGAGGTGAGGCCGAAGTCGCCGGGCCCGATGTCGCGGGCGGCGGTGAACAGCTGGTCCACCTGGGCCCGCCGCTCACCGACGATGGCGTTGGAGCGCGGATCGTTGGGCGTGCCGATCTGGTAGCCGGCGCGCAGGAAGGTGTTGGTCTTGTTGGTGTCGAAGCGCAGCACCTCCTTGTTCGAGGTGATGCGGTCCACCTCCGCCAGCAGGTAGGTGCGGTGATGGTAGTCGTGGGGCCACTGGGTGAGCAGCAGGAACCCGCGCACGCGCTCGAACTCGTCGGAGCGCTCCTCGACGCCGTCGAACTCGACGGCGTCGAAGGCGGTCACCTGGTAGGTGCGCTGGTAGCCGTAGTAGCGGTAGCGCAGGAAGGCGGTGATGTCGCCGTCGATGAAGTTGTACTTGACCTGGCCCTCGAACAGGACCTTGTTGGCCAGCCGGCTCACCCGCAGGTCGAGGTCGCCCTCCGGGATGAAGACGTCGAGCCGCGGCAGGAATCCCTCGCGGGTGGCCGGCAGGCCACTCTCGCCCTCCGGCGGCGGAGGGTCGGGCTCGGCGGAGGACGGCTCGGCGGGGGGCGCCGGCGGCTGGTCGACCGGGGGCTGATCGGCCGGCGGCTCCTCGAGGGGGGACTGCTCGCCGGGAGACTGCTCGCGGGGAGTGGGATCGGCCGGAGGGTCGTCGTCCGGATCGTCGGAAGGCCGGTCCTCGGCCGCCACCCCCGGAACGGTCGGCTCCTGGGCTCCGGCGAGCGGAGGGGCAAGGAGAGCCGCGACGGCCAGGGAAACGACGACGAGCAGCGGAAGGAGGCGGGGCATGGGCGCGATTGTATGCGCGCCACCCCGCCGAAGCGGGCAAAACGAAGGGGCCTCTCGCGAGGCCCCCGGGGTCGTGCGGCGGAAGGGAGGGTACGGCCTAGCGGCGCGGCGGACCGCCGAGCTCGCGCAGCTCCTCCTCGAGGCGCCGGCGCTCCTCCTCCATCTGCTCGATCTGCGCGTTCTCGGCGTCGATCTGGCGGTTCTCCGAGGCGATGCGCTGGTTCTCCGTCACCCGCGTCACGCTCTTCGTATCGCCGGCCTTGCGGTAGGCCTCGATGGCCGCGTCGTACTCGCGCTGCTTCTCGTTGGCGAAGCCGATCTGGCGCCACACCCGCTGGCGGTTCTCCTCCGACTTCGCCTTCTCCAGCGCCGCGTTGGCAGCCGCCTCGGCCGCGTCGTACTGGCCGAGCAGGGTCTGCGCCTGGGCGATGTAGAAGTGCGGCAGGAAATCGTCGGCGTTCTGGGCCGCCGCCTGCTCGAAGCTGGCCACCGCGTCCTCGTAGCGGCTGGCACCGAGCTGCACCTCGCCGAGCATCAGCACGTTGTCGTAGGTCGGCTGCGCCGCGGCCAGATCGGCGACCACCTCCACCGCCTGTGCGTAGGTCGCCTTGCGGGTGGCGTCGTTCTGGGACTCGCCCGCCTTGCGCACCAGGGCCTTGGCGTAGGCGCCGTGCTTGCGCGGGTCGTTGCCGTCGAGCTCCACCGCCTTCTCCAGCGCTTGGAGGGCGGTGTCGAGCCGGTCGGCGCTGTAGGCGGCCGTGCCGTAGGCGTACCAGGCGTCGGAATCGTCGGGCTTCGCCGCGACCATCGCCTCGAGGGCCTTCAGCGCCTCGCCGCTCTGGCCGCTCTCCTGCAGCGCCACCGCCAGCATCTGGTGGTAGGCTGCCTGGTTGGCGGCCGGCAGCGACGACGGGCTGATCGTCTTCAGCAGGCTTGCGGCGTCGCCGAAGCGCTGCGTCTTCAGGTAGGCCTGGGCCAGCAGGAACTGGTACTCCACTTTCGACTTGTCCAGCTCGTAGGCCTTGCGCAGGGCGGCCAGCGCCTCCTCGCCCTTGTCCTGCTTGAGCAGGACCTGGCCGAGCATGAAGTGGGCGCCGGCGAACTCCGGCGTCGCCTGGGCGACGGCACGGAACTCCTGGGCCGCCACGTCGAGGTTGCCGGCCCGGTACGCCGCCACACCCTCTTCCCATCCCGCCTCGGCAACGCCGGCACCGGCCAGGAGCAGTGCGGTCAGCACGATCCTCAAGGTCTTGTCACGCATGGAAGTCATTCTCCTTTCAGTGCCTTCGGTATCGCACCCGAAAACCATCGACGATGGGGTATAATTCCGGGTCCCCCGTCGGTGCTGCCGCCTCGGCTGCGATCTCAGCCGCCGCCGATCCGGTGGCGCACGCGATCCAGGAACACCTGCGAGCGGTTGGGGCCGAGCGCCGCCGAGACCAGCTTTTCCTCCGACCTCACCAGGTCGAGCACCGCGTCCACCCCGCGTCCCGCCTCGATCTCCGCCCGGCTCATGCGGTAGGGCGATTCGAGCTCCTTCTGCCGCGGGTGGGCGGCCAGCAGCTCGGTGGCCTCGCGGTGGATGTCGGCGGCCACCGCGCCCAGCTCCTCGGCGCCCTGGCCGCGCAGCCGGTCGGCGTCGAGCCCGGCGAGGTCTTCCTTGAGGGCCACCAGCCCGGAGGTGATGAGCCCGTAGAGCAGCTTGCAGGCCTCGAAGGGGCTCGTGCCGAGCCCCAGCGCGACCTCCTGGATGCTGCGCCGCTCGTCGATCTTGCACACCATCTGCCACTCGGCAGGAGTGAGCGAGACCGACGTCGTCGTGGCCTGGTCGGTGAACACGGGCACCAGGCGTGTCGAGGGGATGCGCTTCGACAGCACCTGCCACTCGTCGATGCGCCGCGCCGCCTCCATCAGCAGGTTGGTGTTGGACCTCTGGATGGAGGTGGTGGCGGTCTCCTCACCCGCGTGAAAGGTGAAGTCGCCCTCGGGCCAGATGGCGAGCTCGTAGACCGCCTCCTCCCCCTCCAGGTCGCCCACCCGCGCATGCACGATCTGCCCGCCGCGCAGGAAGATCTCCCCCCCGGGCTGGCCGTCCCGGTGGAGAGAGAAGCGTCCGGTCTTGCCGGACACCGACACCAACTGCACGATGTCCGGAAGCGGGAGCTCTCTGAGAGAGCCCTGGAATGCCATTCGCTCGGGCGCTACTGCAGGGTGAAATTCACCGTCAGGTTGTAGTAGACGTCCACCGGCTTCCCGTTGAGCGTCGCCGGCTTGAACTTCCAGTTGCGGATGGCGTCGACCGCGGCCTTGTCGAGGCCCATGGGCAGCGCCTTGAGCACCTTGACGTCGGTCACCCGTCCTTCCTTGTCGATCACCGCCTGCACGATCACCACCCCCTGCACGCGCGCCTTCCTGGCGATCTCGGTGTAGGACGGCTGCGGAGCGCTGATCTTCTCCGGCGCCTTCACGTCGCCCCCGACGTGGATCGGCCCTTCGGGCTCCGCCGGCGGCGGCCCCTCGGGGATGTCGAAGATGATGTCGGTCTCCGGCAGCTCGAGCTCCGGCTGGATCTCGTCCGGCGTCCGGATCGGCTCCGGCTCGTCCGGAGTCGGGTCGGGGATCGGCACCCGCTTCGCCTTCGGCTTCGGGATCTCCTGCTGCTTCTGGGGCGGCGGCGGCCGGAAGCGCACCTGCTGCACCACGTAGACCTTCGGCTTGTCGGCCTCCGGCGGCTCGGCCTGCACCAGCTCGGGCAGGTGCACCGCCAGCAGCACGAGGTGGAAGATCACCGCCGCGACCATGGCGATCCGGATGGTCTTGCGGTCTTCCTCGTACTCCGCGGCGAAGGTGTCCAGCGGCGAGCCGGCCTCCTCCTGGGCGCCCGGTGCAGTGTTCTTGATCGTCTCTTTGTCGGCCATCGCGTCCTCCTGACTTCCTGCCTGGGGATTCAGGCTAATACCAGAACGCCTCGATCTCACGCTGGGTCGGGATCGAGATGTTGCGGACCTCGACACCCTCGTTGGCACCCTGGCGCAGCTCGTCGAAGACGTCCACCATGTAACCGTACTGGGAATTGGGATCGGGCCGGATGATCACCGGCTTCAGCGGGTTGCGCTCGAGCCGGGGGCGCAGGTAGTCGAGGATCTCGCCGAGTTGCATCGGCTGCTGATCGACGACGAGCTGCCCGCCCGGCTGGATCTCGATGAGCACCGACTCTTCCTTCTCGATCATCGGCGGGTTGTCCTGTTGCTCGGGGATGGCGAAGTCGAGGCCGCGGGTGGCGGCGAAGGTCGATGTCACCATGAAGTAGATGATCAGCAGGAAGGCCACGTCCGCCATGGTGGCGGTGGGGATCTCCTCGCTGACCTTGCTCTTGCGGTCGATCTTCATCGCGTCTCCTGGCAGCTAGGCGCCGCCGCCGGAACCCTGCATCTCGGCTTCCGAGAGCAGGTAGATGGTCTTGACCCGCGCCTGCTTCAAGGCGTCCATCACCTCGTCGACGAGCCGGTAGGGCGTCGCCTCGTCGGCCTTCAGCACCACCGCCCGGTCGGGCGCACGGGCCATCAGCTCGGCCGCGAAGGAGAGCACCTCCTGAGGGCCCGAGACGATGACGCTGACCTCCTCGCCGCTGGACACCCGGATCGCCCCGTCCTCCGTCACCGACACGTAGGCGGACTTCTCCGGCACCTCCAGGCGGATCCCCGACGCCGGCAGCTCCACCTGCGTCTTGTCGACCTCGATCTGGAAGGTGACCAGGAAGAAGATGATCAGCAGCAACGCGATGTCCGCCATCGTCGCGGTGGGGATGACGGCGTCCTGCCGCTTGCGGACGTGAAGTTCCATGATCCTCCCGGGCTACTTGCTGGGGGCCTTCGACGGCGCGGAGGTCGTCGGCTTGGCGGTCGAGGTGGCGGTGGTGCCGGTGGTGGTGCCGGTGACGCCCGCGCCGGCGGCCTCGGCAGCCGCGCGCTCCACGTTGACGCCGCTGCGGCCCATCTCGGTGAACGTCTCGAGCAGCATGTTGGCCGCCGTCTCGATGTCGCGAACGAAGCGGTTGATGCGGCTCATGAAGTAGTTGTAGGCGATCTGCACCGGAATGGCCACGGCGAGACCGGCGGCGGTGGTGATCAGCGCCTCGGAGATACCGCCGGCCACCAGGCCCGGGTTGGACAGGCCGGCCTCACGCAGGGCGTCGAAGGCCTGGATCATGCCGGTGACGGTGCCGAGGAAGCCGAGCAGCGGCGCGACGTTGGCGACCGTGGCGAGCACCACCAGCCCCCGCTCGAGGCGGCCCATCTCGTAGAGCGCCGCGTTCTCGATCGTCTTCTCGATGTCCTCCTTGGGCTGGCCGTACTTGAGCAGGCCGGCCTTCATGATCGAAGCGACGGGGCCGCGGTACTGCTCGCAGATCTTGATGGCCTCGCGCACCGAGTGGTTGACGATCAGCGCCTTGCGAATCTTGGCCAGGAACTCGTTGACGTTGATCTTGGCCCGGCGTAGCGCGATGAACCGCTCGATGATGAATGCCAGGGCAACCACGGAGAACGCCAGGAGGACCCACATGATGGGGCCACCATCCTGCATGTACCGCCAAAAAGTTCCGCCGATGTCGGGCACTTGCTCTCCTCCTCTGCCGAATAAGTTAGACCTGCCCGAGGCAGGCCGAGTTCCCGTGCCGAACGACCCGATCCGGGGCCGCCGCGAGAAAAGGCTGAAGACGCCCCTCACGGTGACCCGGAGGGCCGGGAACATCACCGTTGGCAGAGGCGTAGGTTCTCATCGTAACACAGCCGGGGCGCGCCGGGTCAAGGCGTACCGCTGACCGCTAAAGCTTTGCGAAAACGCAACTTGGCGCCTTTCGCGGGGGTTTCGGAAAGCCGGTCCATGCGCAGTCGCTGGGCGCAGCAGAGGGCCACTGCCAGGGCGTCGCTGGCGTCGTGGGAGCACTCGCCGCGCCAGGCCAGCAGCAGCCGCACCATGCGGGCCACCTGGTCCTTGCCGGCGCGGCCGTTGCCGGTCACCGCCGCCTTGACCTCCGCCGGCGTGAACTCCCGGACCTCGAGGCCGCGCAGCGCCAGCGTGGCGATCAACGCCCCCCTCGCCTGCGCCAGAACAATCAGCGATCTGGCGTTCATTCCGTGGAAGGGGGACTCGAGCACCGCGGCCGCGGGCTCCAGGCGGTCCACCACCTCGCCGATGCCGCGCGACAGCCGGGCGAGACGGGCCGGCAGGGCGTCGCTCGCCGGGCACACGATGGTGCCGGCCTCCACCGCCTTCAGGTCCGGGCCGTCCTTGAGCACCGCGCCCCAACCAGTGCGCAGGCTGCCCGGATCGATGCCCAGGATCAGCATGCTCGGCTCGCGGCGGCTCGGCGCGTCGTCACGGCGGCTGGAGGTCCCGGCGGCGCCTCAGGCGCTGGCCAGGGTCGCCTCGTCGACGGAGAGGTTGGCCCACACGTTCTGCACGTCGTCCAGATCTTCGAGGGCCTCGAGCAGTCGCATCGCCCGGGCCGCCTGCTCGCCCTCGACGTCCATCGAGGTCTGGGGGATCATCGCCAGCTCCTTGGCGGTGAGGGGCACCTCGCGCCCCTCGAGCGCCTCGCGCACCCGGGCGTAATCCTCGAAGCTGGTGTAGAGCTCGTGCTCGTCGCCCTCGGTGGAGATGTCGTCCACCCCCAGCTCGAGGGCGAGCTCCATCACCTTCTCCTCGTCCATCGCCTCCTTGGGGATGGCGAAGTAGCCCCGCCGGTCGAACATCCACGAGACGCTGTTGGTCTCGCCCAGGCTGCCGCCGTGGCGCGAGAAGACGTGGCGCAGCTCGGCCACCGTGCGGTTGCGATTGTCGGTCATCGCCTCGATGAGCACCGCCACGCCGCCGGGGCCGTAGCCCTCGTAGGTGATCTCCTCGTAGGCGGCGCCCTCGAGCTCGCCGGTGCCCTTGAGGATCGCCCGTTCGATGGTGTCGTTGGGGACGTTGTCGCTGCGGGCATCGAGCACCGCCGAGCGCAGGCGCGGGTTGGCGGCGGGGTCGCCGCCGCCGAGGCGGGCGGCCACGGTGACCTCCCGCACCAGCTTGGTCCATCGCTTGGCGCGCTTCTTGTCGATCAGCGCCTTCTTGTGCTTGATCCCCGCCCACTTGCTGTGACCTGCCATCGCTCTATCGACTCCTGACCTTTTCGCGGCTTCGGGGCTGAACCCGCCGAGAATAGCAACGCGCCGGGCCGAGGCAAATCCCCCCTGCTGCTGGCGGGGCCCACGGAACCGTGCCGGCGAGCCCGGCCGGACCGGTTTTTCCGCCCGCGCCCGCGATTGACTCCCCTGACGCGCGCTGATAGAAACCGGACTCGCACCTCCGTATTTCCTGAGAGCCGCCCCATGCCGTCCATCCTCGTCGTCGAGCACGAAGGCCGCTACATCGAGCGCATCCGCGGCGCCCTGGCCGCCGAGGGCTGGTCGCCGCGCTTCGTGGCCGGGCGGCCCGAGGCGTTGCGCGCGGCGGCCTCCGAAGCTCCCCACCTGGTGCTGGTCAACGCCGAGCTGCCCGGCGCCGCCGAGCTGCTGCGCGGCTTCGGCCGCCGCTTCGGCGGCCCCGGCTCGGTGGCGCTGGTGGCGGAGCAGCGCACGCCGGGCACCGGCAGTGACCGGGAAGCCGACGAGGTGCTGGCCAAGCCGTTCTCCGACCAGGACCTGCGGCTCGCGGTGCGCCGCGTGATGGCGGCCGCCAAGGGCGGCGGCGCGGCGGCCGACGCCCCGCCGCCGGCCGAGCCGGAGCGCCAGCTCACCTCCCAGGACATCTTCGGCGACCTGCTGGCCGAGGTCGAAGGGGAGGAGGCCGGCGCGGGCGGCGAAGAGCTGTTCGGCGGCCCCGCTCGGGCCGCC
>DATACC010000028.1:0-26813 GCA_036259255.1 Thermoanaerobaculia bacterium | reverse complement strand
GCATCGACGACGCCGCGGCCCGCGAGGAGTGGGACTGGCGGCCGCGCTACGACCTGGCGCGGATGACCGAGGACATGCTCGAGCACGTCGCCGCCCCCACCGTCTCCTGAATTCCCGGAACCAGCCCACGGAGCTCCCATGCCGATCGATCGTCTGAACGCCGCCCTCCAGCGTCACGTCACCCGGCTCGAGGAGCAGGGCACGGCCAAGGGCGCGGAAGCGGTGGTGTGCGCCGTGATCCCACCGGCCGGAGGGCGCGGCGGCCGCGGCCCCCGCGTGCTGCTCGAAGGACACGGCGAGACGCCCTTCCTGCGCATGAACTCCAACTCCTACCTGGGCATGTCGCTGCGCCAGGAGGTGCAGGCGGCCGAGGAGGAGGGTACCCGCCGCTTCGGCGCCGGCCCGGGAGCGGTGCGCTTCATCAGCGGCACCTACCGACCCCACGTCGAGCTGGAGGGCCGGCTCGCCGCCTTCCACGGCCGCCAGGCGGCGATGCTCTTCAGCTCCGCCTATGCGACGGTGGTGAGCGTCGTGGTCCCGCTGGTCACCGCGGACACGGCGATCGTCAGCGACGAGCTGAACCACAACTGCATCATCAACGGCATCCGCATGGCGCGTCCCGGTGAAAAGGCGATCTACCGCCACAACGACGTCGCCGACCTTGAGCGGCGCCTGGAGGAGGTCTCCGGCAAGGCGAAGCGGGTGCTGCTCGTCACCGACGGCGTCTTCAGCATGCGCGGCGACCACGCGCCGCTGGCCGAGATCGTGGAGCTCGCCCGCCGCTTCGACGAGCGCTTCGAGGAGAACGTGGTGGTGGTGGTGGACGACTCCCACGGCGTCGGTGCCCTGGGCGCCACCGGCCGCGGCACCGAGGAGGCCACCGGCGCCCGCGCCGACCTGCTGGTCGCCACCCTCGGCAAGGCCCTGGGCGTCAACGGCGGCTACGTGACCTGCGACGAGCAGGTGGTGCGCTTCCTGCGCGAGACGTCGCCGATGTACATCTACTCGAACCCGATCACCCCGGGCGAGGCGCAGGCGGCTCTCGCGGCCCTCGAGGTGCTGGAGAGCCCCCGCGGCCACGAGCTGCTGGCCCACCTCCACGCCCTGACCCGCCACTTCGAGCAGGGGTTGGTGGACCTGGGGTACGAGGTGATCCCGGGCGAGCACCCGGTGGTGCCGCTGATGGTTCGCGACACCGAGCGCACCCGTGACCTGGTGCGCCACCTGCGCGAACACGGCATCCTCGCCACCGGGCTCGCCTACCCGGTGGTGCCCCGGGGCGACGAGGAGATCCGGTTCCAGGTGGCCGCCGACCACACCGTGGGCGATGTCGACGAGGTGCTCGAGGTGCTCGCCGCCTGGTCCGGGAGGAACGCGGCCTGAGCGTCGCACCTCCCCTCGCCGCGCCGCGCCGCGAGATGCTGTCCGTGGCCGTCGACCGGCTGCGCGCCGAGCCGGCCGCCTTCGCCGGGGTGGCGGATCTGGCGGCGGCGGCCGGGATGGGGGTCCCGCAGCTCGGCGAGCTGACGCGGATCCACTACCACGCCACGCCCGCGGCCCTGCTCCACGACGCCCGGCTGGCCGCCGCCGCCCGCCTCCTGGTCCGCGGCACCGCCGCCGGCGACGCCGCCCGCGCCGTCGGCTACGACGAGCCCGCCACCTTCACCGCACGCTTCCGCCGCCGCTTCCGCATGGCCCCGGACACCTTCGCCGCCCTGCCCGGCAGCGACGGCTTCGTGCTCCACCTGCCGGCCCGCTTCCCCGCCGCCACCGTGCTCGCCCACCTCGGCCGCGATCCCCAGAGCCCGACCGAGCGGGTGCGCGGCCGGACCGCCGCCGTGGCCTTGCAGCTCGACGACGCGGAGAGCGACCCCGCGATCGGCAGCCGGCCGGCGGTGCTGCAGATCGAGCTCACCCCCGGCGCGGCCGCCTGCCGCCTGGCCGCCGGTCCGCCGCCCGGCCCGGCCGGCGCCCTGGCGATGCACGAGACCGCCCTGCGCCTGCTCGGCCTCGCCACCGATCCCGAGCCGTTCGAGCGTCGGGCGGCCCGCGAGCCGGAGGTGGCCCGCCTGCTCGGGCAGCGCCACGGGTTGGGACTGCTGCAGACGCGCAGCGCCTTCGAGGCGCTGGTGTGGGTGATCGCCGGCCAGCAGGTGACCCTGGCGCTGGCGTTCCGCATGCGCCGCCGCCTGCTCGAGCGCTGGGGCGCCCCGGCGGGCGACGGCCTGGCGATGCACCCGGTGCCGGAGGTGGTGGCCGCCATCGAGCCGGAGGAGCTGCGCCGCCTCGGCTGGTCGCGGGCGAAGGCCGACTATCTCACCGCCGCCGCTCGCGCCATCGCCGCCGGCGCGCTGGACCTGGAGGGGCTGGCGGCGCGCCCGGCGACGGAGGCGGAGGCGACGCTACGCGCGGTGCGCGGCCTGGGGCCGTGGTCGGTGGCCTACCTGATGATGCGGGCCTACGGCTTCGCCGACTGTCTGCCGGCGGGAGACGCCGGCCTCGCGCGCAGCCTGCGCCGCTTTGCCGATCTCGCCGAGCGGCCGACGCAGGCGGAGATCGTCCGCCGCATGGCGCCCTTCGCGCCCCACCGCAGCTTCGCGACGCTCCACCTGTGGAAGCGCCTGGAGGACGACGAGCGCCGTCCCGTGGAATGAGCGTCCAGCCTGGCGGACTGCTCGCTCGCGAGCCGGCTCAGCGGCCGCCGCCGAGGATCGGGGCGCTAGCGGATTCTCGGTGCGGGTGTAGCCCTCCGGCATGGCGAAGGTCGAGTCCGGAATCGAGGCCGAAGCGTCGAGCGAGGTGACCTCCAGCGTGGTCGTGGTGGTCATCGTCCGCTCGCCCTTCTCGTCGGTGGTCACGGAGGTGGTGACCAACTTCAGCGGAAAGCCCTGCACCTGCCCCATCTCGACCCTCAGCACCTTGTCGAGCTCCTCGAAGCCGGTGGCGGGCGCCTTGCGCAGCCACGCGTCGGAGCCGGCGACGTCGAGCTCGGTGGTGGTCCACATCTCCTGCGTGAGCTCCGTGTGGGTGGTCTGTGACGTCCCCATCACCCGGATCGCCATGTCGTACTGTATGCGGTGGGCGGTGTGGGTGGTCGGCAGGCCGAGCATCGCCGGGCCTGCCTCCTGCCCGAGGCGGATGACCTCGACGTTGTCGATCTCCACCACGGCGCCCATCGTCTGCTGCATCGCCCCGAAACCCCAATCGGCGTAGGTCTTCTCCTCGGGGTTCACATGGTACAGGGTCTCGCCGCCATCGGAGCTGAGCATGTAGCTGCCGCGCTCGAACACCGGGTTGTCAGTCTCCCGGAACAGGATCTTGAGCTTGCCACCGTCCATCCAGGCCTCGACGACGGTGCGCTGCTCCTGGGCCAGATCGCCCACGGTGCCGGTGGTCGTGGTGGTGGCCTCGTAGTGGATGCCCGCCCAGGCCGGCGCAGCGACGGCTGCGGCGAGGACGAGCAGGAGCGGGAATCGGAAAGCGTTTCGCATCCTGGAGTCTCCCGAATGTGGTACGGAATCGAGCTTCAGGAAGAATGATACTGCGTTCGCCGGGGTGCCCGGGCCGCACCGCAGCTGGAGGACGACGAGCGCCGTCCCGTGGAACGACGGTCGAGCCTAGCCGCCGCCCTCGTCGTCTCCCCCACCGCCGTTTCCCCCGCCCCCTCCGTTGCCGGGCCGGGCCGCCACCAGCTCCAGAAGCAGGCCCAGGTAGCGGCCCAGCTCCTCGGAGGCCTGGCGGATCTGCCGGCCGCGGGGGCCGGGAGCCAGCAGATCGCCGCGGGTGGTGGTCGGCGCCGGGGCCAGTCCCGCGCCCTCGCCGCCGAGACGCATGCGCTGCACGAACTGCTCCGCCTCCTCGAGCTCGCTGTAGCCGAAGCCGAGGGCGTCGAGCAGCGAGCGCAACTTCTCGCGGCTCGGCTGGATCCAGCCGTTCTCGTACTTCGAGATGGTGTTGCGCTCGATTCCGGAGGCCTCGGCGAGCTCCTTCTGGGTCAGGGAGCGGGTCTCGCGCAGCACGCGCAGGGCGGTGGCCAGGAGGGTGTCCTTCGACATGGCCGCGACTCTACACACGGGAGCGCCGGCCAACAAAACGAAACTCTTTGTTGCCAATAGTTTACGAGGCACGTCCAGATCGCCGGGAGCCGACTTTGTTCCCTCTGCTGCAAACAAGGCGGCTTCCCGCGAGGATTTCCGCGCAATCTCTGAACACCTTGACGCTTTCGGTGCAAACGTGACTCGGAAGGCACAATCGGCGCCCGCTGCCGAGGCGCAAGGGACCGGCGGGGTCAAGCGGGGGCGCCGCCGGTCCCGAACAACGCCCCGGGGCTCAGGAGCGGCCGCCGCCGAAGATCCGGCCGAGCGGGTTGTCGTCCTCGCCGCCGGTCATCTCGGTGCGGGTGTAGCCCTCGGGCAGAGCGAAGGTCGAATCCGGGATCGAGGCCGAGGTGTCGAGCGAGGTGACCTCCATCGTGGTCGTCGAGGTGGTCGAGCGCTTCCCCTTCTGCCCCGTGGTCACCGCCGTCGTCACCGCTTTGAGCGGGAAACCCTGCACCTGCCCCATCTCGGCGGCCACCAGCTCGTCGAGGTCCTCGAACCCGGTGGTCGGCACGTTGCGCAACCAGACGCCGAGGCCGGCGGCGTCGAGCGCGGTGGTCGACCAGACCTCCTGGGTCGACTCCACGTGGTTCGCCCGCGACATGCCCATCACCTTGATCGTCATGTCGTACTCGGTGCGGTAGGTGGTGTGGGTGGTCGGCAGGCCGTGCATCGCCGGACCGTCCTCCTGGCCCAACCGGGCCACCTCCACGTTGTCGATCCGCAGGTTGAGCATCGGCCCCATCGACTCCATCACGGCACCGAAGGTCTGGAGTAGCGCCTCGAGGTCCCACTCGGTATAGGTCTTCTCCTCCGGGTCGACGAGGTACAGGGTCTCGCCACCGTCGGAGGTGAGCAGGTAGGTACCCTGCCGGGTCACCGGCGTGTCGGCCTCGTGGAACAGGATCTTGGCCTTGCCGCCTTCCACCCAGCCCTCGACGACGGTTCGCTGCTTCTGTCCGTCGCCCTCGACGCGGGTCTCGGCTCGGTAGTGGATTCCCGCCCACACCGGTGCGGCACCGGCGGCGACGAGGAGGAAAGACAGGACCCAACGGGAAAGGATTTGCATGGTACGGCTCTCCAGGTGTCGTTGCAGGGGCACTTTCGGCGACAATGATACCCGCGTTCCGGGTTGACCCGGACCAACGCATAGACTACTTTCTATAGGTCGCCGCGGCGCCCACAGCCGTACACAGGACACCAGAGAGCCCGGAGAGGAACCATCCCGATGTGGAAGAAGAACGAAGAGACCAGCCCGCAGCCGGCCACCGCCACCCCCGAGCGCACCGCCTTCGGTGCGACCGAGCCGCGCCGCGCGGCGCCCGGCCCGGCGGCGGGTTCCCGCGCCGTGCTCGGGGACTCGATTCGCGTGCAGGGCGACATCAGCGGCGACGAGGACCTGCTGATCCAGGGCGAGGTCGACGGCAACGTGCGGCTGGAGAGCCATTCCGTGACGATCGGCCGCAGCGGCCGGGTGAAGGCCGACATCCACGGCCGCAACATCAGCGTCGAGGGCAAGGTGCAGGGCAACCTGTTCGCCGACGAGCAGGTGGTGGTGCGCGAGTCGGGGGAGGTGCGCGGCAACATCACCGCCCCGCGGGTGAGCCTGGAGGACGGCGCCAAGTTCAAGGGCGCCATCGACATGGAGCCGCGGCCCGCGAAGGCGGCGGCCACCACCCCGGCGGCGGCGGGCACCAGCTCCTCGGGTGCCAGCTCGGCGGGTGGCGGCGAGGCGGCGGCGGAGGCCGGCGCCAAGGGTGCCCAGGGCGGCGGCTCGGCCAGCGCGAGCCCTCGCGCCGCGGCCGGCGGCGGGCAGGGCAAGGGTTGAGGCCGGCGGCGGCCTGCGGGAGCCGGACATGAGATGGTTTCAGCGCCGCCGGCCGGAGCCGCGAGCGACCGAGGCGGCGACCGCCGCGGCGGAGACCCACCGGTCCCTCGCCCTGGCGGAGCTGCTCGGCGAGCTCCATCCCGACCGGCGGCTGCACATCCTCGATCTCGGCCCCGCGGTGGGCGCCAACATCTCGTTCTGGTCGGACCGCCACCGGTGCAGCGTGCAGGTGGCGGACTTCTACCGTTCGCTGCCGCTGCCTCCGGGCGCCGACCCGGAGGAGGCGGTACGCGACGCCCTGCCCGGGGCCCACGGCAGCGTGGACCTGGTGCTCGCCTGGGATCTGCTCAACTACCTCGACCGCGACCTGCTCGGCACGCTGGCGGGGCGCCTCGGCAAGCTGTGCCACCGCGGCTCGGTGCTGTTCGCCATGATGTCCACCGTACCGGAGATCCCCCGCGAGCCGGGCAGCTACCTGATCCATCCGGACGGCACCCTGACCTACCGCGTGGACCGCACCCGCCCCCGCCCCGGTCCCCGCTACCGCCCCGCGGACCTGGCCAAGCTCATGCCGGGCTTCGCCACCGACCGCAACTTCCTGCTGCGGCACGGGGTGCAGGAGTACCTGCTGGTCCGCACGGAGGACCTCTAGCAGCGACGGCGGCTTGACGACGGAGCGGCATTCTGCCATTCTGCTCGGCACAGCTTTTCCATCCATACTTCGAAAGGCTAGGCTCATGCGCCGGGTATTGGCAGGTTTCGCCACTCTCTTCGTGCTCGGAGCTCTCGCAACGCCCGGGTTCGCTGCCAGGGCTCCCCAACCGCTCCCCGATACATCGCAACTCGATGTCTTCTCCGCCGGGGCACCGCGGGCTTTCTTCGTCGGCAGCGGAGGTCCAGTAGCCCGCGAGCTACGTTCCCGCGTCCTTGCCGAGGACAACCAGCCGCCGCTCGGCTGCGCCGCGAGCCGGGACCTCAAGTGTTCCCAGGGCTCCTCGCAAGCCCACTGCATCGCCTACCTGAACTACTACTGTGACGATTGCCAGTGCGACAAGTTCGTCTTTCCCTGATCCTGGGCATCACGATCGGGATCTGCTGCGGCGGGGGTCCCCTCGCAGCCGCGGAGACTCCCACCCTTGCCTCCACCGGCAGGGCGTTCGTCTTCCACCTGGTACCGAGTGAGCGGTGGCGGCCGGACGATGACATGCGCGAGGACTTCCTGCCGGCAGGAACCATCTTCCTCTTCCGTGAGAACGCGCACCTTCCGGAGGTGGTGGGGCCGGCCAACGAGCCGCTGCAGGTGCCGCCGGGCACCTGGCGCTGGATGGCCGAGGCGCCCGGCTACGCCAGTGTCGGCACCAACGAGATTCCCTCCGTCCCCGGCGCCGCGGCCGCCCGCCCCCGGGTGTTCGTGGTGCCGGTCGCTCCGGCCTGCCGGCTGAACCTCGTCGACGACCCGCGCTGGCGCCACCTCGACCGGCTCGACGTCGCCGCCCTCGACGCGGGCGCGGTGTACCCGGTGCGGCCCACCATCCGGCAGGCGCTGTGGGTCCCCGCCGGTCGGCACCTCGCCTACTCGGTGCGCAACGAGCGGATCGCCGGCATCACCGCCGTCGCCACCTGCCGCCGCGACGAAGAGGCGCAACTCGCCTACCCGGAGCCGCCGCCCGCCGACCGCCAGGCGGCCGTCGTCACCCTGTCGCTGCCGACGCCGCTGCCACCGCCGGACCTCGCGCGCCTCGACGTGCAGGTTGTCGGATCGGACCTTCGCGAGTACCCCGATGCCGAGCTCTGGCAGGGTCGGCAGGGTGCCCTCTTCTTCCTCTCGCTGCCGGCGCAGGCGGAGGTGCAGCTCCGCGCGGGCCATCCGGACCTGCGCAGCCGCCGGCTGCCCCTGGAGGGCACCGGGGGCGCCGTCCACGAGGTAACCCTGGGGACGCTGGCGCCGCGCCGCAGCGTCGAGATCAGCGTCGACTACCGACCGGCGCGGCCCCACCGGCGCGCAGTGCTCGAGCTGCAGCGCTGCGGCCCCCAGCGGCGGGACGACCCCGCCGTGATCCTGCGGCCCCGGTGCGAGGCGGCGGTCCAGGAACGGGCGCTGGTCGCCGGCCCGGCCCGCTACGAGTTTCCCGGCCTCGACGATGGCCAGTACCTGGTGACGGCGGTGATCGACGGGGAGGAGATCCCCGGCCTCGGCCGAGAGGCGGCCCCCTGGCTCGATCCCGCCACCGACGGACCATCGGCTGGCGGCGAGTCGGCCGCGCTGCGGGAAATGCACGTCTTCGGCAACCTGCTGCGGGACGGCGAGCGGGTGGACGGAACCGTGCGCCTGAGGTCGTGGGCCGCCGGCTCCGACCCCGTGGCCGCCTTCCCCACCGACGCCGAGGGGCTCTACCACCTGTACTACTTCGCCCGCACGCCCGACGAGGGCTATCTGTCCCACCTGCCCGAGGAGGTGCGCGGCGCGGACGACACCGGCGGCCTGTACTGCTGTCACGACCTCACCGCCTGCGATGACGAGGGCCTGTGCCGCACCTTCAACCGGCACTCGACCTTCACCGGCGAGGGGCGGTTCGACCTCGATCTGACTGGCGCCGGGGCGGTGGACGTCGAGGTGGTGGACGCCGTCAGCGGGGAACCGGTGCCGGGGGCCGAGATCCTGGTCAAGCCGGGGCCGGCCTTCCACTTCCTCCACGGCGATGTGGTATGGCGCGAGGCCCTGGGCCAGGAGCCCGAGAGCCTGCTGGCGGACCCGAGGGGCCGGGCGCGGTACGCGGCGCGGGAGGCGGGGCCGCAGCGCGCCTACGCTACGCAGGAGGGGTACGAGACGGGATCGGCCACCACGGAGCTGGTCGCCGGCGGCACCGCGTCGTTACGCATCGAGCTACGGCCGGAGCCGCCCGCCGAGGGAACCCGCCTCATCCTGCCGGACGGGCAGCCGATCGCCGGCGCCGCGCTGATCGCCTTCCGCGACGGCCGGGGCGACCGCGAGTGCCGCCAGCGCAGCGATGGGGAGGGCCGCGTCCGCATCGGCACCGCTTGCCTCGGCCGCGCCTACCTGCTGGCGCACCCGCAGGCCGGCCTGCAGGTGATCGCCGGCAGCCGCCTGGCCGGTGCCGACGACGTGGTCGTCCGGCCCCGCCCGCTGCGCCCGGTGACGGTGCGTGTGGTCGACGATGACGGCCAGCCGCTCCAGGTGTTCCTGCAGGCGCGCCTGGGTCCCCTTTGGATCACCCCGGACGATCTGGCGGGGCAGGGCGAGACCTTCCTCGCCACCGGCGGCGATGGCACGGCGGTGCTGCGCGGTCTCGATCCGACCGGAGCCAGCGAGGTGCTGGTGGCGCCGACCATCCCGTGGCGCGGCGAGTGGCTCCGGCTGCGACCGGAGGACGCCGGTACCGTGGTCGAGCTGGTGGCCGAGCCGGCGAGCTGAGGGCCCGCCGGATCAGGGCGCTTCCGGTTCCGGCTCCTCGGCCGGCGCCGGGCGCTTCGGGAACTCCATGAAACCCTTCCCCACCCACCAGGTGACGGCCTCCACCTCGAGACGTCCGGCCTGGACCGCCGGGTCCGCGGAGGCCAACCGCCGCGCCTCCTCGACACTGCCCACGTCGTAGATGCAGGCGCCGCGCAGCGCCACGTCCTGCTGATCGCCGAAGGGCCCGCAGACCACCGCCTTGCCCTCGTCGCCCATGCGGGTGAGGTGGGCCAGGTGGGCCCGTTGGATCTCCTGCAGCCGCTCCTCGGAGAGCTCCGGCGCGTCCGCCGGACGCTTGAGCAGCACGAGCTGGTGACGGGTCATCTCGAAGGCCTCCGCCGCCTCCTCGGCGCCGGCGGCGGGAAACGGAACGAGCGACAGCGCGGCCAGCAGGGTGGCCGCCACAGCAGGACGGCGGATCGGGAATGCCGACATCGTGGACCTCCTCGGAGGGTCGGTGATTCGGGAGCAGGAGCGATCCTATCGGACCGTGAGAGAGTGGGGCATGCGGCGCGCCCGGCGACCGACACTCGTCCCGAGGGGCGCGGCAGAGCTCCGGCCTGGCCGCCGCTCGGCCACCCGAACCGCCGGCCACCTGCTGGCCCTCGGCCTGACCGTCCTCCTCGCCGCCTGTGCCGGAGAGGAGCCGGCGATCGAGAGCCGCCTGGCGGTGGCCGAGGTGCTGGGCGGCGGCGACACCGCCGGCTACGCGGTGGCCGACCGCCCGCGCCGCTTCGCCTTCCCCGCCGACCACGGCGCCCATCCCGACTTCCGCACCGAATGGTGGTACTTCACCGGCAACCTCGCCACCGCCGGAGGCCGGCGCTTCGGCTACCAGCTCACCGTGTTCCGCAGCGCCCTGGCACCGCCCCCGGACGCCGACGGCGCCGGCGAGCGCGCCTCCGCCTGGGCCACACGGCAGGTGTGGATGGGCCACCTCGCTCTCACCGACGTCGCGGGCCGCCGCTTCCGCGCCGCCGAGAAGCTGGCCCGCGGCGGCGACGTGGGCCTCGCCGGTGCGCGGACGGCGCCGTTCCGCGTGTGGGTGGAGGACTGGCAGGCGCGTTCGATCTCCCGCGACAGCACCGCCGACGCGGCCCCCTTCCTGCCGCTGCGGCTCACCGCCGCCGGCGACGACGCCGCCCTCGACCTGGTGCTCGCTCCCGGCAAGCCGCTGGTGTTGCAGGGCGAGGACGGCCTGTCGCGCAAGGGGCGGGAGGCGGGCGCCGCCTCGTACTACTACTCGCTGACCCGGCTGCCCACCCGCGGCACCGTCACGGTGGGAGGCGAGCGGTTCGCCGTCACGGGGGCGAGTTGGCTCGACCGCGAGTGGAGCACCAGCGTGCTGGGCTCCGGAGAGCGGGGCTGGGACTGGCTGTCGCTCCAGCTCGCGGATGGCCGCGACGTGGTCGCCTGGCGCATCCGCGGCCGGGGCGACGCGCCGGGTGCCATCGACTACGCCGCCGTGGTGACGCCGCAAGGCGAGCTGCGGGTGCTCGACGCCGCCGCCGCCCGGCTCGACCCGACCGGCACGTGGCGCAGCCCCGCCACCGGCGCCCTCTACCCTTCGGGTTGGCGCCTTTCGCTGCCTGGCGCAGACGCCGGTGGCGGGCAGCTCGAGGTGGTAGTCGAGCCGCTGCTGCGCGACCAGGAGCTGGATCTCTCCGTGCGCTACTGGGAGGGTGCGGTGCGGGTGGAGAACGTGGCGACCGGCGGCCCGGCCGGGTCGGCGGGCGCGGGCGCGGCGGGATACGGCTACGTGGAGCTCACCGGCTACGGCGACGGCGGCTGAGGCCCGCCCTCCTGCCGCGCCTCGCCGACCTGTCGGTTGGCGCGGAAGACATAGGTGACGCCGGAGAGCACCGTGGCCAGTGCCACCGCGTAGATCAAGACCTCCGCCACCTCGCCGAGCCAGCCGTAGGGCCGCACCAGGTAGGCCAGCACCAGCACCACCGCGGCCACCTGCACCACGGTGGTCAGCTTGCCCATCCAGCTCGGCGGGAAACGGCGGATGTCGAGGGCCACGTAGAGTGAGGCGGCGGTGACCAGGAGTAGCACGTCGCGGCCGATCACCAGCACCGTGACCCACAGCGGAATCGTCAGCTGGGGATTGACGCCCTCCAGGGTCAGCAGCACGTAGGCGCTGGTGAGCAGCAGCTTGTCCGCCGCCGGGTCGAGATAGCTGCCGAGCAGGCTCTGCTGGTCGAAGAAGCGGGCGATGAAGCCGTCGAGGGCGTCGGTGACGCCGGCGACGGCGAAGATCACCAGCGCCTTGCCCACCTCGCCCCGCGTCATCACGATGATGAACAGGGGCACCAGCCCCATGCGCAGGATCGACAGCAGGTTGGGAACGGTGAAGGCCAAGCGTCGTCCGGTCAGCTCCCCAGCCGCTCGGCGGTACGCCGCAGCAGCTCCAGCGCGTCGCTACCGGGCAGGCTCTCCTCGGGCCGGCAGGCCGCCTCCTCGGCCACCAGGCCGCAGGCCACCGCCGCCGAGCACACCGGAGCGGCGCTCTCCGGTGCGGGGCGGCAGCCGGCGTCGTAGTGCGCCAGGGTGCGCAGCACCACCGCCAGGGCCTCGCGCCGGGTGAGCACGCGGTCGGGGTAGAAGCGATGCAGGGTCTGGTCGATCGGCATCAGGTCGAGGTTGACGATCTGGGCGATCTCGGAGCGCCGCGGGTCGTCCAGGATGTCGCTCGCGATGCGCGGTGCGCCGGCGCGGCTCGAGCGCACCCGCGGCACCAGCCAGTAGAGGAGCACCGCGAGGTCGCCGCGCTGGAGCTCCGGGGTCGCCACCACCTGCTGCACGCGGTCCGGGAGCTGCGTCACCCGCCAGAGGAACTTGGCCGCCGACAGCCGGTCCGCCAGCTCCGGATCGTTCGGGTTCTCGTCGGCGAAGCGCTGGTAGATGTCGAGCGCCACGCCGGGGTCGCCCACGGCGAGCTCCAATTCGGCGCGGTCCTCGGCGAGCTCGCGATCCTCGGGCGCGCGCCGGGCCATCTCCCGCACGGCGACGAGCTCGGAGTCGCGATCTCCGCGGGCCACCGCGAAGGTGCGGGCGGCGCCGAGGGTGGCGTCCGCCTCCGGGAACCAGGCGATCATCCGCGCCAGCGTCGCCTCGGCGACCTCCATCCGGCCGCGATCGACGGCGTCCTGCAGCCGGGCGGCGAGCACCTCCGTCACCCGCGGAGCCAGCTCGGCGTTGCGGACCAGGGCCTCCGGCGCCAGGGCGGCGACCGCGCCGTAGGCGGCGTAGGCGCGCACCAGGTCGCCTCCCCTCTCCGCCGCGCGGCCGAGCACGAGCTGGGCAGCGACGTAGAGCGGGTGCTCGGCGACCACCGGCTCCAGGCGCTCGACGGCGTCGGCGTACCGGCCCAGGAGCAGGTCCACCTGGGCGGCGAGCACGGCGGCCGGCGGCGGCGGCTCCTCCCCGGCCAGCAGCTCGGCGGCGATGCGGCCGGCGGCGTCGAGATCCCCGGCGTTCAGGGCATAGAAGCCCTCCTGCACGCGGTCCTGGGCCTGGGGCGAGATGGGGGTGCGCAGGCCGGTCGTCGGGTACGGCAGGAACGGCCGTTCCTCGGGCGGCGGCTCGACCCGCTCGACGGGGGCGGGCACGGTGGCCGCAGGCGGCGTGGCCGGGGCGCAGGCGCCGATGCCGAAGGCCAGGACGGCCAGGCCCAGGAGGAGGCGGGCCGGGGCCGCCGGAGGCTGGGTGATCGGCGACGAAGCTCCTCGGAGCCGAACGACCGGGGGCAGTGCCGGAGCGGCGAGGCGCCGCGGACGGAGGGGCACGGCAGGAGCGACCGGGAGCGGCCTAGTCGCCGCTCGCCGTCGCGATCGTGGCGATCGCGTGTTTGTAGATCAGGATCTCCTGACCGTCCGTCTCCACCACCACCGCGAACCGGTCGAAACGCTTCAGCCTGCCGTTGAGGCTGCGGCCGGTGGTCAGCTCGACCAGCATCGAGTGCCCCTCCTTCAGGTTCTGAAAGAGGAAACCGTCCTGGATGTTGATGTTGTGCTTCGCCATGTGCCCTCCTCAAAGTACAGATCGCACGAGCTCAAGGACTTCAGAATCATCCTCGGAGAGCCGGCGCGGATCGAACCAACGGACCTCCGGTTCGCCGCGGAACCAGGTCATCTGACGCTTCGCGAATCGCCGCGTCGCCTGGACTATGCTGTCAAATACTGCCTCATCGAGTCCTGCCTCGTCGAGCGCCGCCCCAGGGTGCCCGGCCGTCGCCAGCGCGCGGACGATCTGGCGATACCCGATGGCCTGGAAGGCGGGAGCCGCGGGATCGACGCCCCGTGCGAGCAGCCGTTCCACCTCGCCGATCCAGCCCCGCTCCAGCATTCGGGCGACTCTTGCGCCGATGTGATCGTACAGGATGCTTCTCGGAAGCGTCAATCCGATCTTCACCGCCGGCAGGGGGGTCTGCCCGGCCGGTTGGCGAGCGATCCACCGGGACAGCGGCACGCCGCTGGCGAGCACCACCTCGAGGGCGCGCACCACCCGCTGCGCGTCGGCCGGCGGCAGGCGCGCGGCGGCCTCGGGATCGAGCCGGGCGAGCTCGGCGTGGAGCGCCGCGGAGCCCTCCTCGGCCGCCCGCCGGCGCAGCGCTTCGCGCAGCACGGCGTCGGCTGGTGGCAAGGGCGAGAGCCCCTCGACCAGCGCCCGCACGTAGAAACCGCTGCCGCCGACCACCAGCGGCAGACGGCCACGGCCGCGAATCTCGGCGATGCTCGCCCGCGCCCGCCGGGCGAACTCCCCGGCCGAGAAGCGCTCGGCCGGCTCCAGGATGTCGACCAGGTGGTGCGGCACCGCCCGGCGCTCCGCCGGCGTCGGCTTCGCCGTTCCGATGTCGAGCCCGCGGTAGACCTGCAACGCGTCGGCGTTGACGATCTCGGCGCCGACCGTGCGCGCCAGCCGCAGCGCCAGCGCGCTCTTGCCCACCGCGGTGGGCCCGACGACGACGACGATCGGCGGCTCGCTCGGCACCGCTCCATCCTAGCCCCGCCGAGGTCGCCGGCCCACCGGCCACCCCCGCGGCCGGTACCTCTATCGGGGCGGCCGCGGATCCGGAGGTGTTCGCTTGCCGGGGCCGTCCGGCGGCGCCGGCAGGGGGAGAGAGGGCGGCGGTCCGCTCGGCGGCCTCCGCGGACGGCGCGGCGGCGGCGGCCCCTTCTCCGGGGGCCGCCGCGGCAGCCGCCGCGGTTCCGGTGCCTGCGTGCTGCGCTCGCTTCCAGGTTCCATGATCAGGTGAGCCCCCGTTCCTGAGCCCAGCGCAGCAGGGCCAGACGGCCGTCGACGCCGAGCTTCTGGTAGATGTTGTGGAGGTGCACCTTGACGGTGCCCTCGGTGATGCCGAGCTGACGGGCGATCTCCTTGTTGCGCAGGCCCCGGGCGATCTGGCGCACCAGATCGATCTCGCGCCCGGTGAGCACCGCCGCCGCCTCGCGCTGCCCCTCGTGGCGCAGCATCAACTTGTCGAGCGCGCGAGTGACCAGGCGGCGCTCGATCCATGTCTCGCCCTGGCCCACGGCGCGCAGGCACTCCACCAGCACGGCCGGTGCCATCTCCTTGAGCACCACACCGCGCACGCCGAGGCGCACCGCCTCGAGCACCTCCTCCTCGTCGAGACCGGCGGTAAGGATCACCGTCGCCGTCGGTGGCCCCTCGTCGCGCAGCTCGCGCAGCACCTCGAGACCGTCGAGGCGCGGCATGCGGATGTCCAGCACCAGCACGTCGGGCCGCTCGCGGCGCACCGCGGCCAACGCCGCTACACCGTCCGCCGCCGTGGCCAGCACCTCGAAACCCTCGGCCCCGAGGAGCTGCTCGAGACCGCCGAGCACCACCGGATGGTCGTCGGCCAGCACCAGGCGCAGGGGTGGCCACTCGGCGGCGGCGTCGTTCATCGCGCCTCCACGATCCGCACGGGCGGCGCATCCGTCCCGGCGCCGAGGTCCACCGGCAGATCCACGACGATTCGCGCTCCGGAGGCCGCGGACTCCACCAAGAGCGTGCCGCCGAGGCGCTCGACTCGCTGTCGGATCGTCTCCGGCACCCGGCCGTGGGCGGCCGGGTCGCTGGCCTCCCAGCGTCCCGGCTCCGGGAAGCCGCTGCCGTCGTCCTCCACCTCGAGGCGCAACCGGCTGCCCACCAGGCCGAGGTTCATGCGCACGCGCCGCGCTCCGCCGTGGCGGGCGGCGTTGACCAGGGCCTCCTGGGCGATGCGGTAGAGATCGCGGCCGGCTCCGGTCGGGACCAGCACGGACCGCAGCTCGCCGGTGACCTCCACCTCCAGGCCCCAAAGCCTGCCGCTGCGCGCCGCCAGCTCGCGCAGCCGGACCACCGGGTCTCCCCCCATCAGCTCGCCGCTGATGAACTCCCGCAGCTCGCGCTGCTCGGCGGCGAGCAAATCGCTGGTTTCGGCGAGCAGCGCCGCCGCCTGCTCGGAGTCGCGGACCACCAGGCGGCGAGCCGCCTGCAGGCGCAGGGCGGCGCCGGTCAGCGACTGGATCACGCCGTCGTGGAGCTCGCGGGCGAGCCGCATGCGCTCCTCGACGGCGGCGCCGCTGCGAACCTTGTCGGCCAGCTCGACCTGCAGCAGGTGGCCCGCCGCGATCCCCGCCACCACCTCGCCGAGCACCAGGTCGTCGGAGGTCATGCCGGGGCGGCCCGCGAGCAGCAGCCAACCCCGCGGCCGCCCCGCAGACCCGTCCTCGGCACCGGCGGACGCGCTCCGCTCGGGGCTACCCAGCGGCAGGGCGAGGACGGCGCCCGGCCCCAGCAGGTCGCGCAGCGGCGGATCGAGGGGCTGTTCTCCGGTCCAGCGCTCGACCCCGTGCACGGTGAGGCGCAGCACCGGCCGCCCGGGCGAGGCCGGCACCAGGAAGCTGCGGGCACCGGCTCCGCCGAGCGACGGCGCCACCAGTGTCGCCAGCGTCTCCGGCGCCTCGCGGCTCCACCGGAAACCCGCGGGCGACAGGATGCCCAGGGCCGGCCCCGGCTCGTCGGGCTCCTCCCACAGCAGCAGGGCCCGCGGCACCTCGAGGGTGCGGGTCGCCTGCACCGACACCTCGCGCATCCGGTCGGCGAGGTTCTCGGCCCCCTCCCGCGGCCAGCCGGCGAGCTGGGCGAGCTCGCGGCGCACCCGCTTCTCGTAGATCCCCATGTAGGCGAGCAGCACCGCCACCACGGCGAGGTAGACGCTGCGAATGATGAAACGGTTGAGCGCCATCTGCTCGCCGCCGAGCAGCACCGTCGAACCGATCCCGACGCCGAGGAACAGGGCCAGGGCGACGGCGGCCGACCACAGCGTGCCGCGCCACTCCCAGCGCAGCGCGGCGCTCATCAGACCGAAGACGAAGAAGGCGAAGAATGGCGACGTGGACCCTTCGCTGAACAGCAGGACCACGGCGAAGACGGCGAGATCCAGGGCGTGGACCGCCAGGGACAGGCGCGGCCGGGCGGTCTCGGCGGTCCACACGGCGGCAGCGAGCAGCAGGCTGTAGAGGGCGTACCCGGCGAGCAGCGAGTAGGCCACGTGGGCGTGGCGCATCGGCTCCAGGGGGTCGAGCCAGAGGGCGAGCAGCGACAGGACCGAGAGCACCACGCGACCCGCGGCGACGACGCGCTCGGCGCGCAGCTGCTGGATCTGGTCGGGGTGCATCGGCAGCGTCCTGGTCACGGGAGCTTCGGCCGCCGAACGGGCAGCGGTCACCGGGGCCGATCCTATGGGCTGCGCCACACCGGTCAACGGACGTTCCTCCGTCCCACGAGCTGGGGCCGTCGCCGCGGCCGGTCGTGCAAAGAGGGGGCGGGGGAACGAATCCCCGCCCCCGGGGAGAACCTCAGGATGAAAGAGGGCCGGAGCATCCGCGAGGCGAACCGAAGCGGTGCGGAAGGGCGCCGTCGCTGCCGGGCTTCGTGCGTTCGACCTCGCCACTCGGCCCGCCCCGCGGAGCCCCGACCATCTCTCATCTCGGGGTCCACTCTAAGAGGGCCGGCCGGTTTGTAGCCATCGCACGGGGGGAAGGGATCTCTATATCCGACGATAGAGCCCACGGCACCGCCGGGTGCGGCGGATCACGGAGACCGCGGCGGCACCGGGCTCTCCCGGCCGAGGCGCAGGCGGAGCGGTGGCCGCCCGGCGGCAGCATCCGGGGCCAGAGGTTCCGGGGGCGGAGCCCAGGCGAGATGCAGCATGCCCTGGCGGTCGGTGCGTAGCACCACCGCGCCGCCGCGGCGCAGGCGGGCGAGCACCGGGGCAGCGGGATGGCCATAGGGATTGCGGGCGCCGGCCGAGACCAGTGCCAGCCGCGGCCGCACGGCGGCCAGCCACGGTGCCGTGGACGAGGTGCGGCTGCCGTGGTGCGCCACCTTCAGCACGTCCGCCGCCAGGGCACCGCTCCAGCGCCTCGCCAGCTGCCGTTCGCCGCCCGCCTCGATGTCGCCGGTGAGCAGGACGCGACGCCCCGCCGCCTCCGCCCGCAGCACCAGGGAGCGATCGTTGTCGCCGCCACCCGGCGCATCGCCGCCGGCCGGGTGGAGGACGGTAATCCACCAGCGGCCGAGGCGCAGGCCATCGCCCGAGGTCAGCTCTCGCCGGCGACCCGGACCGACCGCCCGCTCCAGCTCCTCGGCGCAGCCCTCCGCGGCCGAAGCGGCCGATGCTGACGGGCGCGGGGCGGTCCACAGGGCCTCCACCGGCAGGTAGGAGGCGAGCTCCACCAAGCCGCCGCAGTGGTCGCGATCCGGGTGGGTCAGCACCATCGCGGCGAGACGGGTGACCCCCTCGCCGGCCAACGCCGGCACCAGCACCCGGCCGCCGAGATCCCCTCGGGGCCAGCCGCCGCCGTCGACCAGCACGGCCTGGTGCCCGTCCCGCAGCAGGATGGCGTCGCCCTGCCCCACGTCCAGGGCGACCACCTCGAGGCCGCGGTGGGCCCGCGGTCCCTCCGCGCCCCACCGCACCGCGGGCACCAGCACCAGGGCCGGCAGCAGGCCGAGCAGCCAGGAGGCGGCGCGTCGCGGCCGGGCGAGCCAGAGCGCCAAGGCGGCGGCGAAGGGCCAGCAGGCCCACGGCGGCGCCACGGCGGCCACCGTTCCCCAGGCCTCCGGCGGCCCCGCGGCCGGCCAGCCGAACGGCACGGCCAGAGCGTCGAGCCACGGCACCAGGGCCGCGGCGGCGGCGCCGTTGGCGAGGGCGGCCGCGGTCCAGGCGAGGCTGCCGGCGAGGGCGAGAGCGGTCCACGGCACCGCCAGCAGGTTGGCGAGCGGCGAGACCAGCGAGTGGAGGTGGAAGACCGGCAGCGCGAAAGGCAGCGATGCCAGCTGCGCCCCGAGAGTGGCGGCGAGGCCGCGAACGAGGTGGCGCCGCACCCCGCCCGTCCCTTCCGCCGCCCATGCCCGTTCGAAGACAGGACCGAGGAGGAGCACCCCGGTGGTGGCCGAGACGGTCAAGCGGAAGCCGACGTCGTCGACCAGCTCGGGGCGGTGCAGGACGAGGGCCGCGGCGGCCACCGCCAGGGCATTGCCGGCGCTCGGCAACCGCCCAGCGAGCAGGGCGAGCACCGCGAGAGCGCCCATAATCGAGGCGCGCAGCAGCGACGGCCGCGGCCCGGCGATCAGCAGGTAGAGCACCAGGGCCGCGAGGGCGGCCAGGAGCTGAACGGGCCGAGGCAACGGCAGCGCCAGGAGGAAGGCGAGGCCGGCGACCATGCCGACGTGCAGGCCGGAGACGGCGAGCAGGTGGGCGAGGCCGGTGCGGCGCAGCCCGCGGCGCCAGCGCGGCGGCACGTCCGAGGCGTCGCCGAGCACCAGGGCCCGGGCGATGGCGGCCCCATGCCCCGGCTCCCCGCTCGCTCCCCCGCGCCCTCGACGCTCCCCGGTCGCATCGCCCCCGCCGGCGCTCGCGGCGAGCGCCTCCGCCCAGGCGGTCACAACCCGGCGCCGCAGGCTCGAGGCGCCCTGCGCCAGCAGCCCCGGCGGCGCCTCCGTCTCGACCAGCCGCAGGCTCTTGACCCGCAGCCGCCAACGTCCGGGCGGCACCGGCACGGTGTTGGCGAAGCCGTTCGAGCGGCCGAGCTCGCCGCGCAGGCGCACCCGGGAGCCCGGCGCGGGCGCCTCGCCGGCCGGCAGCAGCAGCAGGATCTCCTCGCGGACCACGGCGACCTGCCGTCCCTGCACCAGGCGCCGGAGCACCAGACCTGCCACCTGCTCGCCGCCCTCGACGCGCCAGTGCCCGGCCACCTGTCCCACCGCCTCCACCGGCCGCGCCGGATCGAGCCCCGCCGGCAATCGCTCCGGCACCCGCACCTGCGCCACCAGCAGCCCCACCGCCAGCGCAACGATCCCGGCCCCGGTTCTCCCGCGCAGGGCGATCCCGCTCCCCGCCAGCGCCACCGCCAGCGGCACCGGAACCTCCTCCAGCCGCAGCCCCGCCCAGGCACCGGCCAGCAGCCAGGCGGCGGGAATCAGGGCGGGGAGGGTCTTGAGGTCCACACCTGGGATAACGGAAAACCCGCCCCGGCGACCCACAAAGCGGGAAATCCTGCAGTCGTGGCCGTCCCATGCCACAAAGGAGGTCCTTCCATGACTGACGAGGTCGCGGCCGTCGTGCAGCTCACCATCGCCCTGGTCCTGGTGACTGCGTACACGCTGTCCCGGTACAACACTCCCCGCAGCATCCGCTCCGAGACCACTTGGGAGAAGTTCATGTTCGGACGCCTCGCCTACCTGGCGATCGTTCTGTTGGTCTTCATGCTGTTGCTGGCGACGCCGGAGCTGATCGCCGATCTGGTCGAGGAGACCACCGGGACGGCCGCTCGAGACATGGTGAGTAACGCGCGAGGTGCGTTGTCGTTCCCATTGATCGTGGCCCTGTTCCTGACCGTGTTCCTTTCCGAGGTTCCCGGGCTCAGCCGGCTCGACGCGGCCCTGCGCGGCTACTTCCATCGCATGGCCGCCATCCCTCGCGAGCGTCGCTATTGGATCGGCGTTCTGAGTCAGGCGGACGCTCTCCCCGACCAGCAGCATCAGGAGGGCGCGACGCCGTTCCGCCTGAGCGGCTCGGTCGGCGCTACCTGGGAACGGATCGTCCACCTGATGTCCCACCTGAAGCGCCTCGAGGCAAACCGCAGGTACCAGGAGTACCTGTTCCGCGACGATTCGTACTCGCGGGTCATTCAGGATTACGAGAAACAAGCCGAGCGCGCCCTGCACATTCATCAGCTCTCCCAGGAACGCCAGGAGGACCGGGCGATTCGCATGCTCCACAAGGATTTCGGAGAACGGGCCGCGGTGTTGCTGCAAGCGATCTACGACCTGGAAAGCCGGCTACTCCTGCACTGCGAGCGCTCGGCAGCCCAGCGCCGGACCTGCTTGCGTACGCTCGGCCTGCAGGACCCCCCGGAACCGGAGCCCAGAACTGTCGACCTGCACGAGATCCTGTGGCTGCTGCTCCTGCTCGCCGTCTTCTACACCCTCGCGCTAGGGAGGCTCGACGGCTCCGTCGTGGGCGGGATCGTCCTGTCCAACTTCGCCGCCTGCCTGATCGCCATCGCAGTGGCGGATGCGGTCGGCCGGGGCAAGGCGCCGCCACGCCGCAGCTTCCTTCCACCGGTGGGCCGCTATCTTCTGGCCGGAATCCTGGCGCTGGCAACGGCGCTGGCGATCGCCGTCGCCCGCCGCTTGCTGGACCAGCCCTTCCAGGAAGCAGTGCGTCGCCTTGGAGAGGACCACCGATGGGTGTGGTCGCTCATGCCGCTGGTCCTCGCTACCGGAATCGTGGCGTTGGCCGACGACTGGATGGACCAGCTCGAGCCGAGTCCTCGGGCGCGGTTCGCGGTGGGGAACGTCTTGAACTTCCTCGACGCGACGATCCTGGCGCTGCTGCTGGCCGGCGTGATGAGCCTGTTCGTGCTTCCGGCTGTCAAGCCGGAGGCGGCGCTGTTGCCCGGCGCGCTGCGTGCCGCCGGTGCCGGTGCACTGATCGGGGTGTGGTTGCCGAGCGTGCTGCGTGGACGCCTGCGCGAGCGTCGGGAGAAAGCGGCCGGTCGCCGGAGTGGCATGCCGCCGTTGCCGGATCCGACGGGAGCATCGGCCGGCTAGGTCTCGCCGTCCCCCTCCCCCGCCTCGGCTTCCGGGGAGAACAGCGACAGCACCGGCAGGGCGAGGTGGCGGCGCAGGACCTGGCGGCGCAGCCGGGTGCGGGCGTGGTCGACGTCGCCGGCGAAGAGGCGCCCGAACAGGGAGGCGACGGTCTCCTCCACCTGGGCGTCCACGGCGGCGCGGCCGGCGGCGTCGAGGGCGGCCTCGACACGCTCCAGCAGCTCGCGGTCGAGGGCCGCCAGCGCCGCCTCCACGTGCTCCGTGTCGCCGCTCAGGCCGCGGATGCGCCGGGCCGCCGCGGCGCGCTCCGGCAGCGATTCCGGCAGGGCCGCGGCGAGGGCCGCCAGCCGGGCCGGCACGTCGAGACCCGGGGCCGCCGTGCGCTCGCCACCGGCCTGCATCTCCTCGACGTCCTGCCACGAGTCCTCCACCGCCTTGCGGCAGTAGCGCAGGCTGTTGACGACGCCGCGGGTGCCGCGCTCGCGTCGCCGGGCGAACAGCTCCTCCAGGGCCCGGCGCACGTGCTCGAGAGGGATGCCCCGCCGGTGCCACTCCTGGGCCACCCGCCAGTCCGCCGGGGAGAGCAGCAACGGTGCACCCCGCAGGCCGATGAAGATCTCCTCGACGGCCTGGAAGTAGGCGTGGTCGTCGCCGTCAGCCTCGATTGCGCTCATAGATCAGCTTCAGGCCGATGAGCGTGATCAGGGGGTTGACCTCGCGGATGTAGCTCGAGCCCTCGGCGATGAGCTCCGCCTGGCCGCCCGTGGCGACCACGTTGCGCACCCCCGGCATCTCCTCGAGCAGCCGCGCCAGGATGCCGTCGACCAAGCCGATGGTGCCGTAGTAGAAACCGGACTGCATCGCCGTCGAGGTGTCGCGCCCGATCAGGTGGGCCGGCCGCTTCACGTCCACCCGCCGCAGGCGCGAGGCGCGGGCGAACAGAGCCTCGGCGGAGATCGAGATGCCCGGCGCGATGATGCCGCCGACGTACTCGCCGGCGGCGTTGACGACGTCGAAGGTGGTGGCCGTGCCGAAGTCCACCACGATCACCGGCGCCCCGTAGAGCTCCCGCGCCGCCACCGAGTTGACGATGCGGTCCGCCCCCACCTCGGCCGGGTTGTCGTAGCGGATCGGCAGCCCCGTCTTGACCCCGGGCTCGATGAACAGCGGCTCGCGCCGGAACAGCTCCCGGGACAGGCGGCCGAGGGCGGCATGGAGCGGCGGCACGACCGAGGAGATCACCACCGCCTCGGCCGAGGCCGGGTCGAGACCGGCGCGCTGGAACAGCGGCAGCAGCAGCGCCGCGTGCTCGTCGGAGGTGCGCTCCGCATCGGTCGACAGACGGAAGCTCTCGATCAGCGCGTCGCCGCGGTAGACGCCGAACACCGCGTTGGTGTTGCCGACGTCCACCAGCACCAGCAGCTCGCCGGCGGCGGCCGGCGGCGGCGGCGCCGGCGCGGAGGGGGGACGGCGGCGCGTCACGGCATCAGCTCCCCGGCGGCGAGCCGCAGCTCGTCGCCCGCCTGTCGGCCGACGCCCGGAGCAGCGAGCCGCAGGCGCAGCAGGCCGTGCCGGTCGAAGCCCAGGAACTCGCCCTCCACGGTCTCCTCCGCCAGGCGGCAGCGCAGCCGGTCGCCGGGGCGATGGCGGGAACGCTGCTGGTAGAGCTCTACCGCCCGCGGCGCGTCTCCGGTGTGGTCCAGCTCGCTGACGACCTCCACCACGAGCTCCCAGACCGCCTGGTCGAGGGACGGGACCGAGCCGCCTTCGAGCGCGACGGAGGTGGCGGGGCGCCGGCCGGGGATGCCCGCCAGCGCCTCGCCGTCCTGCTCGACGTTGACGCCGAAACCGATCACCGCCGCCCGCGCATCCTCGCTGCCGAGGCCATCGATCAGTACCCCGGCGATCTTGCGCTCCCCCACCAGCAGGTCGTTGGGCCACTGGATCTCGCAGCGGCGGTCGCCACCGAGCCAGCGGTCGACGACGCGGGCGAGCGCCACCGGCACCAGCAGCGGCAGGGTGGGCAGCTCGTCGGCGAGGACGTCGGGGGTGAGGAGCGTGACGTAGGCGCCGCCAGGTCCGCTCTCCCAGCCGTGGCCGTGGCGCCCGCGCCCGGCGGTCTGCCGGTGGGCCACCAGCACCGCCCGCGGCACGGCCATGCCCTCGGCCAGGTACTCGCGCGCGATGCGCTGGGCGAGCAGGTTGGTGGAGCCCACCTGCGCGAGGGTCACGAAGTTGCCGGCCCAGGCGGCCGCGGCGCCGCCGGCGACCGCCGACGCGCGCCGGGTGAGCGCGTGCAGGAAGTCCGCGCCCGGCGCCTCCCCCGCCGCCACCGCGGGCACGGCCTGGTTCCCGGTGCCGATGGTCAGCCCTCCGCGCCCGCCTCGAGGCCGGCCCGGATACGCTCGCGCCGCTCCACCAGCTCGGCCAGCCGGGCGCGGTTGCCCGCCACCACCGCCGGCGGCGCCTTGGCGAGGAACTGCTCGTTGGCGAGGCGGCCCTCGGCGGCGGCGATCTCACCGGCCAGCTTGCCGAGCTCGGCCTCCAGCCGCTCGCGCTCGACGGCGCCGAGCTCGCGGCGCGGCGCCACCAGGCCCAGCTCGATGCCGGCCACCAGGTCGCGGGCAGCGCCCTCCGCCGGTGCCGCCACGGTGACCGAGGAGGCGCGCACCAGCGCCGCCACCAGCGGTGCCTGCTCGGCGAGGAACGCCGACGTCGCCTCGTCGTCGGCGCGCAGCGTCACCGCCACCGCCTCCGCCGGCGGCACCTCGAGGTCGGCCCGCAGGGCGCGCAGCCGGGTGACCGCCTCGATCAGCGCCGCCATCCGCTCCTCCGTCGCCGCGTCCTCCCAGGCCGGCACGCGCTCCGGGTAGGGCGCCAGGGCGATCGTCTCGGGGTGAAGCGCCTCGCGCCCCGGCAGGCGGTGCCACAGCTCCTCGGTGAGGAAGGGCATCACCGGGTGGAGCAGGCGCAGGGCGTGGTCGAGGACGGTGAGCAGCACGTCGCCCACCCGCGGCCGCGGCGCGTCCCCGAAGAGCGCCGGCTTGGCGAGCTCGATGTACCAGTCGCACAGCTCGCCCCAGAAGAAGTGGTACAGCCGGTTGCACGCCTCGTCGAAGCGGTACTCGCCGAAGCGTGCGTCGACCTCCGCCGCGGTGGCCGACAGGCGGGCCAGGATCCAGCGCTCCGGCGCCGCCAGCTCCGCCGGGTCGATCGCGGTCTGCACCCGGTCGTCCTCGCCGATGCGCGCCAGCGCGAAGCGGGTGGCGTTCCAGATCTTGTTGCAAAAGCCGCGGTAGCCGGCCATGCGCTCGAGATCCATCGGAATGTCGCGGCCCGGCGCATCGAGGATCGACAGGGTGAAGCGCAGGGCGTCGGCGCCGTACTCGGCGGCGAGATCGAGGGGGTCGAGCACGTTGCCTTTGGTCTTCGACATCTTGACGCCGTCGGCATCGCGCACCAGCCCGGTGAGATGGACGGTGCGAAACGGCACGTCGTCGGTGAAGTGCAGCCCGAACATCGCCATGCGCGCCACCCAGAAGAACAGGATGTCGTGGCCGGTGACCAGCACGTCGGTGGGGTGGAAGGCCCGCAGGTCGGCCGTGTCGTCGGGCCAGCCGAGGGTCGAGAACGGCCACAGCCCGGAGGAGAACCAGGTGTCGAGGACGTCCCCGTCCTGGGTCAGCTCCTCCGGAGCCACGCCGGCCTGCCGCGCCGCCTCCTCGATGTCGCGGGCGACGTGCACCCGGCCCTCGCGGTCGGAGAAGGCGGGGATGCGGTGGCCCCACCAGAGCTGGCGCGAGATGCACCACGGCTTGATGTTGCCGAGCCAGTGCTCCCAGGTCTTCACCCAGCTCTCCGGCACCAGGGCCAGGCGACCGTCCTCCACCGCCGCCAGCGCCCGGCGGGCCATGCCCTCGACATCGCAGAACCACTGCAGCGACACCAACGGCTCCACCGGTTCGCCGCCGCGCTGGCTGTGGCCGACGTTGTGGGTGTAGTCCTCCACCTTCACCAGCCAGCCCTCCGCGCGCAGCCGCTCGACCACCTGGCGGCGGGCCTCGAAGCGGTCGAGGCCGGCGAAGTCGCCGGACCGCGCCGTCATCCGCCCGTCACGGCCGATCACCTCGACCCGCGGCAGGTCGTGGCGCTTGCCGATCTCGAAGTCGGCCGGATCGTGGGACGGAGTCACCTTGACCAGCCCGGTCCCGAACTCGCGCTCCACCACCTCGTCGTCGACGAACGGCAGGCGGCGGCCGACCAGCGGCAGGATCGCCGCCCGGCCGGTGAGGTGGCGGTAACGCTCGTCGTCCGGGTGCTTGGCGACGGCGGTGTCGCCGAGCATCGTCTCGGGCCGCGTCGTGGCGACCACGATGCGCTCGTCGCTCCCCTCCACCGGGTAGGCGACGTGGTAGAGCTTGCCGGCCACCGTCTTCATCTCCACCTCGAGGTCGGAGACGGCGGTGTCGAGCTGCGGCGACCAGTTCACCATGTACTCGCCGCGGTAGATCAGCCCCTCGCGGTGGAGCCGCACGAAGGCTTCGGTCACCGCCCGCGACAGCCCCTCGTCCATGGTGAAGCGCTCGCGGGAGAAGTCGCACGAAGCGCCGAGCCGCAGGAGCTGGCGGCGGATGTTGTCGTGGTACTCCTGCTTCCATCGCCAGCAACGCTCGACGAAGGCCGCGCGCCCGATCTCGCGCCGGCTGGTGCCCTCCTCGGCCAGCGCCCGCTCGACCATGAGCTGGGTGGCGATGCCGGCGTGGTCGGTGCCCGGCACCCACAGGGCGTTGTAGCCCTGCATGCGCTTCCATCGGGTCAGCAGGTCCTGCAGCGCCGTCTGCAGCGCGTGACCCATGTGCAGCTTCCCGGTGACGTTGGGCGGCGGGATCATGATGCAGAAGCTCTCCCGCGGATCGTCGGCGTCGCCGCGGAAGAAGTCCCGCTCGTGCCACCACGCGGCGAGACGCGGCTCGTAGCTCTCGGGGTCGAAACGCTTGTCCATCGGGGGTCGCGGCTCGGCGGTCGTCATGGCGTCTTTACTCATCTCGTCCCTGGTCTCGTCCTCGGGCTCGGCGGGCGGGGCCTGGGAGGGGCCTGCCCGCGGCGCGACGCCCGCCCGGGCAGCGGGGAACCCGAGCCGGCAGGTACCGTGTCGGCCGGGTCCGCGCCGACCCGGCACGACGGGCCGGCCGCGCTGATCGTACGGGGTACGGCGGCGCGGGCGCGCCGCCTAGTCGACCTGGGCTTCCAACTCGCGCAGGCGGTCCTTGATGACCACCTCGGCGAGATCCGGCACCACCTC
>DATACC010000027.1:0-12980 GCA_036259255.1 Thermoanaerobaculia bacterium | reverse complement strand
CCGCGGCGGAGCCGTTCCCGCCGGATGGGCCCCCTGCCGGAGCGGTCCGGCCGTGAGCTCCGGCCCCGCGGCGCGCTGGTGGTCGCTCCGGCGCCTCGGGCCGCGCCGGCCGCGGCGCCGTCGCATCCTGGCGATGCTCGCCTTCCGCGACGAGATGCGCTACCTGCCCGACTGGTTCGAGAACGTGGTGCCCCACGTCGACGGCGTCGTCGCCCTGGACGACGGCTCCACGGACGGTTCCGGCGAGTACGTGGCCGCCCACCCGGCCGTCCTCGAGGTGGTGCGCCGGCCGCCGCGCGAGCCCCACGTGTGGGAGGACGCGGCCAACCACCGCCTCCTGGTCGAGACCGGATGGCGCCATCGGCCGGACTGGCTCCTGGGCGTCGACGCCGACGAGCGGCTGGAGCACGACTTCCGGCGCCGGGCCGAGGCCGAGATCGACCGCGCCGAACACGAGGGGCTCACCGCCTACAACCTGCAGGTGCGCGAGGTGTGGGACCGGCCCGACCGGGTGCGGGTGGACGGGCTGTGGGGGCGCAAGGTATCGCCGCGGCTGTTCCTGGCCCGCCGCGACCACCAGTTCCACGAGCAGCGCCTGCACTGCTACTGGGCGCCCCTCGACAGCCGCCTGCCGGACGGCCGCTTCCCCGACGCCGACCTCTTCCTCTACCACCTCAAGATGCTCCACCCCGCCGACCGCGAGGCGCGCCGCGACCGCTACCGCGCCCTCGATCCCGACCGCGAGCTGCAGGCGATCGGCTACGACTACCTGACCGACGAGACCGGTCTGGAGCTGGCGCCCCTCCCCACCGCGCGCGGTTACCGGCCCTGGCCGGGGTAGCCGCCCGGCGCCGGTTCCGCCGCTGCTATCCTCCCCACCATGCTGCGGCGCCTGAAGCTGGTCACCGGCGGAGAGAGCCACGGACCGGGGCTCACCGTGCTGCTGACCGGCCTGCCCGCCGGGCTGCCGGTGGATGTCGACCTCGTGCGGCGCGATCTCGCCCGCCGCCAGCACGGCCACGGCCGCGGCCGCCGCATGCAGATCGAACGCGACACGGTGGAGATGCGCGGCGGCGTGCGCGACGGCGAGACCCTGGGCTCGCCGCTGGCCCTGTGGATCGAGAACCGCGACTGGGGGAGCTGGGAGACGGTGATGGCCCCCGGGCCGGTGGACCCCCACAAGTCCGAGTTGCGGCGCATCCGGAGCCCGCGCCCGGGCCACGCCGACCTCGCCGGCGCCCAGAAGTACCTGCGCCGCGACCCGCGCGACGTGCTGGAGCGTGCCTCGGCGCGGGAGACCACCGGGCGGGTGGCCGCCGGCGCCTTCGCCAAGATGCTGCTCGCTCAGGTGGGAGTGGAGATCCGGAGCGGCGTGCGCTCCCTCGGACCACTGGGCGCCGACCGGCCGGTGCCCACCTGGGAGGAGCTGTGCCGGGTGGACGACGAGTCGCCGCTGCGCGCCGTCGACCGCGACCTCGAGCCGGAGATGGTGGCGCTGGTGGATCGCGCCAAGGCCGAGGGCGAGACCCTCGGCGGTGCGGTGACGGTGATCGCCCACGGCGTGCCCGTGGGCCTCGGCTCCCACACGGCCTGGGACGACAAGCTCGACGGTCGCCTGGCCCAGGCGGTGATGTCGGTGCCGGCGGTCAAGGCGGTGGAGATCGGCGCGGCGCTCGCCACCGCCCGCGGCCCCGGCAGCGAGGCCCACGACGCGATCGGCCACCGGGACGGCCGCTTCCCGCGCACCACCAACCGCGCCGGCGGCACCGAGGGCGGCATCAGCAACGGCGAGGACTTGGTGGTGACCGCCTACAAGAAGCCGATCGCCACGCTGCGCAAGGGGCTGCCGAGCGTCGACCTCGACACCCTCGAGCCCCACACCTCCCAGTACGAGCGCAGCGACGTCACCGCCCTGCCGGCGGCCGGGGTCATCGCCGAGGCGATGGTGGCCCTGGTGCTCGCCGACGCCCTGCTCGAGAAGCTCGGCGGCGACTCCTTGGCCGAGCTCCTCGCCCACTGGCGCGCCACCCGCGAGCTGACCGCGAGCTGGCCCGGCCCGCCGCCGCCCTGAGGCACCCTACCCGGCGGCCGGTGCCGGCGGGGCCTCGCCCTCGTACCAGATGCGGTACACCACCCCCGCCGAGTCGTCCGACACCAGCAGGGCGCCGTCCGGCATCACCAGGACGTCGACGGGGCGGCCCCAGTCGCGGCCGTTCTCGCCCAGCCAGCCCTCGGCGAAGGCCTCGGCGGAGACGGCTTCGGAGCCCTCCATGCGCACCCGCATCACGCGGTAGCCGATCGGGGTCGAGCGGTTCCACGAGCCGTGCTCGGCGACGAAGGCGTCGCCGCGGTACTCGGCCGGGAACATCTCGCCGGTGTAGAAGCGCATGCCGAGGGCCGCCACGTGGGCGGCGAAGTTCAGCTCCGGCGCCACGAATTCGCCGCACGACCGCTCGCTGCCGAATTCCGGGTCCCGGACGTCGCCGCCGTGGCAGTACGGGAATCCGAAGTGCAAGCCCTTCTCTGGTGCGCGGTTGAGCTCGTCGGGCGGCACGTCGTCGCCCATGCGGTCGCGGCCGTTGTCGGTAAACCACAGCACGCCGGTCTCCGGGTGCCAGTCGAAGCCGACGGTGTTGCGGATTCCCGAGGCGTAGATCTCGCGCCCCGATCCATCGGGCCGGATGCGGGTGATCGTGGAGTAGATCTCGTCCGCTTCGCAGACGTTGCACGGCGCCCCCACCGGCACGTAGAGCCAGCCGTCGGGGCCGAAGGCGATGAACTTCCATCCGTGGTGGCGGTCGCTCGGGTAGGCGTCGGTCACGACCACCGGGTCGGGCGGATCCTCCAGCCGCTCGTCGATGCCGTCGTAGCGCAGGATGCGGTCGATCTCGGCGACGTAGAGGGCGCCGTCGCGCCAGGCGACGCCGTTGGGCGTGTTCAGGCCCGAGTCCACCACGTGCACCGTCTCGCCGTGCTGGTCGCCATCGCGGTCGACCACGGCGTAGACCCTGCCGCGGTTCTCGCGGGTGCCGACGTACACCACGCCGCCGGGCGAGCGGGTCAGCGAGCGGGCACCCGGCACCTCGGCCCAGACGCCGATGCGAAAGCCCTCCGGCAGGTCGATGCGCTCCAGCGGCAGGCCGGCGTCGTGGTCGGTGGCGGCGGCGCCGCGGGCCGGGGCCGCCTGCGCCGGGTCGCCGTCCGGCGCTGCCGCCTCGTCCTGGGCGCGCACCGCACCGCCCTCGCCAGCGGCACAGGCGAGGGCCACGAAGACCACCGGCAGCAGCATCGCGATCTTAGGTCGCTTCTCGGTCGATCGAATCATCTCGTCCTCCTTGGCGAGATCTCGCCGCAAGCATCCTGCCAGGCCGGTGCGGCGCACCGGTGCGGTGCTTGCAACGGGCGGCGGGGAGCGACGACCACGAGAACCACCGAAGGAGACGGCCATGAAGACCCTGGAGAACATCAGCGTCACCGATCCCAACGGCACCCGTGCCGCCACCGCGGCGCACGCCCAGCACGACCCGGACAACGCCCTCATCACCCTCGGCGACGGCGTGATGATCCACAGCGAGCTGTCGCGCGCCCAGAGCTACCTGCTGGGCACCGGCGGCTCGGTGGACACGGTGCGCGCCACCTACGACGGCACCGATCCCCAGGGCCGACACGTCTTCCGCGTGCAGTCGCGGCCGGAGTAGGACGGATTAGAAGAGGATCAACGCCACGCCGGCCCCCATCAGCAGCACGGCGACCACCTGAACCCGTCCCACCGCCTCGTCGAACAGGAAGCGGCCGTAGGCGAGGGCCAGGAGATTGCCGAAGCCGCGCTTGACCGTCTCCACCAGGGCGACCCAGACCAGGCCGTAGGCGAGGAGCTGCAGGGCCAGGGCGAGGCAGCTCACCAGCACCGCGCCGCCGAGAAGCCCCGGCGCGCGCCGTACCTGGCCCACCGCGCGCACCCGCCCCTGGGCCGCCAGCAGTGCCAGCACCGCCAGGGCCACTCCGCCGCACAGCACCGTGCCGTGCACCGGCCAGCTCGATTCCTCCACCGCCAGCTTGTCGAGGGGCGGGGTCAGCGACCAGCAGACCACCACCAGCAGCATCAGGTGGGCACCGCGTTCACGGGCCAGCGCCCGCAGCATGGCGCGCACCGACACCCCGGCTCCCGGCCGCAGGTGGAGCATGAAGGCGCCCACCACCACCAGGGCGATACCAGCCACGTGTCGCCGGTTCGGCAGCTCGCCGAGCAGCGGCACCGCCGCCAGCGCCGTGACCGCCGGAGTCAGCGACAGCAGGGGCACCGTCAGGCTGATCGGCGAGATGCGGAAGGCGTGGATGAAGGCCAGATTGGCCACCACGTTGAGGGCCACCGAGGCGAGCGCCGGCAACCAGTAGCGGGGCTCGGGCCAGGCCGCGCCGTCGGCCAGCGCCCAGGCGGCGAACAGCGGCGTCTGGGCCGCCGTGAGCAGGAACATCAGCGGCGTCGGATCGATCCGCGCCACCAGCGCCTTGCGGGCGTAGTCGAAGCCCGACCAGGCGAGGGCGGAGCCGACCACCAGCGTGACGGCGAGGGCGGAGAAGGTCACGGCCGCCGACTCTAGCCCGGATCCTCCGCCCCGCCGGGTCCTGCAGCGTGCTAGTGTGCGCGGAAATTCTTCGTTGCACGGGAGATCGTATGCCTCGCTCCGCGTCGCCGCCGCGCGCCAGCCTGATTCTCGTCCTCCTCGCTCTCGCCACCGGCTGTGCCACACCGCAGCCGTTGCCGCCCGGCGCCGGCGCGCCCCCCTCGGCGCCGGCCCCACCGCGAGCCGCGGCGGTGCCGGCCCCGCCGCTCCCGGCCGGCGGGGCCGCGGACCCGGCGGCCGCCGCCTGTCCGCAGGTGCCGCCGGAGTACGTGGCGGCGCTGGCTGCGGCGAGGTACCCGTCGCCGGAGAAGATCTCCCGCGACCTGCTGCCGATCCTGCGCTCGACGCCGGGGCTGCAGTGGGACGTGGACGGGCGGGTGCTGATGGTCACCTGGACGCTTCGCAGCTACTACGAGCAGTACGCTTCGGGGCAGCACTTCTCGCTCTACGGCGTCACCTGGCTGACGGCGGTGCCCCAGGCCCAGGACTTCTGCCGCGCCTACCGCCGCCAGCACCCGGGCGAGCCGCTGGCGCCGCGGATCTTCCAGGCGCTCGGGATGCCGGTGGGATCGGCGGACGGCCAGGTGTTCGCCGAGCTCTGGATCTCCCCTGCCCGCTTCTTCCGCCCCTGCCCGGACCCGGAGATCACCGACCACGAGTGCCAGGTGGAGATCCCGCTGGCCGGGGTCGACACCTCGCCGAGTGCGCCCGGCGCCCCGCCCTGGCACTGCCCCGAGCTGGCCGAGCCGACGCCGCGCCAGGTCTCCGGCGGCTGGGTGGAGGTGACCCAGGCCCACCTCGCCTGGATGTGCACGTGGTGGCGGTCTTCCTACGACGGCGCCGGGCCGGGCTGCGACTTCCCCTGGACCGCCCTCGGCTACACCTACGACTGGGGGGACCCGACCGACCCGGTGGGTCTCAGCGAGTACGTCGCCCCTGCCGGCACCCCCGCCGTGTTCCACCGCCTGGCGACGCCGGAGGAGTACTGCGGCGACTGAAGCGGCGCGGCACCGCCCGCCCGGCGATAGCATACGGCGCATGCAACTGACCCCGGAGCTGGTGGCCAACGTCCTCGTGCGGCAGGGCCGCATCACGCGGGAGCAGGGGGACATGGTGAAGAAGGAAGCGCAGCTCGTCCCGCAGCGGGTGCGCTCCGGCCACGCCTTCCAGCAGCGGGCCCTCGCCTACGAGCTGGTCGAGCAGCTCCGCCTGCCGGACCAGGTGACCGGGGGCGAGGTGGGCGAGCAGGAGATCGCCGACGCCCTGGCTGCCGACGCCGGCTACTCGCGGGTGCGCATCGACAGCCTTCAGCTCGACGCCGAGCTGATCGAATCGAAGGTCTCGCGCCCGTTCGCCAAGCGCCACCGCATGCTGCCGCTGGCGATGGCCAACGGCAAGCTGCGGGTGGCCCTGGCCAATCCGTTCGACATGGAGGGGATCGACTCGTTCCGCCGCCTCGCCGCCGGCGAGATCGAGCTGCTGGTGGCCTCGGAGCCGGAGATCCTGCGCGCCCTCACCGAGTTCTACGGCCTGCGCCACTCGGTGCGCCGGGCCGAGCGGGAGCTGACCACCGGCGTCGACCTGGGCAACCTCGAGCAGCTCGTCCGCATGAAGAGCGACGCGGAGATCGAGTCGAGCGACAAGCACGTGGTCAACGCGGTGGAGTTCATGCTCCAGCACGCGTTCGAGAGCCGGGCGAGCGACATCCACGTGGAGCCGAAGCGCGACCAGTGCCTGATCCGCTTCCGCATCGACGGCGTGCTGCACCCGATCCAGACGATGCCGCGGGTGGTGCACCGGGCCGTGGTCTCGCGGATCAAGACGATGTCGCGCCTCGACATCGCCGAGAAGCGTCGCCCCCAGGACGGCCGCATCAAGACGGAGCGCAACGGCCGCGAGGTGGAGCTGCGCGTCTCCACCCTGCCCACCGCCTTCGACGAGAAGGTGGTGATGCGGGTCTTCGATCCCCAGGTGCTGATGCAGGACCTCGGCGAGCTCGGCTTCTTCACCGATGAGCTGGGGCGGTTCAACGACTTCATCAGCCGGCCCCACGGCATCGTGCTGGTCACCGGCCCCACCGGCAGCGGCAAGACGACGACGCTCTACTCGGCGCTCAAGGTGATCGCCAACGAGCAGATCAACGTCACCACCATCGAGGATCCCATCGAGATGGTGCTCGAGGAGTTCAACCAGGTGCTGGTGCAGCCGAAGGTGGGGGTGACCTTCGCCAACGCCCTGCGCCACATCCTGCGCCAGGACCCGGACGTCATCATGGTGGGCGAGATCCGCGACGGCGAGACGGCCCAGTACGCCATCCAGGCGGCGCTCACCGGCCACCTCGTCTTCTCCACCCTGCACACCAACGACGCCGCCTCCTCGATGGGCCGCCTGGTGGACCTCGGCGTCGAGCGCTTCCTGATCAGCTCGACGGTGGTCGGCGCCATGGCCCAGCGCCTGGTACGCAAGATCTGCCCCCACTGCGGCGTCGAGCGCCACCTGACCCAGGACGAGGTCGCCACCCTGCGGCTGTCGGTGCCGGCGGGCAAGAAGGTGAAGGTGCGCGAGGGCGAGGGCTGCCCCGAGTGCCGCGGCACCGGCTACCTGGGCCGCACCGGCATCTTCGAAATCCTGCCGCTGGACGATGCCGTCAAGGAGCTGGTGGTCCGCGGCGCCGACTCCCCCGAGATCAAGCGCACCGCCGTCGAGCACGGCATGCGCACCTTGCGCCAGAGCGCCCTGCGCAAGCTCGCCGAGGGCGTGACCACCTTCGAGGAGGTGGTGCGGGTGACGGGGATCTGAGGGCCAGGAGTCCGGCCCTCCTGCACGATCACCACCGGCCATATGCTCCGGCCATGACCTTCACCGAGCTCGACCACTTCGAGATCGACCCGCGCTGCGTGCGGCTGCTCGACGAGGACTTCTGCCGCGAGCGGGAGGTGGTGGTGCTCGGTCCGGTGGAGCCCGGGAACGAGGCGCCGGTGACGCTGGGGATGGTGCATCCGGCACGGCGCTCGGTGGTACGGGAGGTGGCGGCGCGGTTGGGGCGGCCGGTGGCGGCGGTGCGCTCCGTGCGGCTCAACGCGTTCGAGGTGCGGCGCGCCCTCGACCTCGGCTGGGGTCAGGCCGACCCGGCGGCCGACCGCAAGGTGCTGGAGCTCTCCCCTGTCGCCGACTTCTCGTTCCACGGTGAGGCCGGAGCCCCGGAGCTGCTCGACGAGATCCTCGCCCGCGCCGTCCAGCTCGGGGCGAGCGACGTCCACATCGAGCGCTACGCCCACGACGTGGACGTGCGCTTCCGCATCGACGGGCTGCTGCGCCAGTCGGTCACGCCGCTGTCGCTCGACAACGTCGATGGCGTGATGGCACGGCTCAAGGTGCTCGCCGAGCTCGACATCGGCGAGCGCCGCCGCGACCAGGACGGCCGCCTGCGCGCCACCTGGAAGGACGGTCGGGGCGAGCGGAGCATCGACTTCCGCGTCTCGGTGGTGCCCGGCCCCGCCGGCGAGGACGCCGTGCTGCGCATCCTCGACCGCGCCGCCGCCGTGCTCGGCTTGGAGCAGCTCGGCTTCGCCGGCGATCACCTGGCCACCTTCGAGCGCCTGGTCGCCAACCCCGAGGGGCTGGTGCTGGTCACCGGCCCCACCGGCAGCGGCAAGACCACCACCCTCTACGCCGCCATCCAGCGGGTGGGCTCGCCGGAGAAGAAGATCCTCACCGCCGAGGACCCCATCGAGTACCGCTTCCCGAAGATCAACCAGAAGCAGGTGTCGCCGCAGATGGGCTTCGCCGAATACGCCCGCGCCTTCCTGCGCCAGAACCCGGACATCCTCCTGATCGGCGAGGTGCGCGACGAGGAGACCGCCGACGCCGCCGTGCGCGCCGCGCAGACCGGCCACCTGGTGCTCTCCACCCTGCACACCAACGATGCCGTCCGCACCGTCGCGCGCCTGCGCACGCTCGGCGTCGAGCCGGGCATGATCGCGAGCTGTCTGCTCGGCGCCCTCTCGCAGCGCCTGGTGCGCCGCCTCTGCCCCCACTGCCGCGAGGAGGCGCCACCCACCGCCGAGGAGGCCCGCCGCCTCGGCCTCGCCGCCGACGCGGCCTTCTTCCGCGCCCGCGGCTGCGCGGCCTGCGGGGGCCGCGGCACCCGGGGCCGCACCGGCATCTACGAGCTGTTCGTGGCCGACGCCGAGACCGCCGACCTCATCGCCGACGGCGTCCCGTCCCAAGCGCTGCGCGAGCGCGCCGTCGCCAAGGGGATGCGGACGCTCCTCGACGACGCCCTGGACAAGGCCCGCGCCGGGGTGATCCCGCTCTCGGAGATCTTGCGCACGGTGCCGTACCGGATGCTCGCGGACGCCCGCGACCGAGGCGCTGATCGAGGAGGGCCTCGCGCCGCGGGAGGTTAAGATCGCCGCCGATGAGGTCCCGCCGCTGGCTCGCCGCCCTGCCGTTGCTGCTCGTCAGTGCCTGCCAGGAGCCCGGCACCGCCGGCTCCGCCACGCCGCCGACGGCGGAGCCGCCGCGCAACATCGTCCTGGTGAGCCTCGACACCACCCGCGCCGACCGCATCGGTGCCTACGGCTACGCCGGCGCCGAGACGCCGACCCTCGACGCCCTGGCGGCCGGCGGCACGCTGTTCGAGCGCGCCTGGGCGCCGACGCCGATCACCCTGCCCTCCCACGCCACGATGCTGACCGGCCTGCCGCCGGCGGCCCACGGCGCGCGCAACAACGGCACCTACGAGCTGGCCGGCGAGGTGGAGACCGTCGCCGAGATCCTGAAGGGCCGGGGCCTCGCCACCGGCGCCTTCGTCTCCGCCTTCGTGCTCGACCGCCGCTTCGGCCTCGCCCAGGGCTTCGACCGCTACGGCGACGACCTCACCGGCGGCTCGGCGCCGGTCAACGCCCTCGAGATCCGCAGCCGGCCGGCCGAGCGCACCGTCGACGAGGCCATCGGCTGGCTCGATTCGACCACTGGCGAGCCGTTCTTCCTCTGGCTCCACCTGTTCGACCCGCACCAGCCGTATCGCCTGGAGGGCGACCTCGCAGCCCGCTTCGCCGACCGCCCGTACGACGGCGAGATCGCCCGCGCCGACCGGGAGCTCGGCCGGCTGCTGGCGCACCTGGAGCGCCTGGGGGTGCGGGGCGACACCGCGGTCGTCGTCACCGCCGACCACGGCGAGAGCCTCGGCGAGCACGGCGAGGACACCCACGGCCTGTTCCTCTACGACAGCACCCTGCGGGTGCCCCTCCTCCTCCACCACCCCGGTTCGGTTCCGGCCGGCCGCCGGGTGACCGACGCCGCCGGCCTGGTGGACGTGGCGCCGACGATCCTCGCTCTCCTCGGCCTGCCGGTCCCGGAGGCGATGGAGGGGCGCTCGCTGCTCTCCCCGCCCGCCGCTCCGCCGGAGCTGCTGATCGAGTCGGTGTTGCCGGCCGAGGCCTACGGCTGGAGCCCGCTGACCGGCGTGGTGGCGGACGGCCGCAAGTACATCCGGGCGCCGATCCCGGAGCTCTACGACCTCGCCGCCGACCCGGACGAGTCGGTGAACCTGTGGGACGAGGGCGACGAAACCAGCCGTCGCCTGGCCCGCCTCCATGCCCGGGAGCTGGCCCGCCTGGAGCCGCCGGCCGCCGCCGCCCGCACCGTCGACTCCGAGGAGGAGCGGGCGCTGCGCAGCCTCGGCTACGTCTTCTCCGGATCCCGCGGCGGCCCCGACGCGCCCGACCCGAAGGAGATGGTGGCCCTGGTCGGCGCGCTGAAACGGGCGGCGAGCCTGGTCGCGACCGGCCGCCACGCTGCCGCCCGCCCGGCCCTCGAGCAGGTGGTCGCCGCCGACCCCGAGAGCTACGACGCCCTGTGGATGCTCGCCGAGGTGGAGCTCAAGGAAGGCCACGCCCGGCGCGCCGAAGAGCTGTTCGCCCGCGCCCGCCGGGTGCGGCCCGACAAGGGGCAGGCGCTGATCGGCCTCGGCAAGATCGCCCGGGCTCGGGGCGACCTCGCACAGGCGCGTCGGCTCTTCGAGCAGGCGACCGCCGACCCGGCCAGCGTCGATGCCCACCTGAACCTCGCCCTCACCTGGATCGACGCCGGCTCGCTGCCGCGCGCCGCGGGGGTGCTCGAGGCGGCGGCGGAGACGTTCCCCTACTCCGAGAAGCTCCACTACACCCTCGCCCTCGTGCAGCTCGAGCAGGGGCGCACCGCCGAGGCCGGCGCGGCGGTCGCGCGCGCCCTGACCCTCCAGCCCGGCTACGCCCCCGCCCGCGAGCTCCAGGCCCGCCTCGGCGCGCCCGGCCCCGGCTGACGCCTCAGGCCGCCCGGGGCAAGGCCAGCCCGAGATCCGCCAGGATCTCCCGCGCCACCGCCTCGCCGGTCTCGCAGCCGCCCTCCATGAAGCCCTGGGCCGCCAGCGAGCAGTGCTCGCCGGCGAAGTGGAGGCGGCGCACCCGCTCGCCCTCGGCGCCGCAGATGCCGGTCCACTGGCCCGGCAGGTAGGAGGCGTAGCTGCCGAGGGTCCACGGAAAGCTCGGCCAGTGGAAGCGCGCCACCGCCATCCCCTCGCGGCGCGCGGCGACGCCGGGAAAGACGCGCTCGAGGCCGGCCACCATCAGCGCCGCCTGCTCCTCCGGCGTGCCGCGGCCGATCTCCACGCCGTGGTCGCCGCCAGTGAAGTTGGTCAGCACCCCGGCGCGGCCGGGCTGCAGGCGGCTGGTCTCCCAGGTGGTCTGGAACGGCAGCTCGGCGAAGACGCTGCCGTTGGAGTCGTAGTCGCTGCGCCACACGCGCTCGGAGAAGCCGACCATCAGCTTGGCGTTGGTGCCGTAGCCGAGCTCGTCGATGGCGCGGCGCTTGACCGCCGGCAGCTCCATGGCGATCTCCACCTGGCGCAGCAGCGTGAACGGCAGGGCGAGCACGACGTGGGGCGCGCGCACCTCGCGGCTCTCGGCGCCGCGGCGCACCGACAGCGCGAAGGAGCCGTCGGCCAGCTCGCGCAGGGCCTCCACCCGGCTGCCGGTCTCGATGGCGGGGTCGAGGCGGCGGGCGAGCTCCCGCGCAATGGCGTCGTTGCCCTCGTGGACCCGAAAGCGCTCGTCGCTGTCCCCGAAGATGCGGAACGGCGGCGCCTCGGGATCGATCAGCAGCAGCAGGTTGAGGGCCGACTGCCGCTCGGTCTCCAGGCCGTACTCCGTGGTGTAGGCGACGGTGAGCAGCTCGCGGAACCAGGCCTCCGCCTCGCAGCCGGCGATCCACTCGGCGAGGGTGGTGCGGTCGAGGCGCTCGGCTCCGGACGGGGTGCGGTAGGTCACCTCGCCGGTGATCGTCGCCAGGTCCTCCTCGATGCGACGGGCGACGGGGACGAAGGCGGCCACCACCTCGGCATCGCTGCGCCGCCGGCCGCCGAAGAACCAGAGATCGGTGTCGAGGGTGGGGTCGTCGGCGGTGAGGTCGTCGAGCTGGATGCACAGCTCGTCGCACAGCCCGCGGATCGCCGTGTGGCCGGTGTCGATCAGCTCGCCGCCGAGCTCCACCACCTGGTCGTCGGCGAAGGCGCCGCGCAGGCTCCACATGCGGCCGCCCACCCGGTCCTGCGCCTCGAGCACCCGCACGGCGACCCCCGCCTGCTGCAGGCGATAGGCGGCGGTGAGCCCGGCGATGCCGGCGCCGACGATCACCACCGGCGTCTCCGCGCCAGCCGGCACGGTGCTTCGCTCCGCCGGGCCGCTTCGCAGCACCCGCGGCGAACAACCCACCGCCAGCCCGGCGGCTCCGAGCGCGGCGCCCTGCAGCAGCTCGCGCCGGCTCAGCCGGTGCGCCCGACGGGCCGCCCGCGCCTCCTCCACCAGCTCCTCCGGAGGGCGTCCGGTGGCCAGGCTGACCCGGGCCATCCGCAGCGAACGCTCCACCCACGAAAACAGCGGACTCCGAGCCGCCATCCCGCACCTCCCGCCGGTCCATCCGGTCGAAATTTGCGGGACATTACCACGGCTGCAGGCCCGGCCAGGGCCGCGAACGCCTGGTCCCGGTGCGACTACCCGGCGAAGTGGTGGTCGATCAATTCGCCCGCGCGGCGCAGGTCGGGGCGGGGATCCTGGAGGCGGCCGAGCAGTGTTCGGTAGGTGAAGCGGAGGGTCTCGAGGTCGCCCTCGCGCAGGAGCTTGGCGATCTCGCGCAGGATGCGTTGCGTGCTGTGCCCGTGGTCACCGCGGGCGAGGTCGCGCTCCAGCAGCACCAGGGCGAAGAACAGGGGCTCGGGCAGATCGGCGCCCTTGGCCCGCGGCGTCGGCGAGGCGTCCGGCGCCGGCCCGGGAGCGGGCGCCGGGGCGCTTGCCGGCGTCGGTGCCGGGGGGGGGG
>DATACC010000026.1:0-12650 GCA_036259255.1 Thermoanaerobaculia bacterium | reverse complement strand
CCCCCCCCCCCCCCCCCCCACGACTCGCCGGCCCCAGCACGCCCGCCGCCACCGCCTCCTCCCTACGGCAACCGCCCCGGCGTCCAGGGCACGCCCGCCGCGTCCATCGCCCGTTCGAGGCGCGGCAGGTCGTCGGTGAGCAGGCCGCGCAGGTCCTGCTGCACGCGGGTCAGCTCCTCGCCGGCGATCTCCAGCGACCGCCGGTGGGTCGGAGTCGGGCCGTAGGTCGACCAGTAATTGCCCAGGAAGACGGTGCCGAGGCGGTCGTCGATCGACGGCTCCGTCGTCTCCCCCTTGCCACGGCGCAGCCCGTCGCCGGAGACCGCCAGCTCGAGATCCGCCACCCGCGTCTCGAGCTGGCGCACCATCGCGAAGAGCTCCTCGCCGGCGCGCGAGCGCGACAGCGCCACCTGCAGGACGTCGAGCCGCCGGGCCGTCTCCTCCAGGCTCGCGTCCACCGCCTCGGCGCGGCGCACCAGATCGGCGTAGCTCTCCATGAACGCGGTGCGCTCGGCCGGGGTAGCGCCGGGGAGGGTGCCGCCGCCGTGGAGGGGCACCACGCGGAAGGTCTGCTCCGGGCCGAGCGGTTCGAGGCGGCCGTCCACCTGCCGCTCGAGGACCACGCGGTAGGTGCCGGGACCGGCGAGGAAGCCGCTGGCGAGGTCCTCGTCGTCCTCGCCGGCGGGCGCCGGCGAGGTGACCGCGCCGGGCGACGGGTAGCGCAGATCCCAGGCGACGCGGTGGAACCCCTTGCCCGCCGGCCCGGAGACGCGCCGCACCACCCGGCCGGCGTCGTCGCGCACCGTCAGCACCACGCCGGGCGCCTCCTCCCGGGCCTCGGCCCGCAGCGCCTCCCAACCGGGGTAGGGACTCTCCTCGCCGGTCTCGGCCCGCTCCCGGTCGCGCTCGCGACGCTGGTCGGCGAGGCTACGGAAGCCCTCCTTCAGGTAGTAGGTGAAGACGGCGCCGAAGGGCGGATTGGGGGCGGTGAAGAAGGAGTCCCCCTGGCTCGCCTTCTCGCCGCCGCCGAGCGAGCGCTTCGGCACGTACCACAGTGCCTCCTCGACCGGGAACAGCACCGCCTCGCGCTCCAGGACCTCGGCCGAGACCTGGCGCAGCGGCGTGTAGTCGTCGAGGATCCAGATGCCGCGCCCGAAGGTGCCGCCGACGAGATCGTTCTCGCGTCGCTGGATCGCGAGGTCGCGAAAGGCGATGGTCGGCACGCCGCCGGTGAGTTGGATCCAGCGGGCGCCGCCGTCGAGCGTGAAGAAGACGCCGAACTCCGTGCCGGCGAACAGCAGCCCGGGCCGCTCGTGGTCCTGCACCAGGCGCCACACCAGGTGGCGCTCCGGCAGGTCGCCGGCGATCGAGCGCCAGGTGCGACCGCGGTCGGTGCTTTTCACCAGGTAGGGCGCGAAGTCACCAGCCTTGTGGTTGTCGAGGGCCACGTAGACGGTGTCGGCGTCGTGGAGATCGGCCTTCACGTCGTTGACGAAGGCGCGCTCCGGCACGCCGGGCATGCGCGCCACGTCCACCAGGCGCCAGGTGGCGCCGCCGTCCTCGCTGACCTGCAGCCGGCCGTCGTCGGTGCCGGCGTAGAGCAGGCCCTCGGCGAGCGGGCTTTCGGCGAGCGACGTGATGGTGTTGTAGCTCGACATTGCGGTGAGGTCCCACACCGCGTCCCAACCCTGGACACGCCCCATCACCGGCAGGGTGAGGCGATCCTCGTCGCGGGTCAGGTCACCGCTGACGGCGCGCCAGGAATCGCCCCGGTCGTCGCTGCGCCACACGCGCTGGCTGGCGAAGTAGAGGCGCTTCGGATCGTGGGGGCTGACCAGGATCGGCGCGTCCCAGTTGAAGCGCTCCGGCGGATCACCGGGCTCCCCCTGAGGCTTGATGTAGACGATCTCGCCGGTCCTCCGGTCGTAGCGCACCAGGTTGCCCTGCTGCCACTCGGAGTAGACGATGTCCGGGTTGCCCGGTTCGGTGGCCGGCTGATGGCCGTCGGCGAAGAGGGTGACGAACCAGTCGCTGTTGCGGATGCCGTGCACGTTGTCGGTGCGGGTGGGGCCGCCCTGGGTGCTGTTGTCCTGGGTGCCACCGTAGACGTTGTAGAACGGCGCATCGTCGTCCACGGCGATCTTGTAGAACTGGGTCACCGGCAGGTTGGCGACGAACTTCCACGTCTGCCCCAGGTCCCAGCTCTCGTAGAGGCCGCCGTCGGTGCCGACCAGCAGGTAGTCGGGATCGTGGGGCGAGAAGGCCATGGCGTGGTTGTCGACGTGCTTGGCCTCCTCGTTGAGGCGCCGCCAGGTGCGCCCGCCGTCCTCGCTGACCGACAGCTTCCAGTCCATGTGGTACACGCGCTCCGGCTGGTGCGGGCTGGCGAAGAGCTCCTGGTAGTAGTGGGGCCCGGTGCCGCCGGCCACGTAGTCGCTGCGCTTCTCCCAGCTCTCGCCGCCGTCGGCCGAGCGGTAGAAGCCGCCCTCGCGGTGGGCCAGCTCGATGCCGGCGTAGATCACGTTGGAGTCGAACGGCGAGACGGCGAGGCCGATCTTGCCCAGGTCGGCCTCCGGCAGGCCGCGAGTCAGCTCGCGCCAGGTCTCGCCGCCGTCGGTGGACTTGTGGATGCCCGACTCGGGGCCGCCGTCGACCAGGGCGGCCACGTTGCGGTGCCGTTGGTGGGTCGAGGCGTAGAGGACGTCCGGGTTCCTCGGGTCGGCGGCCAGCTCGTTGACGCCGGTGTACTCGCCGCCGCCCAGCACCTTGCGCCAGGTGGCGCCGCCGTCGGTGGTCTTGTAGAGGCCACGGTCGCCGCCGGCGGACCACAGCGGCCCCTGGGCGGCCACCAGAACGGTGTCGGAATCCCGCGGGTCGACCCACACGGTGCCGATGTGCTCGCTGGCCTCGAGGCCGACGCGCTGCCAGCTCTTGCCGCCGTCGCGACTGCGGTAGACGCCGTCGCCGTAGCCCACGTGCCGTCCGCCGACGTTCTCGCCGGTGCCGACCCACACGGTGTCGGGGTTCGACGGATCGAGGGCGACGTCGCCGATCGAGTAGGAGCCCTGGCCGTCGAAGACGCTCTCCCAGGTGGTGCCGGAGTTGGTGGTCTTCCACACGCCGCCGCTGCCCACCGCCACGTACCAGGTGGCCTGGTCGCGGGGATCGATGGCGACGTCGGCGATGCGCCCCGACATCAGGGCCGGCCCGATGCCGCGCAGCTCGAGACCGGCGAAGGTGGCGGCGGACAGCGGCCCCTCTTGCTTCTTCTGGGCCTGGTTTCCCGGCTTCTCTTCCGGCGCCGCCTTGCCGCGTTGGGCCGCCCCGGCGCCGGGCGTCAGGACGAGCAGGGCGAAAGCGAGGACGAGCACCATCGACGAACGCGAGCAACGCATGAGCGCCTCCTTCGGGCAGCAGTGGACGAGAAATGCCGGGTACCGCAGGGTCGGGCGACTCTAGCAGCGCGCGGCGCTTCGCCGGTCACCCGGCCGCCCCTCCGGCCTCCGCGCTGTACGTCGCCGGGCCGCGAAGGTTCGACCCCTGCGGACGAGGGCGCAGGATCGCGACAGCCCGGGCCGGACGGATCTTGCATCCGTCGCCGGAGCATGCCGAGACGAACCTCCGCTCGCCTGCTCTCAGTCCTCGTCCTCGCTGCCGCCGTGGCCTGCGGCGAATCCGGCCGCGGCGCCGGCTCCGCTGTCCCCGCCCCGGAGGCGGTGGGCGATCCGGACGAGCGGCTGGCGGAGGAAGGCGAGGTGCCGGTGACCGACGAGGACGACTGCGGATTCGACACCGAGCTCCACGCCGACGGCGCGGCCGGGGAACCGACCGACGCGCCGCAGCCGGTGAGCTTCGCCCTCGAGTTCGCCGACGAGGTCAATCCGCACCCGCTGATGTCGGCGAGCGTGATGCCGGGGGAGACGCTGGAGCTCGAGCCGGTGCTGGCCGATCCGATCCGCCGGTTCCGGGTGGAGGCCGACGCCGGGCGGCTGGAGCCCGCCGGCGCGGGGCGGTGGCGGTGGACCGCGCCGCAGGAGCCGGGGTTCCACTGCCTGCGGGTGATCGACGAGAGCCGCGACGAGACGATGTGCCTCAACGCCTTCGTGCTCACCCCGTGGGACGGTGCGGAGACGCTCAACGGCTACCGCATCGGCAGCTATCCGTCGAAGCTCTACAAGGGGCTGGAGGTCTACCGGGCGCCGCGGGGGTTCATCGAGGTCACCGAGGAGAACCGCGACACCTGGGTCTCACCCCACTTCCAGCTCAAGCAGTTCGTCTGCAAGCAGGAGAGCGGGTATCCCAAGTACGTGGTGCTGCGCACCCGCATGCTCCTCAAGCTGGAGCGGCTGCTCGCGGAGGTCAAGGAACGCGGCCTGCCGGTCGACACCTTCTACGTGATGAGCGCCTACCGAACACCGTTCTACAACCGCGCCATCGGCAACGACACCAGCTTTTCCCGCCACGCCTTCGGCGACGCCGCCGACATCTTCGTCGACCGCAACCGCAACGGGATGATGGACGACCTCGACGGCAGCGGTTCGGTCACCGTGGAGGACGCCCGGGTGCTCGTCCGCGTGGTCGACGAGCTGGCCCAGGAGCCCTGGTACCGCCCCTTCGTGGGCGGCCTCGGCCTCTACGGCCCGGCGCCCCACCGGGGTCCGTTCATCCACCTCGACACGCGGGGTTTCCAGGCGCGGTGGTGAGCCTGGATCAGGGGTGCTCAGGCGACGAGCGCCTGCTGCATCCGCTCGCAGGCCTCGGCGCAGGCGCGGCAGGTCTGCGCGCAGATGCGGCAGTGCTCCATCGCCGCGGCGTGGTGCTCGCACTCGCTGGCGCAGTGGCGGCAGGCGACGGCGCAGGCCTCGAGCTGGGCGCGCAGGGTCTGCGGGTCCTGCTTGCCGGGGCGGGCGATCAGCCGCCCGGTGACCGCGCACAGGTCCGCGCAGTCGAGGTTCGATCGGATGCAGCTGCGCATCGGGGCCGGGTCGTCCTCGCTGAGGCAGGCGTCGGCGCAGGTGGTACAGACCGCGGCGCACTCCGCGGTCGCCTGGACCAGGGCGAAGGCTTGGTCCCCGGCGTCACTGGCCGGATCCGGGTGGTTGGCGAACATCTGGCGGACACGTTCCATGCAGGCCTCCTCTCGAGTGAAGGGACGATCGTCACCGGCGGGCGACACGAGGGGGTTCCTGCAATGCACGGGCCGGCGACGGGTCGGCCGCGGGCGCCGAAATCGGGGGTGGGAGATCCGGTCAGCGGAGGATCACGTCGGCGAGATCCGGACAGACCGCGCGCACCCGGTCCTCCAAGCGGTCCTTGATCAGCCGCTCGGGGTCGGTCAGGCCTTGCTCGAGGGTCGCTCCGTCGAGCACGGCGACCAGGGTCTCGGCCGCGCCAGCCTCCGGGGAGTCCGCCATCGCGTCGGCCATCCCCTGGATCGACTCCACCGACAGGGTCATCGCCGAGAGCTGGGTGGCCATCTCCCGCACCAGGTCGACACAGGTCTTCTCGCCGGCCTCGACCTGCTCGAGGTAGGTCTCGAAGTAGCGCACCGGGAGCAGCACGTTGCAGGCGAACAGCGCCTCGAGGGCCTCGGCGTCCGCCGTCTCCCCGGTGCCCATCACGCGCCCCTTGAGCCCGGCGCAGGCGTAGGCCGGGCTCTCCCCCGCCACCGCCTCCTGCCAGCCCCGGTTGATGGAGCGCTGGTAGCGCTCGCTCACCACCGGCGCTCCGGCCACCGCGGCGTCGCTCGAGCGCGCGTCCACCTGCGCCTCCTCCACCTCGGCCTGGATCTGGTTCTCGACCCCGTCGGAGCTTTCGGACGTCTCGCCACAGGCGAGGGCGAGCACGGCAACGGCAGCAGCACAGAACAGCGACCAGCTCTTCATCGTGATCCTCCCTTCGATCCGCCGACCGTAGCACGGCAGGGCCGGGTGGCTCGCGCCTGCGTTTCCCTAGCCCACCCCCGGCAGCGGCCCGCGGGCGAGGTAGTCGGCGACGACGATTCCCATCAGGATGAGCAGGAACAGGAAGCCGGAGGCGACCGCCAGCGCGGTCAGGCGGCCGCTGTACCTCACGTGCATGAAGAACAGGATCACCAGCAGCGCCTTGGCCACCGCGATCGTCAGCATCACCACGTCGTTGAAGATGCCCAGGTCGACGAAGGCGACGGCCACGGTGAGCGCCGTGCCCACCATCAGGGCACCGAAGATGAGGAAGTAGGTCTTGCGCGAGACGACGTGCTCGGACACGGGCGGGCCTCCGGGGCTCAGCAGTCCACGGGACTAGGTGACGTGACGACCGATCAGGTACAGCAGCGGGAAGAGGAAGATCCAGACGATGTCGACGAAGTGCCAGTACAGCCCGGTGATCTCCACCGGGTTGTAGTACGAGGCGTCGTAGCGGCCGCGCAGCGCCGGTCGGATCAGCGCCGCCAGCACGCCGATGCCGATGATCATGTGCACCGCGTGCAGCCCCGTCATCGCGAAGTAGAGAGAGTAGAACAGCTCCGCCGCGTCGGCGTGGGGCCCCTCCCAGGCGAAGCCCCAGCCGGGCACGTGGTCGTGGTGGAACTTCTCCGCGTACTCCACCACCTTGATGCCGAGGAACACCGAGCCCAGCACGATCGTCGCCACGAGGAAGTTGGCGGTGGTGCGGGCACGGCCGGTCTGCGCCGCCCACACCGCCATCGCCATCGTCAGGCTGGAGCCGATCAGCACCGCCGTGTTGATCGAGCCGAGCACGATGTCGAGCTCGTGGCTCGCCTCGGCGAAGCCCTCGTAGCTCGCCATGCGGTAGATCATGTAGATCGTGAACAGGCCGCCGAAGAACATGATCTCGGTGACCAGGAACACCCACATGCCGAAGGTCGACGACTCCTTCTGCTGCTCCAGCGTGTCGAACTGGTGCTGCAGCGCGGGGTGCCCGTGGGCGTGCCCGTGAGCGTGGGCGGCGTCAGGCATACTCCTCCTCCTCCCGCGACAGCGGTGAGCGCGATTCCGGCGGCACGTGCAGGTCGCGGTAGTCGTACGGCTCGGTGGTGACCACCGGCGGCGTCAGGAAGTTCTCGGTCGGCGGCGGCGAGCTGGTCTGCCACTCGAGGCCGGTGGCCCCCCAGGGGTTGTCGCCCACCCGCTGGCCGTACTTGAGCGACCAGAACAGGTAGGTGAAGGGCAGCAGATAGCCGATGCCGAGGATCGTGGCGCCGGCCGTCGACAGCACGTTGAGCACCTGGAACTCCGGCGGGTACGCCCAGTAGCGCCGCGGCATGCCGAGGTAGCCGAGGATGAACTGCGGGAAGAACGTGAGGTTGAAGCCGACGAACACCAGGATCGCCGAGACCCGGGACCAGAACGCCGGGTACATGCGGCCGGTGATCTTCGGCCACCAGTAGTGGAGCCCGCCGAGGTAGCCCATGATCGCCCCGCCCACCATGATGTAGTGGAAGTGGGCGACGATGAAGTAGGTGTCGTGCAGGTGGACGTCGATGCCCATGGTGGCGATCATCACGCCGGTCAGGCCGCCGATGGTGAACAGCCCGAGGAAGCCCAGGGCGTAGAGCATCGGGGTCTCGCGCGAGATCGAGCCGCCGTAGAGCGTCGCCGTCCAGTTGAACACCTTGATCGCCGACGGGATCGCCACCAGCATGGAGAGCACCGAAAACACCATGCCGGCGTAGACCGACTGCCCGGCCACGAACATGTGGTGACCCCACACCAGGAAGCCGAGCACGGCGATGGCGATGGAGGCGAAGGCCACGAAGTGGTAGCCGAAGATGCGCTTGCGGGAGAACGCCGCCACCAGCTCGGAGATCACCCCCATGGCCGGCAGGATCATGATGTAGACCGCCGGGTGGGAGTAGAACCAGAACAGGTGCTGGTAGAGCACCGGGTCGCCGCCCAGGGCCGGGTCGAAGATGCCGAGCCGGAACACCCGCTCCACCACCACCAGCAGCAGCGTGATCGCCACCACCGGCGTCCCCAGGACGATGATCAGGCTGGTCGCGTAGTGGGACCAGATGAACAGCGGCAGCCGGAACCAGGTGAGCCCCGGCGCCCGCATGCGGTGGATGGTGACGATGAAGTTGAGCCCGGTGAAGATGGACGAGAAGCCGTTGATGAAGATGCCCACCAGCACCAGGGCGACGTAACTCTCCGAGTAGCTGGTGGAGAACGGCGTGTAGAACGTCCAGCCGGTGTCGACGCCGCCGGCGAGGATCGCCCACAGGGTGATGACGCCGGCGATGTTGTACAGGTACCAGCTCGCCAGATTGATGCGCGGGAACGCCAGGTCCTTGGCGCCGATCATGATCGGCACCAGGAAGTTGCCCAGCGTCGCCGGGATCGACGGGATCAGGAAGAAGAAGATCATCACGATCCCGTGCATGGTGAAGAACCGGTTGTAGCTGTCCGGCTGCACCATGTCCCCGGCGGGCGTCAGCAGCTCGAGCCGCACCAGCAGGGCGAACAGCGCCCCGATGAAGAAGAACACGGTGATCGAGAGGATGTAGAGGATCCCGATCCGCTTGTGGTCGCGGGTCAGCAGCCAGGACTTCAGGTCCCATCCGCCCCCGGTCAGGTAGTTCGCGGGTGCTGCGTGGCTCGTGGTACTCATCGGTTCGTCACCTCGGGCTCCGTCGCCTCGGGAGCCGCCGCTTCGCCGTCGACGGCGACCCCGGACTCACCGCGCCGCGACTGCTCGGCCCGGGGCGGCTCGCCCACCTCCGGCCCGGCCGCGGCCGCGCCGCTGCCCCCCATCTCCCGCACGTAGGCGACGAGGGCGTTCAACTGCTCTTCGGTGATCTGCCCCTTGAAGGTGGGCATGATCGGCTGCCAGCCGGCGACGATCTTCGCCTGCGGGTTGAGGATCGACTCGCGGATGTAGTTCTCGTCGGCCACCACGGTGCGGCCACTGGCGAGCGCCACCTGCTGGCCGAACAGGCCCTCGAGGGCCGGCGCCCGCGCCGGCATCCCGGCGTCGGGCGCCCAGGCACCCTCCACGCGGTGGCAGGTGTCGCAGGCGAGCTGACCGAACAGCTCGGCGCCGCTGGCCTGCATGCTCGGCCCGGCGGTGCCGGTGGCGAGCCAGCGCTCGTAGTCCTCCGGGGTGAGCACGACGATGCTGCCGCCCATCAGCGAGTGCTCGGCGCCGCAGTACTCGGCGCAGAACAGGTGGTAGGTGCCGACCCGGGTGGGCTGGAACCACAGCGAGGTGTAGCGCCCCGGCAGCACGTCCTGCTTGACCCGGAAGGCCGGGATGTAGAAGTCGTGGATCACGTCCTCCGACGTCATCGTCAGCTTCACCGTCTGGCCCACCGGCACGTGCAGCGTGTTGATCTCGCGCACGCCGCTCGGGTGCTGCACCTTCCACATCCACTGCTTGCCGGTCACCCAGTACTCCACGGCGTCGGCCGGTGGGGTGCGGATGTCGAAGAAGACGATCGCCCCCCAGGTGAACAGGGTCAGCGCGATGATCAGCGGGATCACCGACCAGGTCACCTCCAGCGGCAGCGTGCGCGGCTCGCGGGTGTCGCCGATCTGGCCCTGGTAGCGACGGCGGAAGTGGATGAAGAACACCACGATCACCACGGCGATCAGCACGGTGAAGAACAGGCTCACGGCCAGCCAGGCGAAGAACAGCAGATCGATGTCCCTCGCCAGCGAGGAAGCGGCATCCGGGAAGAGCGGGAAGTCCGGCCACATGGTCCTAGGCGGTCCTCACGTGCGCATCCGCGCTGGTTCGCGCCCGGCGCCGCTCGCGGTACAGCATGGTGCCGATGAACCCGCCGAGGGCGAGCACCGTCAGCACCCCGCCGGCGCGGATCAGGTTCATCGTCGCCGCGCTGTAGCGGCCGGTGGCCGGGTCGTATTGGTAGCAGTACAGGAGCACCTGGTCGACGGGCGTGCCGATGCCCCCCTCGGCGGCCTCCACCAGCCCGAGGCGCAGATCCTTCGGTGGGTACTCGGTGCCGAAGAAGTAGCGGGCGATCCGCCCGTCCGGGGTCAGCAGCACCGCGCCGGCGGCGTGGGCGTAGACGTCGCGCTCCTCGTCGTAGCTGTAGCGGAAGCCCACCGCCTCGGTGAGACGGCGGATCGGCTCCGCGTCACCGGTCAGGAAGTGCCAGCCGTCCTCGGCACCGGCGCGGCCGTAGCGCGGCACGTATCGGGCCTCGGCGGCGGCGGCGGTGGCCGGGGTCTCGCCCGGATCGAAGGAAACGCTCACCACCTGGAAGTCGGCACCGACGTCGAAGGTGAGGGGCTTCATGCTGGCGGCGAGGCCCGACAGCGTCAGGTCGCACAGCATCGGACACTCGTAGTAGACCAGCGACAGCAGCACCGGGCGCTCGCCGTCGAGGTAGTCGCCCAGGGTCACCGCCCGGCCGCTCTCGTCGCGGAAGGCGAGGTCCGCCGGCACCCGCTCGCCGATCTTCTGGTCGAAGCCGATGTCGGTGAGCTCGGCGGGCACGCCGGCGGCCCGCCCGGCCGGGTCCACCTCGGCCTGCGGCGTACGCTGGGCGAGGCCCGGCGCGGCCACGGCGGCAAGCGCCGCGGCGAGGGCGAGGGCGCGAAGACCGCGCTCGGCGAGGGCTCGGGAGGTCGTCACGTCGTCACCTCGGGTCGTCTTCCTGGGCACCGCTGCCCGAGTCGTCGCCCGCGCCGCTCGCGGTGCCGGCGTCGCCGGCCTGCGGGAGTCCCTGGGTGGCGCCGCTCTCGCGGCCGGTGCCCTGCCCGTCGGCCCCCTCCGGGTCCGCGCCTTCCTGGTTCGTGCCGAACGCGCCCCGGGTCGCCGGCAGCGGCTCGCCGGCCGGGCCGAGGGGACCGGGCTGGGGTGGCGTCACCTCGGCGCCGCGCTCGACCAGCAGCTCCATGGCTCTCTCGATGGGGATGCGCACCGTGCCGGTTCCGCGGTCGGCCCAGCCGTAGCTCGACAGCAGCAGGTTCTCCCGGGCCCGGAACTGCTCCAGGTCCAGCTCGGGGCGGGCCTGCAGGCGCGGCCCCGGCGGCAGACCGATCTGGCGTGCCTCGGGCAGCGGCGAGGGCTCCGGCGCCCGCCGCGCGGCGCGGTCCGACAGCGAAGCGAGGAACAGGCCCATGGCAATCATCGACACGATGGTGCCGATCAGGATGCCGAGCACCGTGGTCGCCACGCTGCGCAGGTTGATGTCGCGGTCCACCTGCCGCTCGTGGCCCGGCTGGCGGGCGAAGGCGGCGTCGCGGGCGGCCTGCCGGTCCCGCTCGGCGTCGTGGGGGCGGGGCCCGGTGTCGTGTGGCTCAGTGGTGTGCGCCATGGCCGGCGGCCTCCTCGAGGTACGGATCGTTGACGGGCACCACCGGGTGGCGGCGCAGCAGCCACACGAAGGCGGCGAGCCACAGGCCGCCGACGGCGAGCGGCGCCGCGACGTCGAGCCAGTGGATCACCAGCCCCTCCGGGTGCAGCGTCGGCGCCACCTGCCACAGGTGGTCGACCCAGCGCATGAAGAGCAGGAACAGGGCGAGGCCCGCCAGCCGCCGGGGGTGCTTCTTCAGGTCGCGCGACAGCAGCAGGGCGAAGGGCACCGCGAAGTGGAACAGCACCAGCGCCAGGGCGACGATCTGCCAGCCGTGGCTCATGCGGTGCAGGTACCACTCGATCTCCTCCGGCAGGTTGCCGGCCCAGATGATCAGGAACTGGGAGAAGCCGAAGTAGGTCCACAGCAGCACGAAGGCGAGCAGCAGCTTGCCCCAGTCGTGGAAGTGGCGCGGCGCGAGCAGCGTGTCCATCGGCGAGCGCCGCACCAGGAAGGCCGACACCGCGATCAGGAAGGCCATCGCCGAGAGCCCGGTGCCGCCGAAGAAGTAGACGCCGTAGATGGTGGAGAACCAGTACGGCTCGAGCGACATCAGCCAGTCCATGTAGGCGAAGGTGGTGACGAAGGCCCAGACCACCAGGCCCGGGGCGGCCACCACCGCCATGCGGCGGTTGAGGCGCCCGGCGTCGGCGCCGGCGGTCTCCTGGCGCACCGAGAAGCGGCGCAGCAGGAACCACAGGGTGAACCAGATGGCGAAGTAGGCGACGAAGCGGCCGATGAAGAACGGCTCGTTGAGCCACACCGCCTTGTGCACCAGCAGGGCGTCGTCCCCCGCGTCGGCGGCCGACCACGGATAGAGAACCTCCAGGCCGAAGAGGATCGGCAGGAAGAGCAGCGCGACGAGCGGCAGCGCCCCGGCGCCGGCCTCGAGCACCCGCCGGCCGACCAGGCCCCAGGAACCGCCGGTGAGGGCCTGGATCATCAGCAGCGCCAGACAGCCGACCGAGACCCCCACCCAGTAGGTGCAGCCGATCAGCCAGGAGTGCAGGAACTGCTCCCAGTCGACGACGAAGCCGATGGCGCACACCACCAGCGCCACCACGCCCACGGCGAGGCCCGCCTTGCTCAGACGGTCCACCGCCGCCGGAGCGGCGAAACGATCGGTCTGGGGAGTGGCGACGGTCATCGGTTCTCGTCCCCTTCTTCCGCCGGCTCGGCGGCCCGCTCCGGGCTGTCGGGCAGGTTCGCCGGCGAGCCGAAATCCTGGGAGGAGGGCGCCGCCGACTCCTCCTGGCCGGGGACCTCGGGAGTCCGGTCCTCGCCGGCCGTCGGCATGAACCCCGGCTCGTCGCGGGCCAGAGCCGCC
>DATACC010000025.1:0-15658 GCA_036259255.1 Thermoanaerobaculia bacterium | reverse complement strand
GCAGGCGCCGCGGTGGAGGAGGAGATCGTGCGCGTGGCGCTGTTCAACGTCGAGGAGCTCTCGGCCGGGAAGGCCGCCGCCGCCGGGCCCGACGGTGCCGGCAGCGATCCGCAGCTGCGCGCCGCCGCCACCATCGTCCAGCGCGTGCGTCCCGACGTCCTGGTGCTCCAGGAGGTGGACGCGCCGCCGGCCGACCCGGCGGCGGTGGCCCGGCGCTTCGCCAGCGCGTACCTGGCCACCGGCGAGGCGCCGATCGATTACCCCTACGTCTATGCGGCGCCGGTCAACACCGGGCGCCTCTCCGGCTTCGATCTCGACGACGACGGGCGGGTCGCGACCGCCGCCGACACCGGCAGCCGCGCCCACGGCGACGACAGCTTCGGCTTCGGCGTCTACCCGGGCCAGTACGGCATGGCGGTGCTCTCGCGCCACCCGATCGATGCCGCCGCGGCGCGCACCTTTCGCACCTACCCGTGGCGCGCGCTGCCGGGCAACCACCTGCCGGCGCGGTTCTACTCGGCCGCCGAGCGGGAGGTGATGCCGCTGTCGAGCAAGAGCCATTGGGACGTTCCGGTAGGCATCGCCGGGCGCACGCTCCACCTGCTGGTCAGCCATCCGACGCCGCCGGTGTTCGACGGCCCGGAGGACCGCAACGGCCGCCGCAATCACGACGAGATCCTGTTCTGGCTGCACTACCTGGACGACTCCGGAACCGCGGACGGCTCGGCGGCCCTGGTCGACGACGCCGGCGTCGCCGGGGGGCTCGCCGGCGACGCGCTCTTCGTGCTGGCCGGAGACCTCAATGCCGACCCGCTGCGCTCCGACACCCTCCCGGCCGGTCCGCCATCGGCCGTGGCCCGGCTGCTCGCCCACCCGCGTCTGCGCGATCCGGGCGACCTGCTGACGAGCGTCGGTGGTCGCCAGACGGGGCGCGGCGGCGTCGCCCACCCGGAGCGCGCCACCGCCGCCTTCAACGGCGGGATGCGGGTCGACTACCTGCTGCCGAGCCGCGCGCTGGTGCCGCTCGCCGGCGGCGTCTTCTGGCCCGCCGTGGACGCCCCGGAGCGCGCCCTGGCCGACACTGCTTCCGACCACCACCTCCTCTGGCTCGACCTGCGCCTGCCCTGAGCGGGCGCGGGCGGACGCCCCCGGCGCCGGCTCTAGGCCTCGCTTCCCATCCCCCGCCCCACCGCCCGGCGCACGGCGGCGAGCCCCGCCATCACCACCACGTAGCCCGCCCACCAGCGGTAGGCGACGTGGAAGACGACGAGTGCCGTGATCGGAACCAGGAACATCAGGACCAGGGCGAAGGCCACCAGGCGCAGGTGGGCCTGGGCCTCGCGCTGGTCGATGGAGAAGGGCAGCGGCGCCCAGGCGCGCTGAAGCGCCACCAGGGCCAGATCGCTGGCCAGGGCCAGCAGCGCCAGGTGGGCGGCGACGGAGATCGCCGGCGCTCCGGCCACGGCGTAGCCTGCGGCGAGCACCGCGAACAGCGGCAGCAGCAGGAATCCCCACACCAGCCGGCGCGCGGCGGCGGCGTACTGGGCGGTGGTGAAGGGGCCGAGGCGCAGCAGCCAGGCACCCTGCGGATCGCTGCTCACCGACAGCAGCGGCACCGCCAGCAGCGCCGGCAGCACCGTGATCCAGAGCAGCATCATGCCCGGGTGGAGGAGACCGTCCTGGGCGCGCGGATCGCGGAACAGGCGCGCCAGCGAGTCCTGCCCGCTCACGGCCGCCCAGCCGAAGTAGGCCGCCAGTACCAACAAGGCGAAGAGCTGCGATTGGAATCGCCAGTCGCCCCGCAGGTGGGCGAGGGCCAGGCGGGCGACCACGTGATCCGTCGGGCGGCGGGCGAGGCGGCCGTACAGGGCGACGACGGCTTGGCCGAGACGTCCTCGCCGGCGGCTCCTGCGCCCCGGGCCGAGCCCGGCCGCGTAGCGGGCCGCCGTCGAACGGAAGGCCGCGAGCGGCAGCACGACCAGCAGCGCCGCGCCGACGGCGGCCAGGCCCAGCACCCGCGGCTCGAAGCGACCTGCGGCGAGCGCCACCGGTGCCAGCAACCACGACAGCGGCGACGCGGCCGGCAGGTCGGCGGCGGCCCGGCTCGAGGACCCGAGAGTCTCGAGCAGCACGCCCAGGGAGAGCCCGGCGACGAGCGGCAGCACGCCGCCGATCAGGCGCAGCACGCGCACGCCGACGCGGCGCAGCAGCACGGTGTAGAGGGCCGCCACCAGGAAGGTGCAGGCGGCAGCGAGCAGCACGGTGACGGCGAGCAGCGCCAGCCCGGGCAGCCCCGGCGGGTGGGCGAAGGCGAGGACCAGCGACGCCGGGCCGGCGAGCAGCACGGCGGCACCGGTGGCGTCGCGCAGCGGCATCAGGAGCCGGGCGAGCAGAAAGCTCTGGGAGGCGACCGGCCAGGAGGCGATCACCCGGAAATCCTCGTCGCCGAGCAGCGCGTGGTAGAGCTCCCACAGCAGCAGCGCGACGAGGACGACGCCGGTGCTGGCGAGCACCAGCGCCGCGGCGGCCACCGGGTCCTGCCGGTCCAGCAGGACGGCGACGCCGAGCGCCAGGCCGCCGGTCCCGAGCAGCGTGCCGACCAGCACCTTGGCCGCCACCGCCGAGAGCTGACCCTTCGCCATCGCCTGCTGCTGGCGCCAGGCGAGGTCGCGCGACAGCGCACGGGCGAGCGGCACCAACTCCGCCGCATCGGCGCCGAGCTGGCGGGCGAGGGCGAGGCCGGTGCGGGAGAGGGAGCGCCGGAACCAGGGTCCCCGGGCTTCCCGGGCGCCGGCGCCCAGTGCCTGCGGTGCGTTCAAGGCCCGGTCCCGGCGGCGGCGCTCGAAGGGCCGGGGAAGGCGTCCGCGAGGTCCTCGACCCCGAGCTCGCGGCGCACCGCGTCGATCGGTCCGGAGGCGCGGATGCGGCCACCGTCGATGATCGCCAGATGGGTGCAGAGGCCGGCGACCACCTCCAGGATATGGCTCGAGTAGAGCACCGCTGCGCCGGCCGCCGTGCGCTCGCGCAGCACCTCCTTGAGCGTGCGCTGGGCGATCACGTCGAGCCCCTCCATCGGTTCGTCGAGCACCAGCAGCTCGGGCTCGTGTACCAGGGCGGCGGCGATCAGGGTCTTGCGCTTCATCCCCTTCGACAGCGACCCCACCGCGTCCTCGGCGCGCTCGGCGAGGCCGAAGCGGGCGAGCAGGGAATCGGCCCGGCGGGTGCCCTCGGCGGCGGGGACCCCGTGGAGCGTGGCCGACAGCTCCACGAAGTCGCGGGCGCCGAGCCCGGAGTAGAGCGCCAGCTCCTCCGGAGCGTAGCCGATGCGCTGCTTGACCTCGCGCGGCTGCGCGGCGGCGTCGAGACCGCACACCCGCACCTCGCCGGCGGCCGGCTCGACGAGGGTGGTGATGACGGAGAGGCAGCTCGTCTTGCCGGCGCCGTTGGGGCCGATCAGGCCGAAGATGCTGCCCCGGGGCACGGTGAAGGAAGCCCCGTCGACGGCGGTCTTCGCACCGTAGCGGACGACGAGGCCGGAGATCTCGACGGCAGGGGGCGTGACGGCGTCCATCCGGCCTACTCTATGGCGCCCGCGGCGACACCTTCCGGCCGCCGCGCCCGCCGCTGCCTCCGGCCTCGCCCGACGCCCGCTACTGCGGCGGCTCCCAGGTGCACGCGCCGGTGTGGAGGACGGTGCGGTGGCTGCACGCGGCGACGCAGGCGTTGGCGTAGGTGAGGCCGTCGTTGCCGCACACCGCCTCACCGCCGGCGGGGCACTGGTCTTCGCAGCCACCCAGGGGCGGGAAGGCGAAGGTGTCGCCGACGCTGCGGAACTCCCGGGGCGGGTTGCGGTAGAGGCGCTCCGAACCGGTGTTCCAGTCGTAGACCCGCATCTCGAAGGCGACGTTGGTGAGCGAGCCGTAGAACACCCAGTCGAAGCCGTTGACCGGGTCCCCGTCGAGGACCTTCACCATCAGCTCGGCGTTTTCGTCGTCGAAGAACCAGAAGTAGCCGCTGTCGTCCGACAGCGGCACGCCCCAGCCCTCGCCGGAGCCGCCGTTGAAGGGATCGAACCAGCGCACGGTGATCGCGTAGGTGCCGCCGAGGCACAGGCCGGGCTCGTCCGGATCGGCGCAGTCGAAGGGCGGCACGGCGGGGCTGAGCGGGCCGGTCACGCGGTCGAGCGGCTGGAGCGAGAGCGCCGGCAGCGGCTGTCCGAAGGGCACCGAGGACGCTACCCGCGACGTCCCCGCCTCGCCGGTCGTCACCGACTGCGGGAAGGCGGCGGTGTCGCCGCGGCTGGCGAGCTGGAAGGGCGGGTTCCTGTACACCGCCTCCTCGCCGGTCGCGGTGTCGGTGACCACCAGGTCGAACTCCACCGAGGTCGTGGAGCCGTAGAAGACCCACCAGGAGCCGTTGACGCCACGCCCGTCGAGCACCTTGACCATCAGCTCGCGGTTGCCCTCGCGGAAGAACCAGAAGGTGCCGGTGTCGTCGGTCAGCGGCACCGGCTGGCCGACGCCGGAGCCGCCGTTGTACGGGTCGCGCCACGCGACCCGCACCTCGAAGCGCCCGCCCTGGAGCGCCAGGGCCGGAGCGGCGAGGAGCTGGGGAACGAGAACCTGGATGCCCACGATGCCTTCACCGGCGCACGAGACCGAGTCCGAGGTGCCGCCGACGAGGGTGATGCCGTGCTGCCAGAGCACGCTCCACTCGCCGCCGGTCCACGCCACGCGGGGCGACCACGGCAGGGCCTCGCCGGCGGTGCCGGAGGCCAGCTCGCGGGCCGGACCGGCGGCGGTGCCGTCGGGCAGGAAGCCGCGCATCATGACCCGGGTGCCGCCGCCGGCCAGCTCCTCGGCCCAGGCGACCGCGAGCAGCCCGGAGGGAGCGACTGCCACGGTGGCGGCCGACAGGTCCTCCCATCCGCCGGCGTCCACCCGCCTGGTGCTCAGCACCTGGCCCTCCGGGTCGCGAACGTCGAGAACCAGGCTTACCGCCCTCGAGGACTGCACCGGATCCGGCTCCTCGATCACCGTGTAGACGGTCACCAGGTTGCCGCCGGGCAGCACGGCGAGCGCCGGCTGACGAGCCGACAGGACTGCGAAGAAGGGGGAGACGAAATCCTCGCCGTCGACGCCCGCCAGGCGGATGGAGAACGGCCTGTCGCTCGAGATGCCGCTGTACAGGCGGCCTGCCCCCACCGCCAGATCCGGGTCGCTGAGGGTGGTATGGGCCTCCGCCCGCGCCGTCAGGTCGCCCTCCAGGACCTCCCCGTCCGGCGAGATCAGGTAGAGCGCCGTGACGGTCCCCAGGTTGTCGCCGATGATCAGTCCGGTGCCGATCACCTGGAAGTCGCCGTCCGGAGTCACCGCGGCGTCGAGCTCGGTGAGGTATCCCTGGCGATCGATGGCGAAGGGCTCGACGAGCGCCTCGCCGGCCGCGGTGAAGAGCCTTCCGTAGACGCCGAGGCCGTCGACCGAGGGGAAGCGCAGCCACGCCACCAGGATCTCGCCGTCGCGCCCCGCGGCCACGGTGACCGCTTCGGCCGCCGCCTCCTCCTCCGGATCGACGGGGAAGGCATCCCCCTCGGGGGATCCGTCGGCGTGGAAGAGGCGCGCGTGGACCTGGGGCGGCCCCTCCGGCTCGGCCCGGGCGATCCAGGCCGCCACGAACCCGCCGCCCGGGCGTGGGGCGATCTCGACGTCATGGTCGGCGCACGTCCCCGGCGGGCTCACTGCGAACGGTTGCGGGGGCGCGGCGGAGAGCGGCAGGGCGGCCAGGAGGGCGAACAGCAGCGCGGGGGCTCGGTGCAGCATCGCAGAGGTCCTTTCCAGGTGGTGACTTCGCGCGCCGGCCGGAGACTTCCCGTCCGCCGCGCTGGAGCCGCGACCGGCCCGACGGGCCTGGGTCGCTCGGCGTACTGGACTCCTATGCCACTACAGCATAGAACGGCTGCTCTGGCGAAGCAACTACTGTCCTTCTGCGACCACCTCCAGCCGGTCGACGCGGCGGAAGCTGCGCGGCAGCTGGGTGCCGCGCTGGGCGCGGTCGCCACGGTAGGGCGCCAGGTCCCTCGGGGCGAGGTTCACGTACTGCCGGCCGGCGTGCACCCGCAGCGTCGCCCCGGGCGGCAGCGGCACGGCGGCGGCCAGCACCTCGTCGCCGAGGCGCTTCCTGGGGATGTTGAGGATCTTGTTGCCCTTGCCCTTGGCGAGCTGCGGCAGGTCGGCGAGCGGGAAGACCAGCAGGTAGCCGGCGGTGGTGGCGGCGGCGAGGAGCGTGCCCTCGACGGCGGCGCCGGACTGCGGGGCGATCGGCACCGGCGGCAGGGGGCGGTGCCCCGGCGGCACGGTGACCATCGCCTTGCCGGCCTTGTAGCTGGTCTGCAGGTCGCCGAGGCGGGCGACGAAGCCGTAGCCGGCGTCGGTGGCGAGCAGCACCAGGTCGTCGGCGTCCCCCAGCGCCACGCCCACGAACTCGGCGCCCGGCGGCGGCGTGACGGTGGACGACAGCGGTTCGCCCTGGCCGCGGGCCGAGGGCAGAGTATGGGCCGGGATGCTGTAGCTCCTGCCGGTCGAATCGAGGAACACCGCCTGCTGGTTGCTGCGCCCGCGGGCGTGGTGGCGGTGGGCGTCGCCGGCCCGGTAGGAGAGGCCGTTGGGGTCGATCTCGTGCCCCTTCGCGGCGCGGATCCAGCCGCGCTCGGAGATCACCACGGTGATCGGCTCGGACGGCAGCAGGTCGGTCTCGGCCAGGGCGGCGGCGGCGGGCACCTCGTCCTCGATGGGGGAGCGGCGCTCGTCGCCGTAGGTCTCGGCGTCGCGCTCCAGCTCCTCGCGCACCTTGCGGCGCAGCCGCTTGTCGGAGCCGAGGATGCCGGTGAGCTCGTCGAGCTCCTTCATCAGCTCGTCCTGCTCGCCGCGGATCTTCATCTCCTCGAGGCGGGCGAGGTGACGCAGCTTGGTCTCGAGGATCGCCTCGGCCTGGGCGTCGGTGAGATCGAAGCGGGCGATCAGCACCGGCTTCGGCTCGTCCTCGGTGCGGATGATGCGGATCACCTCGTCGAGGTTGAGGTAGGCGACCAGCAGGCCCTCGAGCACGTGGAGCCGAGCCTCCACCTTGCCGCGCCGGTGCTCGAGGCGGCGGCGCACCGTGTCGATGCGGAAGGTGATCCACTCGTCGAGGATCTCGCGCAGGTCGAAGCGGTGGGGGCGGCCGTCGAGGCGGATCGCCGTCAGGTTCACCCGGTAGCTCTTCTCGAGATCGGTGGTGGCGAAGAGATGCGACATCAGCCGCTCGACGTCCACCCGGTTCGAGCGCGGCTCGATCACCAGGCGCACCGGGCTTTCGTGGTCCGACTCGTCGCGCAGATCCTCGACCATCGGCAGCTTCTTCGCCTGCATCTGGGCGGCGATCTGCTCCAGGATCCTCGAGCCCGACACCTGGTAGGGGAGAGCGGTAATGACCACGCTCCCCTCCTGCACCTCCCAGCGGGCGCGCATCCGCACGCTGCCGGAGCCGTCGGTGTAGAGCTGGCGCAGCTCGGCCCGGGAGGTGATGATGCGCGCCTCGGTGGGGAAGTCGGGGCCGGGCACGTGCTCGCACAGCGCGTCGAGGGTGGCCTTCGGGTCCTCCAGCAGGTGGATCGCGGCGGCGGCCACCTCGCGCACGTTGTGGGGCGGGATGTCCGTAGCGAGGCCCACGGCGATGCCGGAGGCGCCGTTGAGCAGCACGTGGGGCAGCCGCGCCGGCAGCAGCACCGGCTCGCGCAGGGTGCCGTCGAAGTTGGGTGCCCAGTCGGTGGCGCCCTGGTCGAGCTCGGAAAGCAGCACCTGGGCGAACCGGGTGAGCCGCGCCTCGGTGTAGCGCATGGCGGCGAACGACTTCGGATCGTCCGGCGCCCCCCAGTTGCCCTGCCCGTCGACCAGCGGGTAGCGGAACGAGAACGGCTGGGCCATGTGCACCATCGCCTCGTAGGCCGCCGAGTCGCCGTGCGGGTGGTACTTGCCGATGACGTCGCCCACCGTGCGCGCCGACTTCTTGTACTTCTGCCCGGCGGACAGCCCCAGCTCGCTCATCGCGAAGACGATCCGCCGCTGCACCGGCTTCAACCCGTCCGCCACGTGGGGCAGCGCCCGGTCGAGGATCACGTACATCGAGTAATCGAGGTACGCCTTCTCCGAGAACCGCCCGATGGAGAGCACCTCGACGTCGCCGTTGGCGGCGGCGGGGAGGGGGAGGGGGGGCTGGTCGGGAGCGCCGGTCATCAGGCGACCACCTCCGCGCGGTTGCCTTCGTTCTCCAGCCACTCGCGCCGGTCCGCCGCCCGCTTCTTCGCCAGCAGGCGGTCGAGGATCTCCTCCGGCGGGGCGCCGTCGTCGCCGTTCATCGACAGCCGGACGAGCCGCCGGGTGTCCGGCGCCATGGTCGTCTCGCGGAGCTGAAGGGGGTTCATCTCGCCGAGGCCCTTGAAGCGCTGGACGTTGACCCGGGCGCGGGTGCCGGTCTCCTCCAGGTGGTGGAGGATGCGTTCCTTTTCGCCCTCGTCGAGCGCGTAGTAGACCTCCTTGCCGACGTCGATGCGGAACAGCGGCGGCATCGCCACGTGGACGCGGCCGTCGCGCACCAGAGCCGGGAAGTGGCGTACGAACAGGGCGCAGAGCAGGGTCGCGATGTGGGCGCCGTCGCTGTCGGCGTCGGCCAGGATGCAGACCTTGCCGTAGCGCAGGCCCGCGATGTCGTCGCTGCCCGGATCGACCCCCAGGGCGACCGCAATGTCGTGTACCTCCTGGGAGGCGAGCACCTGGGAGCTGTCCACCTCCCAGGTGTTGAGGATCTTGCCCCGCAGCGGCATGATCGCCTGGATCTCCCGGTCCCGGGCCTGCTTCGCGGAGCCGCCCGCGGAGTCGCCCTCGACCAGGAACAGCTCGGTGGCGGCGAGGTCCTGGCTCGAGCAGTCGGCCAGCTTGCCGGGCAGGGCCGGGCCGCTGGTGACCCGCTTGCGCTGCACTTTCTTGGCCGCCTTGGCCCTCGCCTGGGCACTGGCGATGGCGAGGTTGGCGATCGCCTCGCCCTCCCGGGTGTGCTGGTTGAGCCACAGGCTGAAGGCGTCCTTCACCGCGCCGGCCACGAACAGCGCCACGTCGCGGTTGGCCAGCCGCTCCTTGGTCTGCCCCGAGAACTGGGGCTCCCGCACGCGCCCCGAGAGGATGTAGGTGAAGCGCGCCCAGACGTCGTCCGGAGCGATCTTCAGCCCTCGCGGCAGCAGGTCGTGGAACTCGCAGAACTCGCGCACCGCCTCGGTGACGCCGGTGCGCAGCCCGTTGACGTGGGTGCCGCCCTGGGGCGTGGGGATCAGGTTGACGTAGCTCTCGGCCACCACTTCGCCGTCGTCGAGCAGCCAGGCGAAGGCCCATTCCACCTCGCGGTCGCTCTCCCGGTAGCGGCCCACGTAGGGCGCCGAAGGCAGCAGCTCGGCGCCGCCCAGCTCGTCGAGCAGATAGGCGGCCAGGCCGTCCTCGTAGTACCACTCGGCGTCGTTTTCCGGGTTCGCCTCGTCGCGGAAGCGCACCGTGAGACCCGGCGCCAGCACCGCCTTGGCGGTGAGCAGGTGCTTGAGCTTCGGCACCGAGACGCGCGGCGAATCGAAGTACTGCGGGTCGGGCAGGAAGTGGATCGTGGTGCCGGTGTTGCGCTGGCCCACGGTCCCCACCACCTCGAGGCCGGAGACGGTGTCGCCGCCGGCGAAGGTCATGCGGTGCTCCTTGCCGTCGCGCTTGACCCGCACCTCGAGGTGCTGCGAGAGGGCGTTGACCACCGACACGCCGACGCCGTGCAGGCCGCCCGAGTAGCGGTAGTCCTTTTGCGTGAACTTCGCCCCGGCGTGGAGGCGGGTGAGGATCACCTCGACCGCCGGCACGCCTTCCTGGTGGCGGTCCACCGGCATGCCGCGGCCGTCGTCCGACACGGTCACCGAGCCGTCGGCGTGGAGCGTCACCTCGATCAGCCGGCAGTAGCCGGCGATCGCCTCGTCCACGCTGTTGTCGACCACCTCCTGCACGAGGTGGTTGGGACGGTCCGTCTGGGTGTACATGCCGGGGCGCTTGCGCACCGGCTCCAGGCCCTTGAGGACCTCGATGGAAGAGGCGTCGTACGTCATGGAAATCGAGGCGGCCCGCGGGCCGCCTCGAAGTCTACAGCAGGCGGAAGCGGGGCGGAAGACGCCCCGGCTTCCCGGCGCCCCGGTGCCTCAACGGCCGCCGGCGATCAGGTAGCGCAGCGTGACGTTGGCGTGGACCGTGATCTCGCCCGGCGCCACCGGCGTCGGTGCCGAGGCGGCCATCTCGGCGCGGGCGTACATCGCCTGGTCGAACACCGGGTACTGCGTGTTGACGCCGCTCTCGTCGGCCTGCACCACGCCGCCGAGGGCCACGCCCAGGGCGCCGGCGATGGCCTCGGCCTTCTGGCGGCCGTCGGCGACGGCGCGGGTGAGCGCCTGGCGGCGGGCGCCGGTGTCGTCGCGCAGCCGGAAGTCCACCCCCTCCACCTGGTTGGCGCCGGCGCCGATGCCGGCGTCGATCACCGGGCCGACCCTGGAGAGGTCGTCCACCCGCACGCTGACCACGTTGCTGGCGCGGTAGGCGACGATCTCGGGCTCGCGGTACTCGCCCTGGGGCAGGGTGCGCGGATTGCGCTCGGCGTACACCGGGTGGAGCATCAGCCGCTCGGTCTGGATCGCCGCCTCGGGAATGCCCAACCGGGCGATGGCGGCGAGGATCTGATTGGCGGCGCGGTTGACCTGGTCCTGCGCGGCACGGGCCGTCTCGGCCTGGGCGACGACGCCGAGGCGCACCACGGCCTGGTCGGGCTCCACCTTCACCTCGCCCGAGCCGGACACGGTGATCGACGGGCGCAGCTCCATGCCGGGCGGCGGCGCCGGCGGGTGGGCCTGGGCGGCCGCCGGAAGGACCGGCAGCAGCAGGGCGGCGAGCAGCAGGGCGGGGACGGCGAATCGGAAGCGCTCTCGATGCATGGTGGCTCCTTCGGGAAGTCCGGCAGTGGGGTCTCCGCCCGAGTCTACGGACGGCACCTGCTCCCCATCCCATCAAGAATGCTGCCAGGGGCCGGCGGCTGGCCTTAGAATGGGGTGCCATGAAGATCCGCAAGTACCTCTACTCGCTCAACCACTCGTGGATGCTGCTGGTCGATCCGCAGCGCGAGGATGCCGTCGACGCCGAGCGCAAGGGCAAGCTGCTCGGCGAGATGGAGCTCGACGCGGCCCACGTGGCCGGCGATGTCGAGGAGATCCGCCGCCGGCTCGCCGAGCACGGCCACTGTCTGAACCACCCGGCTACCGGCGCGGCGCGCCAGATCGGCGCGACCCACTGACCGGGCCGGGTCACCGAAGCGCGGTCGACCCACGGGCCCACCGGCTGACGGGGCGGCCGGCGTGTGATACCTTCCCTCGGTCGCGCCGGGGTGCTGGCGCGCCGATCCCCCTCGCAAGGACCTTCGAAGGAGCGGTAACGCGATGAATCAGCGGCTGACGCGCAAGGAGATCAAGCGCGACGAGTTCGTCGAGGCGCTGGAGCGCTCGGCGGGCTTCGTCGAGCGCAACGCCCGCATCCTGGTGGCATCGGCCGTCGCCGCGGCGGTGCTGGTGCTGGCCGGCCTCGGCGCCTGGCTCTGGGTCGGCAGCCGCACCACCAAGGCCAACGAGGTGCTGACGCAGGCCCTGGAGACCTACAGCGCCCCGATCGATCCGGCCGCCGGCGAGGCCGAGGGCAGCGAGGCGGAGGCGAACGCCGACGAGCCGAGCTTCCCCGACGTCGCGACGCGCCGCGCCCGCGCCAAGGAGCTGTTCCAGCAGGTACGCGACGGGTACGGGATGACCGATCCGGCCGACGTCGCCGCCGTCTACCTGGGCCAGATCGCCGCCGAGGAGGGCCAGCCGGACGAGGCCCGCCGCCTGTGGGAGAGCTTCCTGGACGACCACGGCGACCACATCCTGGCCGGCGAGGTGCGGGTCAACCTGTTCAATCTCTCCCGCGAGCAGGGACGCCACGACGAGGTGGCCGCCGAGCTCGAGGCGATGCTGGCCGCCGCCCCCGACGACCGGGTGCTGCCCGGCGACGTGGTGCTGAACGAGCTGGCCACCACCTACGAGGCCATGGGCCGCGGCGACGAAGCGCGCGACACCTGGCAGCGGCTGGTGGAGGAGTACCCCCAGTCGGCCCTCGCCTCCGCGGCCCGCAGCAAGGCCGGCCCGGCCGCGGGCGGCCTTCTGGGCGGCGGCGGCCTTCCCCCCGGGCTCGGGTAGGCGGGGCCGGCCCCCGGCCCCCTCCCCACCGTTCCCGGCCGGCGCGTGACCTCGCCCTACCGCATCCTCGATCGCCTGCGCGAGGGCCACGCCCTCGCCGAGGAGGAGATCCGCGAGGTGGTGGCCGGCGCCACCCGGGGCGCAGCCGGGGACCGGAGCGGCGGCGAGGCCGGCGACGGTTGGACCGATGCCCAGCTCGCCGCCTTCCTGATGGGGGCCGCCATCCGCGGCCTCGACGCCGCCGGCACCCGGGCCCTGACCCGCGCGATGCTCGAATCCGGCGAGCGCTGGGAGCTGGCCGACGAGGTGCCGGAGCTGGCCGACAAGCACTCCACCGGCGGCGTCGCCGACACCGTGTCGCTGGTGCTCGGCCCGCTGCTGGCGAGCTGCGGAGTGCCGGTGGTGATGCTCACCGGCCGGGGTCTGGGGCACACCGGCGGCACCACCGACAAGCTCGAGGCGGTGCCGGGCCTCTCTCTCGATCTCGACCGCGCCGCCTGCCGCCGTCTGCTCGCCGAGCACGGCCTCGCCATCGGCACCCAGACTCCCGCCATCGCACCGGCCGACGGGCGCCTGTACCGGCTGCGCGACCACACGGCGACGATCCGTTCCATCCCGCTGATCACCGCCTCGATCCTGTCGAAGAAGCTGGCCACCGGGGCGGCCGCCGTGGTGTTCGACGTCAAGACGGGCAACGGCGCCTTCCTCACCGATCCTGCCGCCGCCCACGAGCTGGCACGCACGCTGGTGGAGATCACCGTCGGGTTGGGCCGCCGCGCGAGCGCCTTCGTCACCGACATGAGCCAGCCGCTGGGCGAGTGGGCGGGGCACACGGCGGAGGTGCGCGCCACCTTCGAATGCCTCGAGGGGCACGGCGCGGCGGACCTCGTGGAGCTGACGTACGTGCTGGCCGAGGAGATGGCGGCCCAGGTGGGGCGGCCGGTGGCGCGCGGCGAGCTGGAGGCGGCGATCGCCTCGGGCCGTGCCCGCGAGCTCTTCGATCGCTGGGCCCTGGCCCAGGGCGCCGATCCGGCCTGGATCGCCCGGCCCGACCTGTCGCTGGCGCCGGTGGAGGCGGTGGTGGAGGCGCCGCGCTCCGGCGTGCTGGCGCGCCTCGAGACCCAGCAGCTCGGCCTGCTGCTGGCCGAGGCCGGCGGTTCGCGGCACGCCGCCGGCGGCGCCATCGACCACGGCGTGTCGCTGCGCTGCCGCGCCCGCCTGGGCGACCGCGTGGAGGCCGGCGACGAGCTCGCCCGCCTCTACCTGCGCCGCGAAGACGACGCCCTGGCGCGGCGCCTCCGGGCCTGCTTTGCCGTAGAGGACGAGGGGGCGGCGCCGCCGCTGGTGGCGGAGAAGGTGGTGCTCGAGGCCTGAGCGGGGCTCCCCGCCCCGACCGATGGGGGACTCAGGCCGGCGGGATCAGAAGGAGGTCTCGCCGAAGTTGGCGGCCAGCAGGGCGAGGTCCTCGCCGTCCACCACGTCGTCGTTGTCGAGGTCCGCCACGCCCCGGTAGGCGCTCATTCCGCGCTGGGTGCCGAAGGCGAGGGCGAGGCTGATCAGGTCGTCGCCGTCCACCCGGCCGTCGCGGCTGATGTCGCCGACCAGGAACTGGGTGCCCTGCGGCACGAACTGCACGATGCGCCCGGTCTTGACGTTGGGAGGCGTGTTGCGATCCTGCGCCTCCAGCCCGACGTAGGTCACCCCGTGCCACGGCTCCGGTGGCTGGTAGCGGATCACCTGCTTGCGCTCGTCGCCGGTGATCTCGGCCGCCACCTCCTCGCCGTTGATGGTCAGCCGCGTGGCGGTGGTGTCGATGCCCTCGCCGAAGTCGAACAGCTCCAGCTCCACCGGCAGGTTGGTGGGCACGTTCTGCTGGTCGTCGTAGGGCTGCAGGTCGCCGAGCACCGGCGGCACCTCGTCGATGCCGGTGAGCACGTCGGCCCAGATCTCCGCCAGCGCGTCGTAGCCGGCGCCGTTGGGGTGCAGCGTGTCGCCGCCCAGGATGTAGAGGGTGCTGAAGGCGTTGGGAATCTGGTTCTTGAACACCTCGTACGGGTCGGCCAGGTTGCGGCCGTTGAGGTGCGCGAGCTCGCGGATCTCCCCGGCGAGGTCCCGGGTCACGCGGTTGGTGCCGTCGAACCGGTTGTTCGGGTGGCGGGGGATGATCGTCCCGTGCACCGGCGTCACCCCCGCCTGCGTCGCCTTGCGCGCCATCGCCCGCAGGTTCGAGACGATCGTCTCGATGGAGATCCGGTTGAGATCGTTGGTGCCTTCCATCAACAGCAACGCGTCGCCGTCCGGGTTTTCGGCCAGCACCCGGTCGATGCGCGACAGCGCCTCCAGCGTGGTCTCGCCGGGAAAGCCGTAGTTGCGCACGTCGGCCTGGATGCCGCGGCTCTGCAGGATCTCCTCGAGCCGGGGCGGGTAGCCCTTCTCCTCTCCCTGGTTGTACTCCGGGTCGTCGTCGAAGGAGCCGGCGGTGATGCTGTCGCCGAAGGCGATGTAGACCGTCTGCGCGGCGGCGCCCGGCGCGGCGGCGACGGCGGCCGCGACGAGAGCGGCGAGCAGCGCGGCGCGTCCGGGGCCGCTCCAGCCAGCGGGCGAGAAGACGGACAGCAGGCTCACGGCAGGATCTCCCAGGCCAGGGCCCGCGACGCGCGCCCGGTGCCGGGCCAGCGCAGGTCGACACCGCCGGCGGCGTCCTCCACCCGGGGCCGGTCCGGTGCGGCCGCCTCGGCGTGGGCGACGCGGCGCGGCCTGCCGTCGGCATCGAGCTCCAGCACCGCCCAGCCGCGGGGCGCGGCGGTGCGCACCAGCAGGCGGGGAGTCGCCGCGTCGTCCGGAGTGGCCTCGAAGCTGGGGAAGGCGGTGCCCGGCGGCGCCACGGCGTGGGGCGCGCTCCAGGCGCCATCGTCGAAGCGGGCGGCCATCACCAGGTACTGGGCGGAGGCCTCGTCGAAGCGGCTCCAGGCGGCGAGCGCGCCGCCGCCCGGCAGCGCCGTCACCGCGGGAGTGACGTCGGGCACCGAGTTGCCGAAGCCCAGAGCGTGGGGGCGGCTCCAGGTGCCGTCGGCGCCGCGGCGGCTCCACAGGATCTCGTCGTCCTCGCCGTCGTAGGCGGCCCACAGGAGGAGCAGCGAGCCGTCGGCCAGCCGGGTGCCGGCCAGTGCGATCTGCGTGCCGGGGCCCGGCGCGGCCACCGGCTCCGGGCGCGTCCAGCGCTCGCCGGTCCAGCGGGCGAAGCGAACGCCGAGGGCGCCGCGCCGGTCGCCCTCGAGCCAGGCGAGGCCGGCGAGGCCGCCGGCGGCGGTGAGGACCACCGGGTCGGTGCGCAGC
>DATACC010000024.1:0-6256 GCA_036259255.1 Thermoanaerobaculia bacterium | reverse complement strand
GAGGACGTTTCCGCGGAAACGTCCTCCGCCCGCTCTACCGCGCCTCCCGTCCCAGCTCCAGGTACTCCCGCGGGTCCACCTGCCAGTAGAACGGCGGACGCTGGCGCGGTTCCGGGGCCAGCTGGTCGAAGGTCGCCGCGTCGTAGAGGTGGCCGTTCAGGAGCACCTGGGTCACCGTCTTCGAGTTGCGGATGTCCTCCAGCGGGTTGGCGTCGAGGATCGCGATGTCGGCCAGCTTGCCGGGCTCGATGGAGCCGATGTCGCCGTCCATCCCCAGGTAGCGGGCGCCGTCCAGGGTGGCGGCGCGCAGGGCTTCCAGGTTGGTCATGCCGCCCTGCTCGAACATCCACAGCTCCCAGTGGGCCGCCAACCCCTCGCGCTGCCCGTGGGCGCCGAGCTGGACGCGCACCCCGGCGTCGAGGAGCTGCTTGGCCGTGGCCGCCGCCTCCAGGTGGCCCCACTCGTCGTCGGGCACCGTCACCCGGCGGCGCGAGGCCGGATCGATGATCTCCCGCGGCACGAACGAGAGCAGGCGCTCGTCCTCCCACACGTTGGTCGTCGCGTACCAGTAGTTCTCGCCCCAGTTGCCGCCATAGGCCACCACCAGCGTCGGCGTGTAGCCGACCTCGCTCGCGCCCCAGAACTGCTCGACGTCGTCGTAGACCCGCGCCGTCGGGATCGCGTGCTCGATGCCGGTGTGGCCGTCGGCCACCATCGTCAGGTTGTGCTGCAGCAGGGACCCGCCCTCCGGCACCACCATCATCTCCAGCTCGCGGGCCGCCGTGATCACCTTCTGGCGCTGGTCCCGGCGTGGCTGGTTGTAGCTCTTGACACTCCACGCCCCCACCGCCTTCATCCGCCGCAGGTGGCTGCGCGCGTCCTCCAGGGTCTCGATCTCCGCCTTGAAGTCGCCCGCCGCGCCGTAGAGGATCGTGCCGGTGGAGAAGATCCGCGGCGCCACGATGCGCCCGGCGCGCGCCAGCTCGGCGGCGGAGAAGATCGTCGAGGTGTCGTTGGAGGGATCGTGGATCGTCGTCACCCCGAAGGCGAGCGACGAGTAGTTCTGCCAGTTGTCCTCCGGCAGCAGCTCGTCCATGCCCTGGGCGCCGTGCCAGTGGACGTCGACGATGCCGGGGATCAGCGTCTTGCCCGTCACGTCCACCACCCGCGCCCCCGCCGGGACCGCCACCTCGGCCCGCGGCCCCACCGCCGTGATGCGGTTGCCCTCCACCACCACCGCGCCCTCTTCGATCACCCGGTCGCCCTGCATCGTGATCACCCGGCCGCCGACCAGCGCCAGCGTGCCCGTCGGCCGCTCGCTCGCCACGTCGAAGCCGATGTCGACGCCCTCCGCCGCCGGCTCCGGCAGCTCCTCGGGGGCACCTTCGAGGAACGCGAAGGATTCGGTCAGCTCGCGGGTGAACAGCTCCGGGCCGAGGGACCAGTGGAGCGCCGAGGAGTCGCCGGACCAGTGCAGGTACGCCCCGGCGTCGCGGGAGACCTGGGACACCGGCAGGTTCTCGGCGCCGGGGCCGATCTCCACCGTGCGTCCGGTCGCCACCAGCGGCGCCACCCAGGCGTTGAAGCGCTCGCTCCAGGCGATCCACCGGCCGTCCGGCGACACCCGGTACTCGGTGGCGTTGGCGCTCTCGAGATGGCTGCGCTCGTCGCTGCCGTCGAGCTCGATCGACTTGAGCAGCCGCTTCGGCCCGTCCGGCCCCTCGCCCTCGAAGGCCAGGAAGTAGAGCCGCTCGGGGTCGGCGGCGAACTGCGGACGCACGCCGTCCTCGGTGACCCGCTCCATCTCGCCCCCCGCCGCCGGCACCGTGTAGATGCCGGGGCGCGACGACCAGGTGGGGCTGCGCAGGTAGCCGCCTTCCACCTTGCGAAAGGCGATGCGCGCGCCGTCGGGCGAGAAGGCGGGCTCCACGTAATGGCCCGGCTCGCCCGTCACCACGCGGCCGGCCTCCACCGCGCCCGGAGTCGCCGGCGCCACCCGCACCGCGCCCAGCTCCCGGTCGTCCCACGAGACGTAGGCCACCGAGCGGCCGTCGCGGGAGAAGGTGGGGTAGGCCTCGAAGTGCTCCTCCTGGCGGGTGAGGCGGCGCGGCTCGCCCGCGGGGAGGTCGCGCAGCCAGATCCTGCCGAGGGCCTCGAAGAGCACGCGGTCGCCGGCCGGTGACACCTCGACCCAGCGCAGCATGCGGGTGTGGAAGCGCTCCGGGTGCACCTCCACGGGGAAGCGCAGTGCCTCGGTGAGGGTCTTGGTGGCGCGCACGTGGAAGGGGATCTCGCGCACCGCGCCGCTCGCCACGTCCAGGCGGCGCAACTCGCCGCCGGCCCAGTAGACCAGCGAGCGGGAGTCCGGAGTCCAGGCCATGGCCGGGTAGACGCCGTGGATCGCCCAGGTTTCCTGCATGTCGCGGTCGAGGCCGGTCGCCACCTGCCATTCGGCGCCGGAGTCGACGTCCTTCAGCCACAGCGTGGTGTCGCCGCGCACGCGGCGCACGAAGGCCACCGTCTCGCCGTCCGGCGAGGGCGTCGGGCGCACCGCGCCGCCGGCGCCCGCGATCCAGGTGTCGATGTCGCCGGTCTCGCGGTCGAGGCGCTGGATCGAGTAGATGCCCGGGTTCGGGTCCTTGCTGTACTGGAACACACCTCCCGGCGTCGTGTCGCGCGAGAAGTAGAGCCAGCGCCCGTCCGGCGAGAAGGCCGGCTCGCCGACGTCCTTCTGCTCGTTCGGCTTCTCGGTCATCTGCAGCCCGGTCGAGCCGGTGCGGTGGTAGAGCCACATCTCGCCGGCGCCCAGCGAGCGGCGCGAGGTGAAGTGCTTGCGCACCACGATGAACTCGCCGCCCGGTTCCCAGGCGGGGCTGTTGACCAGGCGGAAGCTCTCGTCGGTGACCTGCTGCGGGTCCGAGCCGTCGCGCTCCACGACCCACACGTTGTCGCCGCCGGCGCGGTCGCTGGTGAAGGCGATGAACCGGCCATCCGGGCTGTAGCGCGGCTGCATGTCCCAGGCGAGCCCGGAGGTGAGCGCCCGCGCCTCCCCGCCGGCGATCGGCACGGTGTAGAGGTCGCCCAGCAGGTCGAAGACGATCTCCCGGCCGTCGGGAGAGACGTCGAGGCTCATCCAGGTACCCTCGGTGACGTCGACCGTCACCTGCCGGGCCGGGCCCGGCGGCCGGGTGACGTCCCACTCCTCCTCCTCGTCATCCTCCTGGCCGTCGCCGCCGGCGGTGTCCGCCGTCTCCTCGTCCGTCTCCTCGTCCGCGCCCTCCGCCTCGTCCTCGTCGGGTTGGGGGGGCGGCTGCGGCGCCGGCTGGGGCGGAGGCGGCTGCGGCGGCTCCTGGGCGGTGGCGGGAACGGTCGGGGCCGCCAGCAGGAAGGCCAGCAGAAGGCATAGGGCGACGGCGGATTTCGCGGGCATCGATCTCTCCTCGTGTCGTCAGGGTCGGCCGCACCCTACGGAGCCGGATGCCCGCTGTCAACGCGGCCCCGGAGGCCGCGGGGAGTGCCCGACTGTCCTTGCGCCGGCCGCCGGGCTATCCTTCGCCTGTGGAACGCTCCGCCGCTTCCCGCCCTTCAGCCGCCGAGCCGGCAGGCCCGCCAGCGGCGTCCGTGCGATCCCTCCCGGCACCGGACGCCGACGAGCCCGTGGCGCGCTGGCCGAGCGCCGCCACGCTGCGCTGGTGGGTCGGGGTGCTGTGCACGTTCCTCGGCTCGTTCATCGTCGTCGTGCCGCAGGAGTTCATGAGCGCGCCGTACCGCGCCATGCAGGGGCGCCACGCTTCCTGGGGCCTGGCCATCGCGCTGTCCGGTCTCGCCATGCTCGCCGCCGCCGTGCTGCCGCGCCGCCGCCTCGTGCGCCTGCTGGCCCACCTCTCGGCCGCCACCGTGCTGTCCCTGCTGGCCATCGGGTTCATCGCCGTCGCCGGCTGGAGCGGCGCCCTGATGTACGGCGTGCTCGCCGCCGGCCTGCTGGTGTCGGCCCAGCTTCCGGCGGCCCCCGAGCCCGGGCTGCGCCACCACCGGCGGGGCGACCTGCTGTCGCTGCTGATGGCTTGCGCGGGCCTGTTGCTGGGGGGCGGCATGGTGTTCCTGCGGCCGCTGTTCAGCTCGCCGGTCTACGAGCTCACCGATGCCCAGTCGCAGGGCGCGGGGCTGATGCTGCTCGTCACCGCCATCCCCCTCGGGGTGGTCCAGCTCCTGCCCGACCTGCCGCGGGGCGTCACCCGGGTGGTCCACCTCGCCGCCGGCCTCGCCTACGTCGCCGTGTGCCTGGTGCTCGCGGTGCCGATCCGCGCCTGGACGGGCGTCGTCCTCTACGGCGTCGGCGGCGTGTTGATCGCCGTGCTGCCGTGGCTGCGCCTCGGGCTGCGCAACTTCGATCCCGGATCGCTGCGCTCCCGCTTCGCGGTGGCCTTGGGAGCCGCCACCACGATCTCGCTGATCGCCACCGTGGCGCTGATCGCCGCGGAGAACGAGGAGCGCACCACCGCCACCCTCCTCGAGGCTTCGCGCCAGCAGGCGCAGTCGACAGCTCACAACGTGGTCGACTACTTCGAGCTGATCCAGGCGCGCAACACCGTGCTCGCGGCGGACGCGGCCCGCCGGCCCTGGGAGCCCGAGGCGCAGCGCCGTCTGCTCGAGGCGGCGGACGGCGAGTACCCGCGCATCGCCGCCCTCGGCATCTTCGCCTCCGACGGCTCGACCCTGGTGCGCACCGGCCGGCGCACCCTCTACCGGCCCTGGGTGGCGGGGCTGCAGGCGGCCATGACGGCCGGCGACGAGCCCGAGACGGTCGTGCAGGTCGCCGAGTCCGAGGAGGGCAAGCTGTTGCTCGTGGGCTCGCCGATCTTCGAGGACGAGGTCGCGGTGGGCCTGATGGTCACCGGCTACGACGCCGGCTGGACCCTGCGGCGGCTGAGCCAGCAGGGCCTGGTGGTGCGCCTGGTGGACGCCGAAGGCCGGGTGGTCGCCGAACAGGCGGAGGCCCAGGGTCGCAGCGTGGGGCTGCAGACGGCGGTCGCCCGCACACCCCTCGAGGGCCCGGGGTGGGAGGTGGTGGTGGACCGCTCCGAGTCCACCGCCCAGGCCCAGGTGCGCCGTGACCGATTGATGTTGTTCGCGTTGCTGGTGGTGATGGTGGTGCTGTCGATCCTCGCCGGCATGGTGGCGGCGCGGGTCCTCGCGCGCCCGCTGCTGCGACTCGCCGCCGCCGCCGATCAGCTCGCCGCCGGCAACGCCCGGGTGCCACTGGCCACCACCGGCATCAGCGAGGTGGACCGCCTGTCGAGCAACTTCCGCGACATGCGCGACCGGCTCGCCGCCCGTACCCGGGAGAGCGAGCTGCTGGCCGGCGAGCTGCGCCAACGGGCCGACGCGCTGGCCGAGGCCGACCGTCGCAAGGACGAGTTCCTCGCCATGCTGGCCCACGAGCTGCGCAACCCGCTGGGTGCCGTATCCAACGCCGGCTACCTGCTGGGTCAGCTCGGCGCCGAGGATCCGCGCCTGGCGCGGCCGACCGGAGTGATCCAGCGCCAGATCCGCCACCTCACCCGCATGGTGGACGACCTGCTCGACGTCTCCCGCATCACCCGCGGCAAGGTGGAGCTGCAGCGAACGCCGGTCGATCTCGCCGCCGTCGCGGAGCGGGCCGCGGAGACGGCGGCGCCGCTGATGGAGTCGCGCCGCCACGAGCTCACCCTGACGCTGCCGTCCGAGCCGCTACCGCTTCGCGCCGACGCCACGCGCCTCGAGCAGGTGATCGGCAACCTGCTGCGCAATGCCGCCAAGTACACCGAGCCGGGAGGCCACATCGCCCTCGAGCTGCGGCGCGACGGCGGCGAGGCGGTGGTGGTGGTGCGCGACGACGGGATCGGCATGTCGCCGGAGCTGCTGCCCCGGATCTTCGAGCTGTTCGCCCAGGGCGAGCAGAGCCTCGACCGCGCCGGCGGCGGCCTGGGCATCGGCTTGACGCTGGTGCGTCAGCTCGTCGAGCTCCACGACGGCTCCGTGGTGGCGCGCAGCGACGGGCCGGGGCGGGGCAGCGAGCTCGAGGTGCGCCTGCCCCTCGCCGACGCCGACGTGGCGCCGCCGCCAGTGCAGGCGGTGGCGGAGTGAGGTTCGGCATGGACGGCTCCATCCGCAGGACCTCCGGCCGCGGGCCGGCGGGGCCCGCGGGGCTCGCCGGCCTGCTCGCCGTCGCCGCGCTCGCCTGCACCCCGGCGGCTCCCGGGATGCCGCCCGCCGC
>DATACC010000023.1:0-6662 GCA_036259255.1 Thermoanaerobaculia bacterium | reverse complement strand
ATTCCGGCTACCGCTCGGCGATGAGCGTGCAGTCGAGCCTGGTGATGCAACCGATCCATGCCTACGGGACCGAGGAGCAGCGCCGGCGCTTCCTGCCGAAGCTGGCGAGCGGCGAATGGGTCGGCTGCTTCGGCCTGACCCGGCCACCCCTCCCGCCTCCAGGGGGGAAGGGGAGGAACCCCCTGGCGGCGACGTGGGCTGCGGAGGGGGGCTCGCCCGGCGGCCGTGGAACATCCCCACTGGCGGCAGAACGAAAACGGCCGCCCGGAATGGCACCGGGCGGCCGGGGGGACCCGCTTTGGGGGGTGGTCAGCGTCGGGTCAGTGCACCTCCACCGTCACTCGCGCCCAGGCCTCGCCGCCGCGGCGGTCCGTCACCACGTAGTCGAAGCCGTCGACGCCGCCGAAGCCCAGGTTCGGATGGTACGTCACCCTGCCGTCGGCCGCGACGCTCGCGGAGCCGTGGTCGGGGAGCCCGTGATCCACGACCGTCAGCGGGTCGTCGTCCGGGTCGCTGTCGTTGGCGAGCACGGCGATCGTGACCGCCGTGTCGCGCGCCGTCTGCGCCTCGTCGTCCACCGCCACCGGCACCTGGTTGACCGCCGTCGAGACGCACTGGGAGGCCTCCCGGACGTCGTCGATCACCAGGTCGTCCACGAACAACCCCAGGTCGTTGGTGGCCCCGTCCGAGCCGAACAGGAATCGCACCCGCACCGCCTGGCCGGCCCATGGCGCCAGGGAGCCCGAGAAGTCGAGGTACTGGCCCAGCGAGTTGCCGTTGAAGACGAGCTGGCCGTCGGCCAGGCCCGGGTCGCCGCAGGCGGTGTCGCCGGCGGGGCTGGCCACCACGCCCGGGTAGCCGACGTCGAGCTTCGTCCACTGGGAAAAGCCGCTGTCCGCGCTGGCCACCTGCACGATGGCGCCGTCCCATCCGGGCTCGATGGCCCACTGGGTGCGGAAGCTGAGGGTCGGCGCCGTCCCGAGGTGGATCGTCTCGCTCTCGAGCGCCATGCAGGCGTCGTCCGGGTAGTTGCCCGCCGGCGTCGTGGCGTAGACGGCCGAGCCGCCCACCCCCTCGCCGGCCCGCACCGCCCAGGTGTTCGTCGCACCGCCGCGGGGCTGGAAGCGCGGAGCCCCCGTATCGCCGGCGTCGTCGGCGAACTGGCCGCCGCCGGCGCCGAGCGGCCCCACCGCCCGTTCGCTGCGGCGCACCGTGTTGGCGTCGGTGTTGCCGACGGCGTCGACGGCGCGCACCACGTAGGTGTACTCGGTGCCGCCGCGCACGCCGCCGTCGGTGAACGAGGTGCCGGTGACGCCGGTGGCGACGGCGTTGGCCGGCCCGGGCGTGAAGGCCGGGTCGGTCGAGCGGTGGACGGTGTAGGTGAGCGCCGTGCCGCAGGTCGCCGTGCCGGCCGACCACTCGAGGCTCAGCGAGCACTGGCTGCCGTTGCCGGAGACCACCCGCTCGAGGCCCGCGAACCGCGGCGCCGCGAGACAGTCGCCGGTGGCCTCCACCTCGACGCAGGCCGACGGCTGCGAGGTGCAGGAGGCGCAGGCGGTCTCCGAGGTGGAGATGCGGTAGCCGTAGACGCTGCCGCCCTCGATGCCGTGGGTGTCGGTGAAGCTGGTCCCCGGCGCGGCGACCACGCCCACCGTCGTTTCCGCTCCGCCGGCGGCGCAGCCGCCCTCGACGCGGACCACCTTGTACGAGCCGGCACCGGCCACGCCGGCCCAGCTCACCTCCACCTGGTTGGCGGCGGTGGCCGTCGCCGTCACGCCGCCGGGGGCCGGCAGCGCGGTGGCCGCGCACGCCTGCGGAGTCACCGCCAGGCAGTTGGAGGCCTGGCCGTAGCACGACGGGTTGGCGCCGACCGGCTGCACCGAGTAGTAGTACGGCACGCCCGGCGCGACCTCCTCGTCGATGAAGAAGCCCTGGTCGCCGGCGACCACGCCGAGGGGCGTGAAGCCGAAGTCGCAGCCGATGGTGTTGCGCAGCACCCGCACCTCGCCGGCACCGGCGGCGGTGCCGCCCCAGTCGAGGTGCACCGGCGCGCTGCCGCCGCACGCCGCGAGCTGGGGCGAGGGGAGCGGCGCCGGGCAGCCGGTGGCCTGGTTGGCGGCCTCCGCCGCGGTGCCGCAGGCGATGCCGTGGAGATCGAAGGCGGCGAACAGCAGGTCCGCGTGGGGCGTTCCGTCGGCCAGGTTGCCGTTGTCGTCGTCGATCAACCGGTAGGTCGAGTACCAGTCGGTGGCGCCGCAGCCGTTGGTGACGACGCTCGTCGCGGGATCCGTCGCGGGATCGCCGACCACCGAGTAGCCGGAGACCGCGAGGTCCCGCGTCAGGTACCACAGCCGGTCGAGGTATTGCCAGCCGGAGACCTCCGCCGGCCCAGGCGGCACCGAGTACACGTCCCCGCCGAACTCGTCGGCGATCAGCAGGCGCGCCAGGTCCCAGTTCGACTGCGACGCGATCAGCGATTCGCAGTGGCAGCCGTGGTTGAGGGGGCCGGCACAGCCGGTCGTCTCGGGTCCGCCGCAGGCATAGAAGTTGGAGAACCCGTCGGCGACGCCGGCCGGGGCCGAGGCGATCATGTGGTTCCAGCGCGCCGGCGTGCCGGCGGCGCCGGCCGGCTCGGGCGGCGGGTTCGGGCCGGAGCGGGCGCCGTTGGGCGAGTCCGGGTCGGCCGGCGCGACGCAGCCGTCGGGCCGCGGCAGGATCGGCAGCGGGGCGGCCCCCACTCGGCAGTAGCGCGTGTAGTCGAGGTCGCGCACGCCGGAGCACAGGCGCGAGCGGCTGCCGTAGCCGGTGGTCTGGCTCCACGACGGGTCCGACGGATCGACCAGCCGCAGGCCGGCGCCGATGCACGACGACTGGCCCTGGAGCAGGGCGAAGGTGTCGCCCATCGCCTCGCCGGTGGCGCTCTCCGGCGCCGTGCCGGTGCCGTCGTGCTCGTCGAGCCCGTGGCCGAACTCGTGGAGCCCGACGTCCGGGCCCTCGCCGGTGTTGTTGCAGAACAGCGCCGGGGTGCGCTGCATGAACACCAGGGCGTCGATGCCGCCGGACCAGAACGCATTGCAGGCGCCCGGCACGTTGGTCAGGATCTGGGGCCGGATGTCGGTGCCGTCGGCCCCTTTCAACCATTCGTTCTCCGGCAGGTAGTAGCGCGACTTCTCGTTGATCAGGTTCAGGTGGTAGTACATCGTGCGCGCCGAGTGGGTGTCGCCGGTGCCGGCCACCACCAGGCCGCTGTCGGGCGCCGACTGGCGGATGGCGAAGGCGCAGTCGGTGTTGAGGCCCAGCGGCGAGGGGTCGCTGGTGCCGAGGTCGATGTTGCCCGGCGCGACGGCGGTGCCGGCGATGGGGCCGCAGACGTCGATCAACCGGAAGTAGCGCCCCTGCAGGCTGGTCACCGCCGAGAGGGCACCGGGCGGATAGTCGAAGGCGCCGGCGCCATTCGAGTAGCAGCCGTCGCCGCTGCAGGTGCCGCCCACGAAGTCGATCACCGCGTGGGGCATGGTCACCGGCGACTCGGCGATGTCGCCGGGCACGCAGTTGGCCGGGTCGGAGCAGTTGGTGCGCGTATGAACCGAGGCGCGCAGCACCGAGGCGTAGTCGTTGGCGTCGACCAGGCGCAGCACCTGGCCGCCGAGGGCGTCGACCAGCGCCTCCAGGTTCACGAGGCCGTCGCGATGGAGCACGAAGCGCCACACGAGATGCGGCTGCCAGCCCTCGCCGACGGCGCCGCGCCAGCCCACCTGGTCCGCCGTGCCGCGCAGCACCCAGAGCAGGGTGCCGGGATCGGAGAAGGTGTCGCCCACGGCGAGCCCGCCGAGGTAGCCGCCGAGCACGGCGCGGGCCGCGTCGCGGCCGAGCTGGGGCACGGCGGCGAGGTCCGCCGTCACCGGGTACACGCGGTCGACCCCGAGCTGCACCAAGTTGCCGTGGGAGACGCGGAACACCACGTGGGTGTTGGCCACCGGCACGCCGCCGGCGACCTGGCGGAAGGCGACGTTCCAGAACTGCCCCTGGTCGCCGAGCTGCCGCGTGGCCTCCGGCGCCAGCTCGAGCTGCTCGGCGGGGACGGCGAAGAACGACGGGTAGGTGGCCATCAGGCCGCGGGCGAGGCTCTCCAGGCGGGCGGCGTCCACCGCCCCGAAGCTCTCCGCATCGAGGGCGTTGCCGGCGCCCGGAACCCACGGGATGCCCTGCCCCTCCACCAGCGCCATGCCGCCGGAGCGGCGATCGACGAAGAAGCTCCAGGCCGGCCCGTGGGCAGCGCGGAAGGCATCGACGTCGGCAAGCAGCGCCGGGTCCACCTCACCGGCCACCTCGGCCAGCGGCTGCGGCGCGATGGTCGCGACGAAGCCGGCCGGGGCCTTGACGAGGGCGTCGAGGGCTCTCGGCTGCGGGGCTCGCTGGGCGAGAGCGAGGGGGCCGGCCAGGGCGCAGACGGCGGCGCAGCCTAGGGCCAGGATGACGCTGGGGCCACCACGGGGGAAGCGGTCGGATCTCATCTCGGTCTCCTCTGATCGACGGCAGTTTCTGCTCCGGCGTTTCCCGGATCGTCCGGTTCGGATCTGCCCGTCCGGAGCGGGTAGCCGGGAGGTCGGAGCCGGACGGGCGTAGGCCTGTCCATGATGACGGTTGCCTGCAAGCAAGAAAGGAACCAGTACAAGGGCTCAGCTAAGGAAGTGCGCAACCAGGCGTCGCCCGGGACAGAGGCGGGACCGGCCGGCGCGAGGTCGGGGGATTCAGTCGCCGGCCGAGGGAGGCGCGACAGGCCGGCCGGCGGCGGCCCGGGCGGCCTTCTGGCGGCGCTCGGCGGCCTGGGCGGCCTTGCCCTCGGCGGCGGCGAGGTCGGCCCAGAGGGACCAGGCGGGGGGCCAGGCGGGGACCAGGCGCAGGGCGTCGCGCAGGTGGGCGTCGGCGGCGGCGCGGTCGCCAGCGGCGAGATCGAGCGCGGCGAGGCGGGTAAGCAGGCTGGCGCTCGCCGTGCCGGAGTCGACCGCCTGCTGCAGCAGGCGGCGCGCCTCGGCGGGGCGACCGGCCTCCGCCTCGAGCTGGGCGAGGCGCAGCCAGGGACGGGCCGCCCGGGGATCGAGGTCGCGGGCCAGTTCCAGCTCGGCGCGTGCTTCCTCGACCTCACCGACGGCGAGCAGGGCGTCGGCGAGGCTCACGTGCAGCAGGTCGAGTCGCGGGTTGAGGCGGGCGGCGCGGCGGTAGGTGGCGACCGCCTGCTGCGGCCGGCCGGCGAGGAACTGCGCGCGGCCGAGGGTGGTGAGGAACGGCACCGAGCCGGGGCTCGCCGCCACCAGCGCCTCGAGCCGCGGCAGCGCCTCGGCGGCATGCCCCGCGTCGAGCAGTGCCTGGGCGTCGTCGAAACGGGCGAGCAGCGCGATGCCGTCCTTCGGGTCGAGGCCGCTGGTCGAGGCGCCGGTGGAGCCGGAGAGATAGCCGAGGCGGCGCAGATCGGCGGCCAGGGCGGCGTCGGCCACCGGAGCGGCGTCGCGCTCCGGCAGGGACGCCTGGTGGCGGCGCAGCGTGGCGGCGAGGCGGCGGGCCCGGGCGGGGTGGAGATCGAAGAGATTCTCCGTTTCGCCGGGGTCGCTGCCGAGGTCGTAGAGCTCCGGGCGCGGCGCCACCACCAGCCGCCAGCCGCTGGCGGTGAACGCGGTCAGCGGGCTCCAGCCGTAGGCGGTGGCGGGGAGATGGGTCTCGCTGTAGACGCCGGTCGGGGCGGCGGTGGAGCTTTCCTCGGAAGCCCCCCCGGGGCTGGCGGCACCCAGGCCCGGGAGCGGCGGGCCGAAGGGGTGCTGCGGGTCGCTGCCGGCGGCGACGAGGTTCCACAGGGTCGCAGCCAGCCCGCGGATCGGCGTCGTCTCCGCCACGACCCGGCCGGCGGGAACGCCGGGGCCGGCGACGATCAGCGGCACCCGCAGGCTCCCCTGGTAGAGGAAGATGCCGTGCTCCGCCTCGCCGTGCTCGCCGAGCATCTCCCCGTGATCGCCCACCGCCGCCACCAGCCACTGCCCAGAGCCGCCGGGCAGCGCGGCGAGCAGGCGGCCGATCTCGGCGTCCATGGCGGCGACCTCGCCGAGGTAGCGCCGGTGCGGCGAAGGGGCCGACGGGCCGGGCGGCGTGTAGGGAGCATGGGGATCGTAGTAGTGAACCCAGAGGAGCAACGGGGCGTCCACGGAGGATCGACGGGCGAGCCAGGCGAGGGCGGCGTCCGTGGTCTGGCGGGCGGTGCGCTCCGGGTAGCCGTGCTCGCCGAGCTGCTCGGCGGGCAGCGCGTCGTCGTAGTGGCCGAACCCCCGGGCCAGGCCGAAGCGGCGGTCGAGCACCCGGGAGCTCACGAAGGCGGCGGCGTCGAAGCCGCGGGCGACGAGCGCGGTGGCGAGGGTGGGGAGGTCCTCGGGCAGGGCGGCGGTGCCGTTGTCGCGCACGCCGTGGGCCGGCGGATCGAGCCCGGTGAGCAGGCTCGCGTGGGCCGGCAGCGTCAGCGGCACCGGGGTGAGGGCGTCGTCCCACCGCGTGCCGCGCCCGGCGAGGTCGTCGAGGGCCGGTGTCGCCGCGCCGCCGCCGTAGGCGCCGAGGGCGTCGGCGCGGGTGGTGTCCAGCGTCAGCAGGAGGACGTTCGGCGGCGGGGTGGGGCCGGCGGC
>DATACC010000022.1:0-1885 GCA_036259255.1 Thermoanaerobaculia bacterium | reverse complement strand
CGCCGCCCCGCCGCAGGCCGTCGACGCCCCGGTCGCTGCCGGCGAGGCCGCGGCCCGCGTTTGGCTGGCGCCGGCCCGCCTGGCGGTGGCGCCGGGGGACCGCTTCGAGGTGCGCGTCCAGGCCGCCGCCGCCCGGCCCGTCTCCCACCTGCCGATCACCCTGGAGTACGACCCGGAGGTGCTGGCGGTGGAGGCCATCGAGCGCGAGGACTTCCTCGGCGGCGTCGGCGAGGCCCAGCTCCTCTCCGAGTCCTCGACGCCGGGCCGCATCGTCCTCGGCGCCAGCCGCCTGGGCAAGGTGGCCGGCGTGCGCGGCGCCGGCACGGTGGCACGGATCACCTTCCGGGCTGTGGCCGCCGGCACCACGGCGCTCGCCTTCCGCGACAGCCGGGCGCTGGGGGCGGACCTCCAGCCGCTGACCCCGTTCACCGCCGATTCCGCCCGGGTCGAGGTGCGCGCCGTGCCGCCCATCGAGCTGCCGCGCGGCAAGCCGGAGCCGGTGCCGACCCCGGAGAGGCCGCGCTCCTGACGGTCGCGCTCCCCACCGGCCCCGCGTTCCCGGCCGGCCCGCGTGCGCCAGGGAGCGAGCCGGGACGGCCCGGGGTGGGGAGCCGTAGACCTGCAAGAGAGGACCACCGAGCCGTGACCCACTCACCGCCAGCGCAATCGTCGGACCGCCGCGCGGGGCGCGGCCGGGCCGGCTACTCCCTGATCGAGATGGTCGTGGTGGCGGCGTTGCTCGCCATTCTCGCGGCGGTGGCGCTGCCGGTGGTGCGCTACACGACCAAGCGCACCAACGAGGCGGAGCTGCGCTACCACCTGCGCACGATGCGCAACGCCATCGACGAGTTCAAGCGCTACAGCGACGCCGGGCTGATTCCGCTGGAGCTCGGCGCCGACGGCTACCCGCCGGACCTCGAGACGCTGGTCGAGGGCTCCGAGGTGGTGGGTCAGGTCGACAAGGAAAAGCGATTCCTGCGCCGCATTCCGGTGGACCCGATGACGGGCGAGGCGGAGTGGGGGATGCGCAGCTACCAGGACGACCCCGACTCGGGCTCCTGGGGCGGCGAGAACGTCTACGACGTGTACTCGTTGTCCGAGGGCGTGGGTCTCAACGGCGTACCGTATTCGGAGTGGTGATGAGAACGAAGGCAGCCTGCCGAGGCTTCACCCTGATCGAGCTGATCATCGTCATCGCGATGATCGGCATCCTGGCCGCCATCGCGCTGCCGCAGCTCGTCGACAAGCCACGGCGCACCGCCGAGGTGGCGTTGAAGATGAACCTGCGCACGATGCGCGAGACGATCGACCAGTACAAGGGCGACAAGGGGCACTACCCGGCCACCCTCGACGCGCTGGTCGACGAGGGCTACCTGCGCTCGATCCCCACCGATCCGATCACGAAGACCACCGAATGGGACGTGGAGTACGAGGAGATCGACTTCGAGAACGCGCCGGCGGAGACCGAGCTGCCCGAGGAGGGGCAGCCGGGCATCATCGACGTCCACTCGACCTCCGAGGCCCTCAGCCTCGACGGAACGCCCTACTCCGAATGGTGACGCGGCGCCCCAGCGGTGCGGGCGCCGGCGGCGCGGCCGGCGGTGGGCGCGACGGCGAGGCCGGCTACAACCTGGTGATCCTGACGATCATCGTCACGGTGATGAGCGTGCTGTTGGCCGCGGCGATGCCGGCGTGGTCGAAGATGGCGCAGCGCGAGAAGGAGGAGGAGCTGATCTTCCGCGGTTCCACTTCGATCAGCTCCTCGAGGCGGGTGGGGTAGCGGCCGAACTTGCGCTGGAAGACGCGGATCGCCTCGGCGTACTGGAGGCCGCGGAAGATCAGCTCCTCCTCCTTCTCGCGCTGCGCCATCTTCGACCACGCCGGC
>DATACC010000021.1:0-4989 GCA_036259255.1 Thermoanaerobaculia bacterium | reverse complement strand
GGGCCGAACCCATGGCCGCACCCGCCCGCAGCGCCTCGGCCTCCGGCGCCGGCCCGACGTGGGGATAGGTCGAGAGCCACCACATGACGATGCAGATCGCCACGATCACCGTGCCCGCCTTGCGCAGGAAGGTGAGCCCCTGGTCCCAGGCGACGATCGCCGCCGAACGCAGCGACGGCAGCTTGTAGGAGGGCAGCTCGAGCACCATCGGCCGGGAACGGCCGCGCAGCACCGTGCGACGGGCGAGCAGGGCCGAACCCATGGCCGCCCCCGCCCCCAGCGCGTAGCAGCCGGCGAACGCCAGCCCGGCGAGCAGCGGCCGGTCGGCGAACAGCAGGCTGGTGAGCAGCACGTAGACCGGCAGCCGCGCCGAGCAACTCATGAAGGGTGCCACCAGGATCGTCGCCAGCCGGTCGGCGCGGTCCGGGATCAGCTTGGCCGAGAGGATGCCCGGAATCGCGCAGGCGTGGCTCGAGAGCAGCGGCACGAAGGCGTGCCCCGGCAGCCCGAAGCGGCAGAGGATGCGGTCCATCACGAAGGCCGCCCGGGCGAGATACCCGGTGTCTTCGATCAGGCTGATGAGGAAGAACAGCAGGCAGATCTGGGGCAGGAACACCACCGTGCCGGCGATGCCCCCGACGACGCCGTCGACCAGCAGGTCGCGCACCGCCCCCTCCGGCACCACCGCGGCGATCCAGCCGCCGAGGTGCTCGAAGGTGGCCTCGATGAGATCCATCGGCACCGTCGCCAGGGCGAAGATGGCCCAGAACAGGCCGAGCATCACGGTGCCGAACACCAGGACGCCGAGCAGCGGGTGGGTGAACGCCTGGTCGAGCCGCTCGGTGACCGTGTCGGTGCCGGTGCCCACCGCGTTGGCGCCGCCGAGGCTCGCCGCCGCCGTCTCCTCGGCCCAGCTCACCAGGTCGCCGTAGCACGCGGCGTCCGGCAGGTTCCTGCCCGCCGGGGGACCCTGCGGCGGCGGCGCGGCGAGCGCGCCCTCCACGGCCGCCAGCAGCTCGTCGACGCCGGTGCGGCGGCGCGCCACCAGCGGCACCACCGGACAACCGAGCTCGGCGGCCAGGCGTTCGCGGTCGACGGAGATCCCCCGGCGCCGGGCGAGATCGACCATGTTGAGGGCGACCACCGTCGGCACGCCATAGGCGAGCAGCTCGCCCACCAGGCACAGGTTGCGCGCAAGGTTCGCGGCGTCGACCACCACGACCATCGCGTCGGGCTGGCGGAAGACGCCGGCGCCGTGCAGGATGTCGCGCACCAGCCGCGACTCGGGCAGCTCGAGGTCCACCCGGTAGAGGCCCGGCAGGTCCACCACCTCGGCCTCGGTGCCAACCGGCCCACCCGGCCCCGGCCCGCCGAGACGTGCCCGACCCACCCGGATGTCGGTGGTGGTGCCGGGGAAGTTGGCCGTCTTCGCCCGCAACCCACAGAGCTGGTTGAACAGCGTGGTCTTGCCGGTGTTGGGGTTGCCGACCAGGGCGATGCGGGGCCGCCGGGCGGGTTCGGGGGCCGGCTCCGGGGCCGCTCGGCGGGGCTCGAACAGGGCGACGCTCACGCCGCCCCCTCCGCGACCCCGGCTTCGGGGACCACCAGGATGGCCCGGGCCACCGCCTCGGCGATGCCGATGCGCGTCGCGCGCACCTGCACGATCCACGGGTCTCCCGCCTGGCACACGCGCAGCCGGCAGGCGCCGGTGAGCCCGAGGGCCTCCAGGATCTCGAGGTCGGCGCGGCCCAGCGAGGTGCCGTGGAAACGGGCCTCCGCCCCCACGGGGAGGGTGGTGAGGCCCACCGGCTCGGGGTGGGTGGACGGGACGGGGCTCGGCTTCGGGCTCATCGGAAGGGTGAATGATAGCCGCATCCGCCCCCGATCCCGCCACCCGCCGGGGCGACGGTCGTGCTAGCGCGCGTCCGGCGGCCGGTACTCCCGGCCGCTGCCGGCGCCGGCGGGTTCCTCGACGTAGCGGCCTTCCCGCGGCACCGCCAGCTCGCGGAACTCGTCCGCCAGCCGGCGCAGGCCGGCGCGCAGCTCGGGGCCGGCGAGGGCCCGCCCGTGACCGGTCACCACCCGCTCCACCGGCAGCTCCGCCAGGCGCTTCACCGACTCCTCCGCCCGCTCCCAGTCCGGCGTGTAGTACATCGGCGGCCCGTGCAGCTCTGGCGGCTGGGCGGCGGCACCGTAGACCGATTCCTGGTCGGTGGTGACGAAGGCGTCGCCGGCCACCAGGGTGCCGTCGGCGGTGCGCCACAGCGAGACGTGGCCGGGGCTGTGGCCCGGCGTGGAGATCCACCGCCACCCCGGCATCTCCGGCACGCCGCCATCGGCCGGCAGGGTGCGCAGCCAGGCACTCACGTCCACCGGGCCGCGGGGATAGAGGCGGGACAGCCGGGCCATCATCCCGCCGCCGACCCGGGGGTCGGCCGGAGGGTAGGCGGCCGACCCGTCGAGGTAGAGGCGCTCGGCCTGGTGGGCGTACACCGGCACCTGCCACTCGCCCGCCAGCTCCTCGAGGGCGCCGACGTGGTCGAAGTGACCGTGGGTCATCACGATGGCCGCGGGCCGCGAGCCCTCGCCGAAGCGCGCCGCGGCGGCGCGGCGGATCGACCCCGCGGAGCCGGGAACACCGGTGTCGACGAGCACCCAGCCGGCGGATCCCGGCACCCCCAGGTAGACGACGTTGACGATGGCCAGCCGCTGGTAGGCGACGGCCGGGGCGATCTCGTGCACGTGGTGTTCGGCGGGGGCGTCGATGCGGGCGTCGTCGGAAACGGGCACCTGGCGAGTCATGGGCGGGACCTCCTCGAAGTGGTGGGCTGGGCATCCCGGGGTCGGTGGAACCCCGGACCAGCGCCGCAAGTCCCGTGCCGCGTTCCGGGCCGGTCCACGCCGACTTCGACGGCCATCGATCACCCGCCGCGGTCCTCGCCGGGTGAAGAACTTGCATGGCTCCCGCGGCGATCTTTCGACCTCCGGGGAGCCCACCATGATCACCCGACCCTCGTCCGCCGCCACCCTCGTCCTGGCCGCGCCGCTGCTGCTGGCCGCCTGCGCCACGCAGGTGATGCTGCCGCCCCTTCCCGAGTGCCACCCGGCCAACCCGGCCGCCCCGACCACCCCCGTCGCCGCTCCCTCCGCCGTGCTCGAGCGGACGACGCCGGTTCCGGCCGCCGAACCCGCGTTGCCGGAGGCGCACGGCGGCCACTCGGGGCACGGCGAGGGAGGCGCCCAGGCCGCCGAGGGGATGCCCGGAGGTGGGATGGCCGGCGCCCATGCCGGGCACGGCGACGAGGCGGCAGCGGCCTACGCCTGCCCCATGCACCCCGAGGTCCGCTCGGAAGCCCCTGGCACCTGCCCGCGGTGCGGCATGGCCCTCGAGCCGGCCGCTCCCGCGGACGGGGCGCCCGACGAAGGTGCGGAGCAGGCGGACGAGCCCGCGCACGAGGGCCATCGATGAGCGCCGCGTCGCCCCCTCGTCCTTCTCGCCCGCGAGGTGCCTCGCTCCCGCCCCCCGAGATTCGGCGGCTCGTCCACCCGAGTCCCCGCCGAACGCGACGCCTGGAGCGTCCCGCTCCGGCTACTGAGGAGCGATCCGTGCTGCGCGTTGCCGCCGCGCTGCTCCTCCTAGCCCTCGCCGGGTGCGCCACGGTGCCGGTCGAGGAGACGTTCTCCGAGGCGGCGCGCACGGCCGAGGAGCGTACGGGGCAGCGGCTCGCGTGGCGGGAGGTGAGCGCCGGCGCCGCCGAGATCGACGAGGAGGTGCGCACCCTGCTCGCACAGCCACTCACCGGCGAGACGGCGGCGCAGGTGGCGCTGCTCAACGACCGCCGCCTCGAAGCGCGCTACGCCGAGCTCGGCCGCGCCGCGGCGGCCCGAGTCCAGGCCGGCCTGCCGTCGAATCCGCTGCTCGAGGTGGCGGCCAGCTTCCGCGACGGCGAGGGCGGCACGCCGCAGCTCGAGATCTCGGTGATGCAGGAGCTGCTCGAGTTGTTCCTGCTGCCGGCCCGCAAGCGCCTCGCCGCCGTCGAGCTGGAACGCGCGAAGCTCGATCTCGCCGGCGCCGCCGTGGACACGGCCGCCGGCGCCCGGCAGGCCCTCCTGCGCTACCAGGCCGAGCGCCAGCTCCTGGAGCTCGACCGCCACGTGCTGTTCGCCGTCGAGGCCGCCTGGGAGATGGCCGTGCAGCTCCGCGAGGCCGGCAACATCAGCGAGCTCGACCTGCTGGTGGAGCGCGACTTCTACGAGCAGCAGAAGCTCGAGGTGGCCCGCCGGGAGCTGGCGGTTGCGGACGCCCGCGAGCAGGTCAACGCGCGGCTCGGCCTGTGGGGCGAGCCTGCGGCCGCGTGGCGCGCCGCCGAGCGGCTACCGGAGCTGCCGGCGGCGGTTGCACCGGCCGGCGACGCCGAGCGCCGGGCGGTGGCGCGGTCGCTGGAGATCGCCGGCGCGGTGCTCGATCTCGAGGCCGCCGCCCGCCGCCTCGGCATCACCGACGTCACCGCCGTCTTCCCGGAGCTCGAAGTGGGCGCCGCGGGCGAGCGGGAGGTGGAGCACGCGGCCGGCGGCGGCGAGGAGACCGCGTGGTGGGTCGGCCCGGCGGTCGCCTTCCGCCTGCCGCTGTTCGACCAGGGCGGGCCGCGCCGCACCATGGCCCGGCTGGAGATCCGCCGACGCTGGGACGAGCTGGCGGCCCTCGGCGTCGAGGTGCGCGCCGCCGCCCGCCGCGCCGCCGCCCGCCGCGGCCACGCGGAGCGCCAGGCGCGCCACGTGCGCGACGTGGTGCTGCCGCTGCGCCGGGCGGTCACCGAGCAGTCGCAGCTCCACTACAACGGCATGTTCCTCGGCGTCTTCCAGCTCCTCGACGCCAGGCGGCGGGAGATCGAGGCGGGCCGCGCCTACGTCACCGCCCTGCGCGACTTCTGGCTCGCCGACAACGCCCTCGACCAGCTCGCCGCCGGCCCCCAGCCCGCCCCCGCCCGG
>DATACC010000020.1:0-5155 GCA_036259255.1 Thermoanaerobaculia bacterium | reverse complement strand
CCCCCCCCCCCCCCCCCCCCCCGACGGTTCCTAGCGTGCGACTCAGCCGGCCGCCGGAGCGAGATCGTCGACCAGCGAACGGGCGCCCTGGAGCGCCACGCGCTGGAGGTAGAGGCGCACCCCCACCAAGCCGCCCAGCTCCTCGCCGCCGCCGGCCCGGCCGGGGCCGCCGTGGAGCGTCTGGGGCAGGGCGATGCCGGAGCCCGGGGCGTCGGCGGCCGAGGTCTCGGTGCCGAGGTAGACGCGGCCGGTGGCGTGGCCGGCGCCGGCGAGGAAATCACCGATCCAGGCCCGGTCGTCGCCGTAGACCGAGGTCACCAGGGTGCCGCCGGCCAGCGCCACGATCTCCGCCGCGTCCTCCGCCGAGCCGTCGTAGGGCAGCAGCGTCGCCACCGGGCCGAACACCTCGCGGCGATGGACCGCCTCGGCGCCGCGGGCGTCTTCGGCGCGCAGCAGCGTCGGCGGGAAGAACCAGCCCTTCCCCTCCGAACCGCCGGTGCCGTCGGCGCGGCGGCCGGTGCCGTGGACGATGCGCGCCGCACTGGCCAGCTCGGCGGTGCCCTCGACGCAATCGCGGAGCTGCTGGGCGGTGGCCACCGGACCCATCGTCACCTCCTCGTGAGAGGGGTTGCCGGTCACCACCCGGCCGAGACGCTCGGCCAGCGCCGCCTCCACCTCGTCCATCCGTTCGGCCGGCACCAGCACGCGGCGCACCGCGGTGCACTTCTGGCCCGTCTTCTGGGTCATCTCGCGCACCACGTCGCGAACGAACAGGTCCCAGGCCGCGCCGGCGGCACCGGGCGCCAGCACGGCCGCGTTCAGGCTGTCGGCTTCGATGTTGACGCGGGTGTTGGCGGCCAGCAGGTTGTCGCGGCTGCGCAGCACCCGGGCGGTGTCGGCCGAGCCGGTGAAGGCGAGCACGTCCTGGGGGCCGAGGCGGTTGAGCAGGTCGCCCGTGCCGCCGACGACGAGCTGGAAGGCGCCCTCCGGGAGCACGCCGGCCGCGAGGATCAGCTCGACGGCGCGATGGGTGACCAGCGCGGTGGCGGTGGCCGGCTTGACGATCATCGGCACGCCGGCGAGCAACGCGCAGGCGGCCTTCTCGGCGAAGCCCCACACGGGGAAGTTGAAGGCGTTGACGGCCACCGCCACGCCGCGGCGCGGCACCAGGACGTGCTGGCCCCAGAAACCCTCGCTCCGGGCGAGCTGCACGCCCTCGCCCTCGGGGAGCCAGCGCTCGCCGCCGAGGCGGCGCCCGAAGCCGGCATACCAGGCCAGCGTGCCGGTGCCGCCATCGACGTCGAAGGAGCCATCGGCCACCGGTGTCCCGGTGTTGCGGCGCGACAGGTCGAGCAGCTCGTCGCGGTTCTCGCGCAGCACCCGGGACATCTCCTTGAGCAGGCCGGCGCGCTCGGCGAAGCTCAGCGCGCGCAGGGCCGGGCCGCCCTGGGTGCGGGCGTGCTCGAGGACGGCGCCGAAGTCGACGCCCCGGCTCGAGGCGCGGGCGATCTCCTCCTCGGTGGACGGATCGTGGAGCGGCTGGAACTCGGAATCGGCCGCGTGCCAGCGGCCGCAGACGTAGCTCGTCAAGGTCTTCATCGACAGCGTCCTCTCCTCGGTCATCGGCGGTGGGGGAGACCTGCGGACTGCGGAGCCGATCCTACTGCACAGGATTTCCGGGGCGGCCTAACCCCATCCCCCCGGAGTGGGAATGAAGGGAGGTGCAGCAACGACGCACCCCAACCAACCCGTGAGGAGAGAAAGACCATGAAGAGAATCGCTCGCGCCGCGCTCGCCGTCGCCCTGCTCGCCGGCGTCGCCGCTCCCGCCGAGGCCACCCAGTTCTGGGTGCCGAAGAACAACGTCTCGTTCCCCTGCATCTACGGCGAGATCGACTCGGTGACCTTCCACCTCGACAAGGTCGCCGACAACTTCCGCCGCGGCACCGTGGACCTGGTGGTCGGCGGCTCGCCGGACAACGCCAAGGTGAGCCTCGCCAAGGCCTACAACGTGACCACCTCGTCGACCGCCTGGGAGTTCACCATCAATCCCTACGGTCCCCAGTGCGGCAATCCGGAGGCCGGCAACTACCAGTTCCGGGTGACCCACATCGGCGGCGGTACGGTGAGGGTGGACTGGAGCCAGTGCGGCGACGAGGGGATCGCCTGGGGCCAGTGCTTCGGTCCCGCGGGTCCGTAGCGGCCCGGCGCAGTCCGAGGCGGGTGCCGGGAGCGGGCGAGGCGTCCGCTCCCGGCCCTCGCTACCGCTCGCCGCCCTCGCCCCCCGCCGTCGCCGGCTCGAAGTCCATCGAGACCGAGTTCATGCAGTAGCGCAGGCCGATGGGCTGGGGGCCGTCGTCGAAGACGTGGCCCAGGTGGCCGCCGCAGCGGCTGCACAGCACCTCGGTTCGGCGCATTCCCCAGGCGCGGTCGGTCTCGGTGACCACGGCCTCCTCGTCGATCGGCTGGTAGAAGCTCGGCCAGCCGGTGCCCGACTCGAACTTCGCCTCGGAGGAGAACAGCGCCTGGCCGCAGGCGGCACAGACGTAGACGCCCTCCTCGTGGACCTCCAGCAGGTCGCCGGTGAAGGCGCGCTCGGTGCCCTTCTCGCGCAGTACCTGGAACTCCTCGGGCGTCAGCTCCCGGCGCCACTCCTCCTCGCTCTTGACCACCTCGTAGCGGTGCTCGTCGCTCATCGCCTCGCCTTTCTCGGCCGTGGCCTCGGAGGCCCCGGTGGCCCCGCAGCCGGCGGCAACCAGCAGCGCCGCCAGCGCCAGGCCCGTCATCGTGTCTCGTTGCATCGGTTCACCTCCCGATGCCCTGCAACGTTCCAGGGGAGCCGCGTGTTCCGACGCGGCGGCGGCAGGCTGGAGCAACCCGTCCGGTACACTGTCGGCGAGATCCCAGAAACGGCAGGAAGGGAGGCACCCTTGACGACCATCGCACGCAACGATCCCTGCCCCTGCGGCAGCGGTGAGAAATACAAGAAGTGCTGCCTGAAGAGCGGCGGCGTCCAGAATCAGAAGCGGCACGTGCAGGCCCAGTGGCTGGCGGTGGTCGTGGTGGTGGCGGCCCTCGCGGCCGGCATCCTGGTCAACCCCGGCGCCGGCTTCGCCGTGGCGGTGGGCGGCGGCCTGATCGTCGGCGCGCTGATCTTCTTCAGCAACCCGCCGCCGCCGCGCTCCGGCGGCAGCCCGGGAGCGATCAACTTCGGGCGCTGATCCGGACGCTGCGGAGGCGGACTTCGGGGAGCCCGCCCGGCCCGGCTACCCGCCGTAGCGCAGCACCAGCTCGGCGGCCTTCGCGTCGCCGGCTTCCGGCGCCGCCGGTGCGACGTCCACCGTCACCTCGCCGCCGCCGGCGAGCCTGCCGAACAGCAGCTCGTCGGTCAGCGGTCGCTTGATCGTCTCGTCGATCACCCGGGCCAGCGGGCGGGCGCCCATCGCGGGGTCGTGGCCGCGCGCGGCGAGCAGGCGGCGGGCGGCCGGGGTGAGCACCAGGCGCACCTTGCGGCCGGCGAGCTGGGCGGCGAGTTCGCCGACCATCTTGTCGACGATGCGCTCCATCACCTGCGGGGACAAGGACCGGAAGCGCAGCACCGCGTCGAGACGGTTCCGGAACTCCGGCGAGAACAGGCGCTCGAGAGCCCGCTCGGCGTCCGCGGCCCGGGCGCCCTCGCCAGCGGTCGGCCCCGCGGCCTCCCCGGCGGCGCCCCCGGCGAAGCCCGGCGCCCGGTGCTCCAGCTCGCGGGCGCCGACGTTCGAGGTCATCAGCAGGATCACGTGGCGAAAGTCGGTGCGGCGGCCGTTGGCGTCGGTCAGCGTGCCGTGGTCCATCACCTGGAGAAGCAGGTTGAAGACGTCCGGGTGGGCCTTCTCGATCTCGTCGAGGAGCAGCACGGCGTGGGGCTGGCGGGCGACGGCGTCGGTGAGCAGGCCGCCGCGGTCGAAACCCACGTAGCCCGGCGGCGCGCCGACCAGGCGCGAGACGGTGTGGCGCTCCATGTACTCGCTCATGTCGTAACGCAGGAAGCCGATGCCGAGGGCGTCGGCGAGCCGGCGCGCCATCTCCGTCTTGCCGACGCCGGTGGGGCCGGTGAGCAGGAAGGCGCCGACCGGGCGCTGGCCCTCGCGCAGGCCGGCGCGGGCCACCTTGATGGAGGCGACCAGGCGATCCACCGCCGCGTCCTGGCCAAACACCACCTCGCGCAGCCGGGCGCCGAGGCCCGCCAGGCGCTCGCGGTCGTCGCCGTGGACGCGCTGCTCCGGGATGCGGGCCATGGTGGCGAGCACCCGCTCCACGTCGCCGGTGCCGACCCTGCGCCGGCCGGCGAGCGCCACCGCGGCGGCGGCTTCGTCCACCAGGTCGATCGCCTTGTCGGGCAGACGCCGGTCGTGGAGGTGGCGGTCGGCGAGCTCGGCGGCGGTCGCGAGCGCCGCGCGGGTGAGGGTGACGCCGTGGTGCTCCTCGTAGCGGCCGGCGAGGCCGCGCAGGATCTTCACCGTCTCCTCGAGGGAGGGCTCGTCCACCTCGACCACCTGGAACCGGCGGGCCAGCGCCGGGTCGCGCTGGAAGGTCTTGAGCTCCTCCCAGGTGGTGGCGCCGATGCAGCGCAGGGTGCCGGCCTGGAGGGCCGGCTTGAGCAGGTTGGAGGCGTCCATCGTGCCGCGCCCGGCGCTGCCGGCCCCGACCAGGGTGTGGATCTCGTCGATGAACAGCACCGGCCGGTCCAGGACGGCGAGCGCCGCCAGTACCGCCTTGACCCGGTTCTCGAAGTCGCCCCGGTAGCGGGTGCCGGCGATCAGGGCACCGAGGTCGAGGCGGTGGATCCGCGCCGCCGCGAACGGCTCCGGCACGTCGCCGGCGGCGATGCGCACCGCGAGCCCCTCGACCAGGGCCGTCTTGCCCACCCCGGGGTCGCCGACGTAGAGCGGGTTGTTCTTGCGCCGCCGCTGCAGCACCTGGAGCGTGCGGGTCACCTCGCGCTCGCGCCCCACCAGCGGGTCGAGCAGGCCGCGGCGGGCGAGATCGGTGAGGTCCTGGGTGAAGGCGGCCAGCGCCTCGTCGCCCTCCGGCGCCGGCTCGGCGGCCTGCTCGACCCGCTGGTGGGGCGCGAGCGCGAGGTGACCCGCACGCTCCAGGTGCTGCAGCGGCGG
>DATACC010000019.1:0-11362 GCA_036259255.1 Thermoanaerobaculia bacterium | reverse complement strand
CCGCGGGGCACTCGCCGGGTCGATGAAGACGAGGAAATCGCCGGTGCCGACCACCTCGTCCTCCGGCTCCCGCTCGTCGACGCCGACCAGGGTGAGCTGGTAATCGAAGCCGTGGGGGCCGCGCTGCATCGCCTCCACCCGCAGCGCCAGCCCGGGGCCGTTCGCCTCCAGGTTCTCGGCGATGCGTCGGCGGGCGGCGTCGGTGAAGGCGAGCACCGGCTCGTGGCCCCGCGGCATCTCGGTCACGGTCACAGGAAGTACAGCTCCTCGTCGCGCTTCGGGGCTCGGCGGCGGGCGGCGGAGCGCTTGCGGCGGAACAGCTCGGCGAGCGGATCGCCGAGCTCGCCGTCCTCCTCGTCGCCGGCGAGCGCGCCGCCCATCTCCTCCTCCAGGCGGTCCGGATCGTCGCCGGCCTCCAGGCGCCGCAGCATCTCCTGCATGGCGGGGCCGGGCTCGAGCCCGGCGGTCTCGCCGACGCGCCGGAAGATCCGCGCCACCTGCCGCGGGTCGTCCTCGTCGCCGCCGGCCTCGGCCTCGGCGAGGGCCGCCTCGAACGCTGCCCCCAGCCGTTCCTCGTCGACGCCCAGGCCGGCGAAGTCCTCCTCGCCGCCTCCCTCCTCGCCCCCGCCGGAGCGTGTGATGGTCGCGAACCGCGCCGGCTTGCGCTCCAGCCGCTCGCCGCCGCAGCGCGGACAGGGCGGCCGGGTGGCGGTATCGACCGAGGAGGAGAAGAAGTTGAACAGGGTGTCGCAGGACGGGCAGTAGAACTCGTAGATCGGCATGGTGTCGACGCCCATTCTACTCCCGTGCGGTAGCATGCCCCTCCCACGGCCGGCCTGGGCGAACCCCGTCCTCACCCGCCGAGGCACCGCTAGAATCTTCGCGCGAGGAGTTGATCCCGATGGCTGTCGTCCGTCCCCTGGCCGCCCTGCGGCCCCGTCCCGAGCTGGCCGCCGAGGTGGCCGCGGTGCCGTACGACGTGGTCGACACGGAGGAGGCGAGGGCGCTGGCGGCGGGCAATCCCCACTCGTTTCTCCACGTCACCCGGGCCGAGATCGACCTGCCGCCCGGCACCGACGCCCACGCGCCGGCCGTCTACGCCGCCGGCCGCGCCGCCCTCGAGCGCTTCGTCGCCGAGGGCGTGCTGGTGCGCGACGGGGAGCCGGCCCTCTACGTCTACCGGCTGACCCTGGGCGAGCACTCCCAGGTCGGGGTGATGGGCTGCTGCTCGGTCGACGAGTACGACACCGACCGCATCAAGAAGCACGAGAAGACTCGGCCCGACAAGGAGGACGACCGCACCCGTCACCTGCTGGCGCTGGCCTGCCACCCCGAGCCGGTGTTCCTCACCTACCGCGCCGAGGCGAAGATCGACCGCCTGGTGGCCAGGGTCCTCGACGCCGAGGAGCCGCTCTACGACTTCTCGGCGCCGGACGGGGTGGAGCACACCGTATGGCGGGTGCCCGCAGGCGGCCTGGCCGACGACCTGAGCGCCGCCTTCGCCGACAAGGTGCCGGCCCTCTACGTCGCCGACGGACACCACCGCTGCGCCGCCGCCAGCCGCGCCCGGGCCGCCCGGCAGGAGGGGCATCCGGAGCACGACGGCAGCGAGCCGTACAACGTCTTCCTCGCCGTCGTCTTCCCCCACGACCAGGTGCGGATCCTGCCGTACAACCGGGTGGTTCACGACCTCGCCGGGCAGACGCCGGAGGACTTCCTCGAGCGCCTCGCCGCGCGCTGGGAGGTCACCCCCGACGCCGAGCCGGAAGCGGACGGACGGGGGCGGTTCGCGATGTACCTGGCGGGCCGCTGGTACGGCCTCGCCGCCCCCCGGGAGCTGGTCGAGGCGGAGGACCCGGTGGAGTCCCTCGACGCGGCGATCCTCCAGCGCGAGGTCCTCGCGCCGCTGCTCGGCGTCGACGATCCGCGCACCTCGGCGCGCATCGATTTCGTCGGCGGCATCCGCGGCAGCGAGGAACTCGCGCGCCGGGTGGATCGCCGCGCCGCCGCCGGCACGCCGGCGGTGGCCTTCGCGCTCCACCCGGTGAGCGTCGAGGAGCTGATGGCGGTGGCCGACGCCGGCCGGGTGCTGCCTCCCAAGTCCACCTGGTTCGAGCCGAAGCTGCGCTCCGGCCTCACCGTCCACGAGTTCTAGGCACGGCTCCGGAAGGTCTCCCCACGATGCGCATCCACAACTTCGCCGCCGGCCCCGCCGCGCTGCCGCTGCCGGTCCTCGAGCGGGCCCGCGAGGAGCTGGTCGACTACCGCGGCACCGGCACGAGCGTGCTCGAGATGAGCCACCGCTCGCCGGCCTACGACGAGATCCACCAGGGTGCCATCGCCGCCGTGCGCCGCCTGATGGGCGTGCCCGAGGGCTGGTCCGTCCTCCTGCTCCACGGCGGCGCCAGCCTGCAGTTCAGCATGGTGCCGATGAACCTGATGCACCCGCGTCGCCGCGCCGACTACGTGCTGACCGGCTCGTGGGCCAAGAAGGCCGCCGTCGAGGCGCGGCGCGAGGGGGAGGTGCGCATCGCCGCCTCCACCGAGGCCGACGGCTTCCGCCGCGTGCCGCGAGGCGACGAGCTCGACGTCGATCCCGAGGCCGATTACCTGCACCTGACCACCAACAACACGATCTTCGGCACGCAGATGCGCGAGCTGCCGCAGGCCGGCGGCGTGCCGCTGGTGGCCGACATGTCGTCCGACGTGCTCTCCTGGCCGGTGCCGGTGGAGCGCCTCGGTTTGCTCTACGCCGGTGCCCAGAAGAACCTCGGTCCGGCCGGCGTGACGCTGGTGATCGTGCGCGACGACCTGCTGGAGCGCGCCCCCCAGGGGCTCGCCACCATGCTCCAGTACCGCACCCACGCGGCGTCGGACTCGCTCTACAACACGCCGCCGACCTTCGCCGTCTACCTGATGGGGTTGTGCCTCGCGTGGGTCGAGGAGCAAGGCGGGGTGGCGGCCATGGAGGCGGCGAGCCGCCGCAAGGCCGACACGCTCTACGCCGCCATCGACGGCAGCGGCTTCTACCGCGGCACCGCGGAGCCGGCCAGCCGTTCGCGCATGAACGTCACCTTCCGGCTCGTCGACGAGGCCCTCGAGAAGACCTTCCTCGCCGCGGCCGCCGAGGCCCGGCCCACCCGGATGGTGCAGCTCGAGGGGCACCGCTCGGTGGGCGGCGTGCGGGCGTCGCTCTACAACGCCGTGCCGCAGCAGGCGGTGGACGACCTGGTGGCGTTCCTGGCCGACTTCGAGCGGCGGCACGGCTAGGGCACCGCCGGCGATGGTCTTCGGCCGACAGCCCCACCCGCGCCTGCCGACCCTCGGAGGGTTCGGCAGCGGCAGCCCGCCGCCCCGCGACCTGCTGGTGCTGCTCGGCGTGGTCTTCGTCACCTTCAGCCTGCAGTTCTTCGCGCCGGCGCTGGTCGACCTGCTGCGGCTCACGCCCCTCGTCTGGCAGGCCGGCCTGCTGTGGCAGCTCGTCACCTACCCGGTGGCCGGCTACGGCGGGCCGAGCCTGTGGTTCCTGCTCGAGCTGCTGATCCTCTTCTGGTTCGGGCGCGACGTCTTCCTCTACCTCGGCCGGCGCGGCACCTGGCGCATGCTCGCCGTGGGCACCCTGGCCGGCTCGCTGACGGTGGTGGTGGTGGAGCTGGTGGGCATCGTGCTGTTCGGGGCCGCCCCGTACACGCCGGTGCTGCTGCAGGGCCAGCGCATGCTGATGGTGATCCTGATCGCCGCCTTCGCCACCCTCTACCGACACGCCACGATTTATCTATTCTTCGTCCTGCCGGTGCAGGCCAAGTGGTTCCTGGCACTCGAGATCCTGATCGCCTTCATGGGGTTCCTCGGCAGCCGCGACCTGGCCGGCTTCCTGGGCATCTGTGCCGCCGTCGGTGCCGTGGCCTTGTGGCTCCAGGGCGGGGGTCGCCGCCCCACCCTGCGGGAGGGGTGGCTGCGGCTGCAGCGCTTCTGGCTCGAGCGCCGGATGAAGCGGGCGCGCCGCCGCAGCGGGTTCAAGGTGGTGCCGGGGGAGCGTCCGGGCGGCGGCGGGGAGCGGTTCGGCGGCGGCGACCGCGGCAGTGGGGACCGCGGTCCCTTCATTCACTGAGCTCGTTTCGAACGATCGGAGTCCAACGATGGGCAAGAAGGTCCTACTCGGCTGTTTCGTGGCATTCCTGGTCGCCGTCGTCGGCGGCGGCATCGTCTTCTACCAGTTCGTCTACAAGCCGGGTCGCGAGATGGTGCGCGCCGGGGTCGAGCAGGTGCAGGGCTTCGCCCGGTTGGGCGAGCTCGAGGAGATGAACGCCGACATCGAGAACCGCTCGGGCTACACGCCCCCGGCGGACGCCGAGCTCACGACCGCGCAGGTGGAGCGCTTCCTCGCCGTCCACCGCAGTGTGCGCGAGGCCCTGGGGCCGCGCTGGCAGCAGCTCGAGCAGAGCTGGAACACCGAGACCGGGCCGAACCCCGGGGAGAGCGGCAGCGAGCCGGGCCTGGGCGACGTGCTCGCCTTCTGGCGCGACGTCGGCGACGTCGCGACGGAGGCCAAGCGCGCCCAGGTCGCGGCGCTCAACGCCCACGATTTCTCGCAGCAGGAGTACGAATGGGTCCGCAAGCAGGTCTACCTCGCCCTCGGCAGCGGTGCCGTGGCGGTGTCGCTCGACGAGGTCGCGCGGGCGGTGCGGGAGGGCGGGCTCACGCAGCTCGAGGATCTGTCGAAGGGCCGCGAGGCGCTGGAGCGCCAGGCACCGCAGCACAACGTGGAGCTGGTGGAGCCCCACCGCGAGGAGCTCCAGGCGTGGGCGCCGCTGGCCTTCCTCGGGCTCTGATCGGCGTCAGGAGTCGATCAGCTCCAGCTCCACCTGGGCGCGGCCGGCATGGAGCATGCCGAGCTCGCGGGCGGCGGCCTGGGACAGGTCGATCACCCGGCGGCCGTGGAACGGTCCGCGGTCGTTGACCTCCACCACCACCGAGCGGCCGTTGCGCACGTTGGTCACCCGCAGCTTGGAGCCGAGCGGCAGAGTGCGGTGGGCGGCGGTCAGGCGGGCGCTCCGGTAGGGGGTGCCGCTGGCGGTGGGGCGGCCCTCGAGGGAGTGGTGGTAGTAGCTCGCCTCGCCCCGGCCCAGCAGGCGGGCGGCGCTGCGGCCGAAGACCGGCAGCGGCGGGGCCTTCTCGGGCGCGGCCACCGGCCTTTCGGTCGCCTCCGGGTTCTCCCGCGGCGGCTTCACGCCGGCCACGCCGGCGCCGAGGTCCACGGGTCCGTCGTCCTGCCGGACGTCGCCGGTGACCGCGGCGAACAGCACCAGGATCAGGGCGAGGGCGAGGGTGGCGGAGAGGCGCTGGAAGCCGACGACCTCACGGCGCAGGCGCCGCACCAGGCGGCGGTCGCCAGGCCGGCGGCGGCCCGGCTCCGGGGACTGCGCCACCTCCCGACCGGAATCGGGGGAGGTCGGAACGCGATCGGTTCGATCAAGGCTCATCGAGGGAGGCTCCGGTGAGTTTCGACCTGGCCGGCCGGGAGGCGCTCCCGGTGGCCCGCCACGGTTTCGGGGCCGTCGTTGCGCGGGGGATCACTCATTGCACTGGTTCGTGTGCAAGACGCGCACCGATGCCGTTCGCGGCGTTCTCCGTGCGGTTTCTATAACAACTCGGGCTCGCCGTGCCTTCCCGGCCGCACATGGGTTAGCCTTGCCCCGCCATGGACCACTCCTCCTACGAGGTGCTGCTGCAGACCGTCTGCGTCGCCGTCTTTCTCGGCATGGCCGCCCAGGTGGTCGCGGATCGCTTCAAGCTGCCGGCGATCCTGCCCCTGTTGCTGTTTGGCATGGCGGCGGGGCCGTTCGGCTTCGCGATCCTGCAGCCCTCCTCGCTCGGGGAAGGCTTGGAGGTCTTCATCAAGCTGGGCGTCGCCATCATCCTCTTCGAGGGGGGGCTGTCGCTCGATCCGCGACAGCTCCGGCGGGTGGGCGCGGCGGTGCGCAACCTGCTGACCGTCGGAGTCCTCGTCACCGGCGTGCTGGGGGCCTGGTTGGCGCGGGTGGTCCTCGACCTGCCGTGGTCGACCTCGGCGCTGTTCGGCGCCATCGTCACCGTCACCGGGCCGACGGTGATCGTGCCGCTGCTGCGCCACATGATCGCGCCGCGCCGGGTGCGCACGATCCTGGTCTCCGAGGGGCTGATCGTCGATCCCATCGGCGCGGTGCTCGCCTACCTGGTGCTGCAGTGGATCGAGCGCGCCGACCGGCCCACCGAGGCTCTCGCCCTCGACCTGCTGGTGCTCGCCGCGACCGGCGGCGTGCTCGGCTTCGTCGGCGGTTCCATCGCCCGCTACGCCATGCGCACCCGCCTGGTCGGCCGCGAGCTGCGCAACCTGGTGATCCTGGCGCTGCTGGTCGGCGTCTTCGTGCTCGCCGAGCTGCAGGCGCCGGAGTCGGGAATCCTGGCGGCGGTGGTGATGGGCCTGGTGCTCTCCTACGCCGACATTCCGGACCTCGAGCCGCTGCGGGCCTTCAAGGAACAGCTCACGGTGCTGTTCATCTCCATGCTGTTCATCCTTCTCTCGGGCCAGCTCGACCTGCGGGTGATGGCCGAGCTCGGCTGGCGCGGCCTGCTGGTGGCGGCGGGGCTCATCCTACTGGTGCGGCCCCTCGCCGTGGCGGCCTCGGTGTGGCCCGGCCAGCTCGGCTGGCGCGAGCGGCTGATGCTGGGGCTCACCGGGCCTCGAGGCATCGTCGCCGCCGCCGTGGCCTCGCTGTCGGCGATCCAGCTCCGTGAGGGCGGGGTGGCCGGCGCCCAGGCGCTGGAGGGATTGGTCTACCTGGTGATCCTGGTCACCTGCCTGTGGGCCACGGCGATGGCAGTGGTACTGCCGCGCCTGCTCGGCTACACCGGTGATCCCTCGCGGCGCCAGACGGTGCTGGTGGGCGCCAACGCCCTGTCGGTGCTGCTCGCCGACATGCTCAGGGAGCAGGGGCGCAAGGTGGTGGTGGTGGACGCCGTCGGCTGGAAGCTCGAGCCGCTGCGCCGCAGGGACATCCTCACCGTGCGCGGCGACGCCCGCGATGCCTCCACCTACGAGGAGGCGGGGGTCGAGCGCGATACCCAGGTGCTGGCGCTGACCACCAACGACGAGCTCAACCTGCTGGTTGCCGAGCTGGTGCGCGAGGGCTTCGGCGTCGAGCATCCGGTGGTGGCGCTGCAGCGGCCCTCGGAGGAGTTCGGGCGCGTGCGCCGCGCCTGGATCGACCTGCTCGGCGCCCGCGGTCTCGACGTGCCGCGCTGGATCCGTCGCCTGGAGGGTGGAGACGGCGTGACCAGGACGGTGCCGGTGGATACCGAGCAGGCCCGCCTGGCGGTGCGCGAGCTGGCCCGCCCGGGCGCGGAGAACGCGCTGCTGGTCTGCGGTTGGGCCGGCGGCAACCCCGATTTCCGTCCCGACCTGGACACGCTGGACCGCTTCGACCGCGTCACCTTGATCGGCTTGGAAGGCCACGCCCTGGACTCCCTCGATGCCGTCGCCGAGCCGGCGGGGGCGGAGCCGGCGGAGGAGATCGTCGCCGACGCGGAGGCGGAGGAGGACGACGATGGCGGGGCGGGGGCGCGCCCGGGCTGAGCCCGCCGCACCGGCCGCGTCATGGAGCTGATCACCACCCACCTGGGCGCCGACTTCGACGCCTTCGCCTCCGTGGTGGCGGCGCGCCGGCTGCACCCGGAGGCCCGGGTGCTGTTCCCCGGCTCCCGGGAGGAGGCGGTGCGCCGCATGCTGGCGGAGACCGAGCTGGTGGTGCTCGACGAGCTCCGCCAGAGGAACGTCGACCCGGGCGAGCTGGAGCGGGTGATCCTCTGCGACACGCGGCAGGCGCGGCGCCTCGGCGTGGTGGCCGAGTGGCTCGCCGGACGTCCCGAGGTGCCGGTGCTCGCCTACGACCACCACCCCGATTCCGACGACGATCTGCCGCTCGCCGGCGGCCTGGTGGATCCGGCGGTGGGCGCCGCCTCGACCCTGATGGCCGAGCTGCTGCGCGAGCGCGGCCTCGAGCTGCCCGCCAACGAGGCCACCGTGCTGCTGATGGGCATCTACGAGGACACCGGCTCCCTGACCTTTCCCACCACCTCGGCCCGCGACTACGCGGCGGCGGCGTGGCTGCTGGAGCGCGGTGGCGACCTGGCGGCGGTGCGCCGCTTCGCCCTCTACCGGCTCGACCCGGTGCACCTCGAGGTGCTCCACCGCATGACCCGGGAGCTCGAGGTGGTGCGGGTCCACGGCCACCGGGTGGGCCTCGTGGCGCTCGAGCTGGGGGAGTTCGTCGGCGAGCTGGCGCCGCTGGTGTCGCGCTGCCTGGAGCTGTTCGAGCTGCCGCTCCTGTTCGGCCTGTTCGGCGACGGCGAGCACGTGGCGGTGATCGCCCGCGGCCAGGTGCCGGCGAGCCCCGGCGGCCAGGGCCCGAGAGCCGTCGGCGGCGAGGGGCCGACCGTGCACCTGGGCGAGATCCTGCAGCGCCTCGGCGGCGGCGGCCACGAGACGGCTGCGGCGGCGCGCCTCCACGACACCACGGTGCTCGAGGTGCGCGAGCGGCTGCTGGCGTTGCTCGCCGACGAGCTGCCTCCCGCCGCCCGCGCCGCCGACCTGGCGCTGGCCGACTTCTTCGTCCTGCCGTCCGGCACGGCGGTGGCGGCGGCCAAGAAGGCGCTGGTGGAGCGGCGCATCAACTCGGCGCCGGTGGCGGCGCCGGACGGCCGGCTGGTCGGCGCGGTGAGCCGGCAGACCCTGGACGCGGCCCTGCAGCACGGGCTCGGCGAACGCCCGGTGGAGCGGGTGATGGACCGCAACCTCGAGTGGGTGCGCCCCGACGAGCCGGCCGAGGAGGTGGGCCGCCGGATGACCGAGCGCCACCCGCGCTTCGTGCTGGTCGGTGAGCGCCAGGCCGGCCGCGCCGAGGGGCTGGTCACCCGCATGCAGGTGCTGCGGCACCTGCACTCCCGCCTCGCCGCCCAGCAGGTGCAGCTCGATCGGGCCGAGCACCTGCGGGTGCACCACGAGTCGGCGGCGCGCCTGCTCGCGGAGCTGGCGCCGGCGGTGGCGCGGCGGGTCGAGACGGCGGCCCGGCTCTCGCGCCAGGCGGACGTCCCGGTGTACCTGGTGGGCGGCCTGGTGCGCGACCTGCTGCTCGGCCGCGACAACCGCGACGTCGACTTGGTGGTCGAGGGCGATGGGCCGTGGTTCGCCCGCCGGCTCGCCGAGGCCCTCGGCGGGCGCGCCCGCGAGCACGCCGCCTTCCTCACCGCCGTGGTGGTCGACGCCGAGGACTTCCACGTCGACGTCGCCACCGCGCGCAGCGAGTTCTACCGCGAGCCGGCGGCACTGCCCCAGGTGCAGAGCGGGGAGCTGCGCCAGGATCTCTACCGCCGGGACTTCACCATCAACACGCTGGCCGTGCGGCTGGGGCCGGGGCGCACGCCGGAGCTGATCGACCACTTCGGGGGCCGCCGCGATCTCGAGGACGGGGTGATCCGGGTGCTCCACAGCCTGTCGTTCATCGACGACCCCACCCGCGTCCTGCGCGCCGTGCGCCTGGAACAGCGTCTCGGCTTCGAGATCGCCCCGGAGACTCTGCACCTGTTGGAGGTGGCGCTGGAGGAGGGGGTCTTCGAGCGGCTCTCGGGCTCGCGGCTGCGCGAGGAGATGATCCTGCTGCTCGACGACGCGGCGGTGGCGCTGCGCGGCCTCGACCGCCTCGACGAGCTGGGCGTTCTGGCGGTGCTCGATCCGGAGCTGACGCTCGACGACGCGGCCCGCGAGCGCCTGCGCGCCGCCGTCGGCGCCCACCACTGGTTCCGTGTCGAAGAGCTGGAGCCGGCGTTCCCGGGCTGGCCCGAGGTTCGCCTGTGGCGCCTGCTGCTGCTCGCCCTCGCCGACGGTCTCGCTCCGCAGGTGCGCGAGCGCCTGGCCGCCCGCTTGCGACTCGCGGGCGCCGAGCTCGCCGTGCTCGCCCGCTCGCCCGAGCGCCGTGCCGCCGCCCTGGCGGTGCTCGGTCGTCCCGCGGCGCGGCCCCACGAGATCGCCGACGCGCTGGCGCCGCTGCCCGGCGAGGACCTGCTGCTGCTGCTCGCCCTGGGCGACGAGGAGGTGCGCCGGCGGGTGCGCCAGGACCTCACCGAGCATCGCCGGTTGGAGCTCACCGTGCGCGGCGCCGACCTGCTGGCTGCCGGCATTCCGCCCGGACCGGCGGTGGGCGAGGCGCTGCGGCGCACGCGCCACGCCCGGCTCGATGGCGAGATTGGCCCCGCCGAGGAGCGGGCGCACGCGGTGCGGCGGGCTCGCGAGGCGCTGGCGGCGGCGGACGGGGGCGGTGACACGGAGGGCGGCGACACGGGCGGCGACACGGATGGCGGCGACCCCGGGGCCGGCGAAGCCACGGAGGCCGGGGTGGAGCCCGGTGCCGCGGTGGAGGTGGAGCGGTGAGGTCCGCGTCGTCGACTGGCCGGCAGTGTCACGGTGCCTCGCGCGGCGGCTCCCGGCGCCGTGCCGGGGTTTCGCTGCCGGCGATCGCCGCCGTGCTGGTCGCCGCCCTGCTCGCCATCGCGGTGCCGCCGGCCGCCGCATCCGGTGGTGCCAGTGATCTGGTGCTGGTGCGCCGTGAGTGCCGCACCCAGATCGGCAGCGAGGACCTGACCGTCTTCGCCAACGGCACCGTGCGCCTGCGCCGCTCGGCGTCCTCCGGGCGGGACGAGGAAGAGGCGGGCGGCGGGCGCTGGATGGCCCTCGGCGAGCTGACGCCGGACGAGCTCGACGTCTTCCTGCGCCAGCTCCTCGCCGAAGATCGCGCGCAGCAGCCGCTCCTCGGGCGTGAGCTCCGTCTCACACTTGGGCGTGACCTTGCCGACGAGCACGTCGCCGGGGCCCACCTCGGCGCCGATGCGAACGATGCCGCGCTCGTCGAGGTCCTTCAGGATCTCGTCGGAGAGGTTCGGGATGTCCCGGGTGATCTCCTCGGCGCCGAGCTTGGTGTCGCGGGCGTCGACCTCGTGCTGCTCGATGTGGATCGAGGTGAGGACGTCGTCGCGCACCAGACGCTCGGACAGGATGATGGCGTCCTCGTAGTTGTAGCCCTCCCACGGCATGAAGGCGACGAGCAGGTTCTTGCCCAGCGCCAGCTCCCCGTTGTGGGTGGAGGGGCCGTCGGCGAGGATCGTGCCCGCCTCGACCTTGTCGCCCTCGTCGACCAGCGGCTTCTGGTTGATGCAGGTGCCCTGGTTCGACCGGCGGAACTTGGCCAGGCGGTAGACCCGCCGGTTGGGGCGCCCGGCCCGTCCCCCCTCGTCGTACTCGATGGTGATCGAGTCGCCGCTCACCTCGGTG
>DATACC010000018.1:0-8988 GCA_036259255.1 Thermoanaerobaculia bacterium | reverse complement strand
GCCGCGCCGGCGGTGGCCGGGCCGTCGACGGCGGGCACGGCCGTCGCGCGCTCTCCCTGCTGGGCCGCCTGCTGGGCCCGCAGCGCCTGGGACTCGGCGATCGCCTCGGCGGCGGTGCGCCAGGTGGCCGGCGCCAGGGGCGGCTCGGCGCCAGGATCCGCGTTCCTCTGCGGCGCCGCCAGAGCGGCGAGGCCGCCGTCCTCGAACTCGTCGAGCGGCGGCTCCTCCTCCAGGGGCGGCGGCGGATCGAGGCGCTGCAGCTCCTCGTCCTCCTCGAAGACGCTCGACGGCAGGCGCTGGCCCGGCACCAAGTCGGTGCCCGGCGGCGGCTCCGGCTCGACGCCCTGCTGCCCCTCGCGCAGGCCCGGCGGCAGGCGCTGGATGCGCTCGCGCATCAGCTCCTGGACCTCCTCCGGGGTGCCGGGCGCCTCGAACGGACCCCCTCCCCCGGCCGGCGATTCGAGCTGCGGGCTGCCGCCGCGGAAGGTGATGTTGGCCTCGGTGCCGACCCAGATCGGCAGCAGGTCCTCCTCGGTGATCTCGGCCTGGCGCACGATGTGGGGAGTGAGCGTCAGGATCAGGTCGGTGCGGTTGCGGTCGCTTTGCTTCGAGCCGAAGAGATGGCCGATCACCGGCAGGTCGGACAGCCCCGGCAGCCCCTGTTCGCCGTGCGACTCGTCGGTGCGGATGAGGCCGGCGATCAGGTTGGTCTCGCCGTCGCGCAGCCGGATCGTCGACTCGATGGTGCGGGTGCCGATGCGCGGCTGCTGCTGGCCGCCGGGGCCGGAGATGAAGCCGCTGATGTTGGACACCTCGACCCGCATCTGCAGCGTGATCTCCTGGTTGTGGTGCACCCGCGGCTCGATCTCGATGGTGATGCCGACGTCGGTGTACTGGAACGAGGTCACCGGCACGATGTTGGAGCCCACGGTGTTGGCCGTGTTGAAGCTGGTCACCGGGATGGGCACCCGGTCGCCGATCACGGCCCGCGCCTTCTCGCCCTCGCTCGAGCGCAGCCGCGGCTGGGCCAGCAGCTCGGCGTCGGAGGAGCGCTTGACGAAGTTGTAGATGAAGTTGGGGATCGTCAGCACCCAGTTCGACTGGTTGAGGAACTCGAGGTCCGAGACCCGCAGCACCGAGTCCTCGCCGCCGAGGTCGAGGCTCTGGGTCACCGAGTACTGGGAGAGCTGGGTGCCGAGCTCGCGCAGCCGGGTGGTGTCGATCTGCAGCAGCTCGACGTCCACCACCACCTCGGCCCGCGCCTTGTCGTTGGCCTGGATGATGCGCTCGGCCACCTTCACCTTGTCCGCCGTGTCGCGCAGGATGATGGCGTTCAACTGCTCGTTGGCGGCGATCCGGCGCGAGTCGATCAGGCTGCGCAGGATGGTCATCATCTCCTTGACCTCGGCGTTGGAGAGGAAGAACGTCTGGATGACCAGGTCCTCGTAGGTCTTGCGGTTCTGCGGCGTGTCGGCGGCGATCAGGATGGTGTGCTCGTCGATCACCTTGTAGAAGTGGCCGGCGGCGCGCATCAGCGTCTCCAGCGCCGTCTGGGAGGTGACCTCCTCGAGGGTGATCGAGATCTCCTGGTCCTTCAGGTTCTGGTCGAACAGGACGTTGATGCCGAAGGCGTCACCCAGCGCCTTGTAGATCTGGAAGATCGGCGTCGGCTCGGGGAAGTCGAGGGAGATCGGATCGTCGCTGCGCGGGTCGAGCACCGGCGGCTGGGGCCGGGCGCCGCGGGTGCGGTTCTTGATCTCGGAGAGCGTCTCGAGGGTGCCCCCGGCGCGCAGCGCGTCGACCTGGGAGCGCACCGCCGCCAGCTCCACCTCGGCGTACTGGTTGGTGGGATCGAGCTGAACCGCCTGCTGCAGCTCCACCAGGGCGCGCTCCAGCACCCCCGCCTCGCGGTACTCCTTGCCGCGCTCGAAGTGGAGCTGGGAGGCGCGGATCTTCGCCCGCATCAGCGCACTCTCGTAGCGCAGGCTCGACGGATCCGTCTCGACGGCGCGCATGTAGGCGAGCACCGCCTCGTCGTGGTTGCCCAGTTGCGAGGCGATCTCGCCCTGCCGGTAGTGCCGGTGGCCGGCACAACCCGTGGTGGCCGCAATCAGCAGCAGCATCACCACCGTCCCAATGGCTCGTCGCGTCATGTCCGACTCTCCCCCTCAGCTCCCGATGGCGACCCGCAGCACGGGTTCGTCCGGGAAGTTCACGTACTGGATTCCCACCGATTCGTAGCCGATGTCGGCGACGACGAACTGCCCTGCCAGCACCTCGCCCTGCACCGCGTTGTAGATGTCCTCACCGTCGGTGAACACCGCGATGCGGCGGCCGGCGGGGCCGAAGCTGCCGAGGTAGGTGAGGGTGAAGGCCGGCGGCCGGGGCCGCGGCGGCTCCGGCGGAGCGGCCGATTCGAGCTCCGCCTCCCGCGCGATCTGCTCGGCCCGCCGTCGCTCCTCCGCCGCCCGCGCCCGGGCCTCCGCCTCGGCGCGCTGGCGCTCCAGCTCCTCCGGCGTCGGGCCTGGCGGCTTCGGCGGCTCGCCGTAGGAGAAGGGGTTGCGACCCGGCTCGTAGTCGCGGGGCTCGGCCGTCAGCGCGTCGAGACGCACCTCGGCCACCTGCCCCCCGGCGGTGCCGCGGGCCCCCGCGCGGTCGCGGATCGACGCCGCCGGCTCGGCGGTGAGCCACGGCCAGACGTAGACCCACGCCGCCACCGCCGCGGTCACGGCGAGCAGCGCCAACAGCACCTTCTGCCGCTGGTTGGGACTCACAGCTCGTCCTCCAGGCTGCCGCCGGGAGCCGGCTCGCCGGCCCCCGGTGTGGCGGCGCGGCGGGCCAGGGGGCTGGCGGCCGCCGTGCGGGCCGCCGCGGGCGGCGCCTCCTCGGTGGCGAACAGCGTCGAGAGCTGGAGCTGGATCGACAGCTCCCCCGCCGACCCCGAGCCGCCGGCCTCCGCCAGACGCACCGACTGCAGCGCCAGGAACGAGTCCGACAGCTCGAGCAGGTTGATGAACTTGCGCAGATCGGAGTAGCTGCCGGTGACCGGGAACACGAACGAGCGCCGCTCCAGGCCGTAGTCCTCGATCTCTTCGCTCGGATAGGAGATGCTGCGCGGCTCCAGCCCGGAGCGGGCGGCCAGCTCCTTGACCTCGGCGATCATGCGGGTCAGCCGCCGGCGCTCGGTGGAGAAGCGCTCCTCGTACAGGCGCGCCACCGCGGCGTCGGCGCGGGCGATGGCCTGCAGCCGGGCCTCGGCGTCGCGGCGCCGGGTGGCGAGGACCTCCAGGTCCTCGCGGGCGGCGGCGACCTCCTCCTCGGTGACCTCGGCGCGGCCGGCGAAGCGCACCGGGTAGACCACCAGCGCCACCAGGTTGGCGAGGAAGAACAGCAGCGCCGGCACCCACACGCCGGCGCGGCGGCGCCACAGGGAGCCGCGGGTGGTGGTAACGCTCTTCATTCCGCCTCCCCCGCCGGCTCCGCCGTCACCGGCTCGGCCAGGGCCGCGGCCCGCGACGGGTGATAGACGACCGACATCTGGAAGGCGATCTCCCCCGCCTGCTGCGACTCCTGGGCGAGGTTCGGGTTCTCGAAGGCCGGATCGGCGAACAGCGCGTCGAGCAGCTCCAGCACCGCCTCGCCGCTGCGGGCGCGCCCGACGATGGCGAGCTGCACCCGCGACTCGGAGTCGCTCTCCGTGGCCCGGCGGCTGCGCGCGTCGCGGGCCGCCGAAGGGCTGAGCGACACCAGCCGCACGTCCCGCGGCAGGATGGCGGCGAGTCGGTCGAACAGCACGCTCCAGCCGAACGTGCGCTCGGCGATGCGCTCGTTGAGATACTCCACCAGCTGGTTCTGCCGCGCCAGGTCGGCGCTGCCGAGCTCTCCCTCGGCGCGGGCGATGCGGCCCCGCTCCTCGGCGATCTGCTGCTCGATGCGGTCGAGCTCCGTGGCGTTGGCCCGGCGGGTGGTCACGTAGCTCGTGTAGAGCCAGACGTTGAGCGCCAGCAGCACCAACCCGGCCAACGCCAGCAGCAGCGCCGCCCGCAGCACGGGGCGCTGGTTGACGAACGGGCGGCGCGCCAGGTTCAGCGCGCCCTGCCGGGCGCGGCCGCCGCGTACCCGCCCGCCCCGGGAGCCGGCTAGGAGGTGCGGGAGCTTCACGCCACCTCCTGGCGGGCGGCGCCCAGCAGCGGCGCCAGCACTCGCCAGCTCGGCGCCGGGGCGCCGGCCTCGACGGGCGGCAGGTGGTCGCGGCGCAACGGCTCGGCGCGGGCCTCCAGGCCCCCCTCGAGCCACTCGACCCACGACGGCTCGTCCTCCGGCGGCGCCGCCACCACGATGCGCGACAGCGTCGCGGCCGGGAGCTGCTCGGCCAGGAAGCTACGGGTCAACCGCAGGTCGCGGTGGATGAAGCCGCCCAGCGCCGAAGGTGGCAGCGACTCGGCGAAGGACTTGTAGCGGTAGAGCACCGGCTCGCCGGCGCGTGCGAAGGCCAGGGTGTAGCCCTCGCGCTCGACGCGGGCGACCGCCTCGAGGTCGCCGCCCTCGCCGCCCGGGGCGACCGGGCGGGCCAGCGCCGCCAGGGTGGCGAGGCCGGCGTTGGTCACCCGGCCGAGGCGCACGCCGGCGGCCTCGAAGGCATCTTCGAGCTCGGCGAGGAGCTGCTCGATGGCGAAGCCGAGCAGCACCCGGTGGGGCTCCTCGGTGCTCTGCTCCGGCAGCGGCGCCACCTCGACGGCGGAGAGCCGCAGCTCGTCGACCCGGAACGGCACCAGGCGCTTGAGCTTCCAGCGCAGCACGTCGTCGCCGGCCGCCCCCGCGGGCAGCTCGGCGACGTCGGTGAAGGCGACCCGCAGCCAGGCGTCGGGCACCACAAGGGACGCCTCGCGCACCGGGCCGCCGGCCTCGGCCAGCAGGCTCTCGACGGCGGCGCGCACCACGCCCGGCTCCTTCACCGGGCCGCCGAGCAGGCCCTGGGCGAAGGTGTCGGGGGCGAGCGGGACGGCCGCCGTCCTGGCCAGCGCCCACACCTCGCCGTCGCGCCGAAACCCCGCGTAGCGGAGCTCGGCACCGTCGACGGCGAAGGCGTGGGGCGGCGGCGCGACGGGGGCGAGCCCGAGGGCCCGGCCCGCCACCCGCTCAATCCACGAAGGTGACCTTGTTGATTTCACGAAGCGTAGTGATCCCTTGCAGGGCCTTCTCGACGGCGGACTCGCGGAGGAACTCCATGCCCTCCTCCTTGGCCGCGCGCTTGATCTCGGAGGCGGGGCGCTTCTCCAGGATGAGCTCGCGGATGCGGTCCGACAGGTCGAGCAGCTCGGACACGGCGAGCCGGCCGATGAAGCCGGTGCCGTTGCACTCGATGCAGCCGGCGCCCTCGTAGAAGGTGTGGTCGATGTAGGTCTTCGGGTCGAGGCCGCTCTCCTCGAGCAGCTGGGCCGACGCCTTGACGGGCCGCTGGCAATGGTGGCAGATCTTGCGTACCAGGCGCTGGGCGAGCACGCAGTTGAGGGCCGACACGAAGTTGTACAGGTCGACCTTCATGTTGAGGAAGCGGCCGAGCACGTCGACCACGTTGTTGGCGTGGACGGTGGTGAACACCAGGTGCCCGGTGAGCGCCGACTGGATGGCGATCTGGGCGGTGTCCTCGTCGCGGATCTCACCGATCATGATCTTGTCCGGGTCGTGGCGCAGGATCGAGCGCAGGCCGCGGGCGAAGGTGAGGCCCTTCTTCTCGTTGACCGGGATCTGGGTGATCCCCTTCAACTGGTACTCCACCGGGTCCTCGATGGTGATGATCTTGTCCTCGGAGCTCTGGATCTCGGAGAGCGCCGCGTAGAGGGTGGTGGTCTTGCCGGAGCCGGTGGGGCCGGTCACCAGCACCATGCCGTAGGGCTCGTGGATGAACTTCCTCAGCTTGCGCAGCGTCTCCTCGTCGAAGCCGAGGATGTCGAGGCGAAGGTTGCGGAACTCCTTGTTCATCGACTCCTTGTCGAGGATGCGGATCACGCAGTCCTCGCCGTGGACGCTGGGCATGATCGAGACGCGGAAGTCGATGGTGCGGCCCTTCAGCCGCAGCTTGAAGCGCCCGTCCTGCGGGATGCGCTTCTCGGCGATGTCGAGCTCGGCCATCACCTTGATCCGGCTGATGATGGTCTGGTGGTGCCGCTTGTCGATCGGCTCCATCGCCTGGTAGAGGACGCCGTCGATGCGGTATTTGATCACCACCTCGGTGTCGCGGGTCTCGATGTGGATGTCGGAGGCGCGGCGCTGGATGGCGTTGAACACCGTCGAGTCCACCAGCTTGATGATCGGGCTGGTATCGGCCGTGATGCGATCGATCGACAGGATCTCCTCGCCCTGCTCGTCCTCCTGGACGAGCTGGATGCGGAAGTCCTCGGTCGCCTCGTCGAGCACCCGCTGGGCGCTCTCGGACTTCTGCAGGATCTCCTCGATGGCCGCCGGCACGCCGACCTTGACCTCCACGGCCTGGCCGAGCAGCAGCTCCATCTCGTCGATCTTGGTGACGTCCGTCGGATCGGCCATGACCACCGCCAGGCGGCCGTCGAGCTGGCGCTCCGGGATGAACCCATAGCGCAGCATCAGCTCGAAGGGGATGCGGCGGAACAGGTCGTTGTCGACCCGGAAGTGGTTGACGTCGACGAACTCCAGGCCGTAGCGGGCGGCCAGTTCCTCGGCCGTCTCGCGCTCGCGGGCCTGGCGCACGGATGTCGGCTCCGACTCCATCTCCAGGGCCTGGGCTCTCGTTTGACTTTCGACTGCCATCACTCGTCTCTCTCTGGCTTTCCCGCCGGTCTTCCCCACGCAGGCCGCGCCTCCCGCGGGGAGGAGCGGCGACATACCTTACTAACGAACGGGCCCGGGAGGGCGTCCAACCTCCGCCCCGTAAGCGCCATTCCCGGAGCGGCGCTCCCCACTAGCCCTGCACCTGGCCCAGCATGCTGAACATCGGCAGGTAGAGCGACAGCAGGATGATCGCCACCACCAGGCCCATGAACACCAGCATCGCGGGCTCCACCAGCGACAGGATCCGCCCGAGCAGGGTCTCCACCTTGTCGTCGAAGAAGTCGCTGACGCTCGTCAGCATCTCGTCGAGGCCGCCGGTGGCCTCGCCCACCTTGGCCATGTCCACGGCGATGGCCGGGAACACCCCGGTGTCCTCGATGGCCTCGTAGAAGGCGCGCCCCTGGCGCACCATCTGGATGCGCGGCTCCAGCGCCGAGCGCACCCGCGCGTTGCCCACCGCCGCGGTGGAGATTTCGAACGCCGGCACCAGCGGAATGCCGCCGGCCAGCAGCGTCGACAGGGAGCGGCAGAACTCCGACAGGGCGAACAGGTGGAGCACCCGACCGATCAGTGGGATCTGCAGCTTCATGCGATCGAAACCCACCCGCCCGGCGGGGGTATTCACCCAGCGCCGCAGCAGCAGGCCCCCCACCACGCTCACCGCAAGGATCAGCACGATGTGGTCGCGCAGGAAGAAGGCGGTGGCGGTGGTGATGCGGGTGAGCAGCGGCAGCTCGCCCTGGAAGCCGGCGTAGAACTCGGTGAAGCGCGGCACCACGTAGACGGCCAGGATCAGCAGCATGACCAGCGACAGGCCGATCAGCACCGCCGGGTAGATCAGCGCCGAGACGGCGCGCTTCTTCGCCTCGAGCACCAGGCGCTGGTAACGGATGAAGCGGCGCACCACCGCCTCGAGCTCGCCGCTGCGCTCGCCGGCCTTGAGCGACGCCGGGTAGAGGCGCGGGAAGTGCTCGCCGTGCAGCGCGAAGGCGTCGGACAGGTCCGCCCCGGAGGAGACGCGGGCGCGGATGTCGGTGAGCACCGCGCGGAAGCGCTGGTTCTCCATGCGCTCGAGCATCAGGTCGAGGGACTGGAGCAGCGGCAGGCCGGCCTTGAGCAGCGACGCCAGCTCCTGGTTGAAGATCAGGAACTCCTGCTGGTTGACCACCTTGCGCCGGCCCCAGGCCAGGGCCGGCAGCTTGACCCCGGCCGACACGCCGCGTCGGCGCACCGAGAACACGTGCAGCCCCTGCTTCTCGAGATCGGAGCGCAGGGCCGCCTCGTCGGCAGCCTGGTAGCTCTGCTCCTGCACCCGGCCCTCGGGCGTGCCCACGCGGACCACGAAATCCATCGGCTCAGCGGTCCCCCGCCCGGGCTGGCGCCGGCCGCCGGCAGGTGAGCACCAGCATCAGGGCGGTGGGGCTCTCCTCGCTCTTGGCCAGGCCCAGGATGTACATGTGGTCGAGGGTCAGCAGCAGGTTGACCCGCAGCATCGCCTCCTCGCGCCCGTTCTGGAAGACACGGAAGTCGTGGAGCTTGAGACGCTTGGTGGTGCCGAGATCGCCCACCCGGAACCGCAGCGTGTAGCCGCCGCCCACCTCGTAGGTGACCTCCTCGCCCTCGGCGGTCTCGAGCTCGGCCCGGCCGACCAGCTGATAGACGTCGTAGCGCACGTGGCGGGCGAGCTGGCGGGCGACCTCCGGCGGCGCCGTGGAGCGCAGCGAGTGGGCGTGGCGGCCGTTGGCGGCGCGTACCACCATCATCTCCAGGGCCAGCGGCTGGCGCGGCCGGTCGAAGGCCCGCAGGGCGGGGGCGATGCGGGTCAGCGCGCCCACCGTGTCGCGCACCACCACCGTGTTCGACTCCTCCTGCACGGTGACCGCGCCGTGGTCCGAGAGCAGCGGCACGACCACCGCCGCCGCCTCGGCCGCCGTGCGGTGGCGCGGCGTGTAGGCGTGGACCGCCACGCGCTCCTGGGGGAACACCGGCGACACCTGGTTGCGGCGCGACTCCTGGGCCCCGGCCGCCACCGGAACGGCGGCGGCGATCAGCAGGAGCAGGACCCACGCTGCCGGCCGGGAGGCAGGGCGGGGAAAGTGCCCGGAGGGAGAAAGGCGCGTCGGCATCGGCATCGTTTCGCGGGACTCGAGGGCTTCCGGCGACCGGCACGGGGGCTCCGCG
>DATACC010000017.1:0-14706 GCA_036259255.1 Thermoanaerobaculia bacterium | reverse complement strand
CTCGGGGCCGGAGGGTCGGCTGCCGCCCGGTGGGCTTCCGCCCGGAGGATCGCGGTCCCGGTCCCGGCGGGTGGGGTCGGGTCGGCGGCGGCACGGGGACCGCCCGCCCCCGAGGAGGGCTCGGCGCGCCAGGTTCGACGGCCGACAGTCGCCGCGGCCGTGCTCCGGGTGGCGCTCCCGGCGGTGGGATCGACCTCGACGGCGGGCACCGCGGCCAGGGTCCACGCGCCGGTCACCGGCCGCCAGCCGAGGCCGGCCTGCAGGCTGGCGGTGATCAGGGCGCCGACCAGAGCGGTGCGCCACAGGGTCTCCTCCAGCGCCAGGCTGCGGCCGGCGAGGCGACGCGAGACCAGCCAGGCGGCGCCGAGGAGGAGGGTCGAGTGGAGCAGGTAGGTGAGCATCCAGGCGGTGGCGGGCGCCGCCCAGGCGATGGCTTCGGCGATCATGACTGACTCTCCTGGCGCTCGTCGCGCTCCCGTTCGTCGATCAGGCGGCGCAGCTCTCCGAGCTCGCCGGCGTCGATCTCGTGCTCGGCGAGAAGATGGCTCACCAGAGCGGTGACGTCGCCCAGGAACAGGCGCTCGGTCAGCTCGCCGACCATGGAGCGGCGCACCTGGTGCTCGCTCACCGTAGGCCGGAACAGGTAGCGCCGCCCCTCGGCGCGGTGGGTCACCACGCCCTTCTTCTCCATCTTGGTGAGCATCGTGGCGATGGTGGTGGGGGCCAGGCCACGCTCCTCGTGGAGCGCCTCGTGGACCTCCGCCGCGGCCGCCTCGCCGCGGCTCCACAGCACGCGCATGATGGCGAGCTGCAGGTCGCCCAGCGTGTGGGTCGCCTCGTCGTGGGACTGTTCGTCGTGCATCCGGTGTCGCCTCCCGTCAGGCTCTACGCCGCCGAGGCGGCGCGGGTTGCAGGTTTCTACGACCGAGATAGTACTACCGCGGTAGTACATCGCCTGTCAACTCCGCGCCGCTAGAATGCCCGCCATGAAGTCCCTCCTCCTGGTGGGCGCCGGCGGCTTCGCCGGGGCCGTGGCCCGCTGGCTGCTGGCCGGTTGGGCGGGGCGCCTGCTGCCGGCCTTCCCGTGGGGCACGCTGCTCGTCAACGGGCTCGGCTGCTTCGCCATCGGGATGGCGGCGGGGTGGGCCGAGCTGCGCGGCGGAGCGGCCGAGGAGGTGCGCCTGGCGATGGTCGTCGGCCTGCTCGGCGGCTTCACCACGTTCTCCTCCTTCGGCTACGAGACCTTCGAGCTCGCCCGCGAGGGCCGGATGCTCCCGGCCGCCGCCAACGTCCTGCTCCAGGTGACCCTCGGCCTCGCCGCAGTCTGGGCCGGCGACCGGCTGTTCCACGAGCTGTAAGCTCCTCGTCGTGGGATCCCCTGGGAAGCACGAGGGGTACGCGCCGAGGTACGGCAGCGCAGGCCGCCGCTGGTGGAACAGTTCTTGATACCGATCCGAGCCATCGTGCCCGATTCCGCCGCCGTCCGCCGCCTGCTGCCGCTCCTCGTCGTCGCCGCGCTGTCCCTCGCCACCGTGCCGGCGGCGTATCCGGCGCCCCAGGGCGCGGCCACCGCCCCCGCCCGGACGGCTGCCACGTCCGGTCCGGCCCGTCCGGCGGCCCTCCAGGCGGCGCTGCGCTCGGCGGCGGAGCGGGCGAAGCTGGTGGCGCTGGGCATCCACGTGCGCGACGTGGCGAGCGGCGAGGACGTGTTCGCCCGCAGCGCCCACGATCCGTTCATCCTGGCCTCGAACACCAAGATCCTCACCACCGCCGCCGCCCTCGAGGTGCTCGGGCCGGGCTATCTGTTCGAGACCGGGCTGCTCGCCCGCGGCCCCGTCGAGGACGGCACCCTGGCCGGCGACCTGGCGGTGGTCGGCGGCGGCGATCCGCTGTTCTCGTGGCGGTTGCCGGAGGGCGACTCGTTCTGGGCCTTCCGGCAGTGGGCGGCGGCGCTGCGCGAGCGCGGCATCCGCCGGGTCACGGGCGATCTCTACCTCGACCACGGCCTGTTCGGCCCGCCGGAGCACAACCCGGGCTGGAACCCGGACAACTACCTCAAGTGGTACCAGGCGCCGGTGGAGGCCTTCGCGTTCGACGAAAACACGGTGAAGGTGAGCGCCATCCCGGCGCCGCGCGCGGGCCAGCCGGCGCGGGTGGTCACGGTGCCGGACCTGCCGTTCTTCGACCTCCAGGGCCAGGTGCGCACCGTGCCGTCGTGGAGCGGCAACCTGTTGCGCGTCGGCCGCTCCACGGGCAGCAACGTGCTGCGGGTCTCGGGCGGCGTCTACGTGCGCGCCGACAAGCTGGAGTTCCCGCTGTCGGTGGCCGACCCGGTGGGCTACTTCGGCGCCGCCGTGCGCCACGCGCTGGCGGCGGAGGGGGTGGAGGTGATGGGTGAGCTGCGGCCCGTCGATGTGCTGCCGGGGCTGCGCTGGGAGCAGATTGCGGTGCACCGCTCGCCGCTGCTCGAGGTGGTCGAGATCACCAACCGCGAGAGCCAGAACCTGTTCGCCGAGATGCTGGTGAAACTGGTCGGCGCCCGGCGCTGCGGCGCCGGCACGTGGGAGAACGGCACGCGGGCGGTGGAGGACTTCCTGGTCGAGCTCGGCGTCGAGCGCGGCACCTTCTCGGTGGCGGACGGCTCGGGACTGGCCCGCGGCAACCGCCTGAGCCCCGCCCAGATGACCTGGATCCTCGCCAAGTTCCTGCGCCGGCCGTGGGGGCAGGCCTTCCTCCAGTCGCTGCCCACGGGGGCGCAGGAGGGCTCGAGCCTCGAGAAGCGTCTCGAGGACTACGCGGGGCGGGTGCACGCGAAGACGGGCACCATCGCCGGCGTCTCGACCCTCTCCGGCTACGTGCGCGGCGCCTCGGGCCGGCTCTACGCCTTCTCGGTGCTCGGCCGCGGCGGTGTCGGCGGCGCCCGCGACGTGCAGGACGCCGTGGTGATGGCGCTCGGCGACCACGGCTGAAGGGCGCGACCCCTGTGCTAGGCTGCCGCGCGGCCTTTCGGTCCGCGATCCCTAGTCTCTTCCCGCCGCAGGAGCCGCCGCCGTGACCACCGCCACGACCCGCCCGGTCGACTACCGGGAGCTGATGAAGAAGGTCGAGCAGGTGGTCGGCGCCATCCAGCGGGCCGACGACATCGGGACCACCATCCGCACGGTGATGGACGGGCTGATCACCCAGTTCCGCGAGGAGCTCGGCATCCTCGGCGGCCGGCTCTACCGGCGCCAGGGCAAGGTCTACGTGCTGCAGGCCACCTTCGGCGAGGCCAAGCCGGCACCGCCGGGCCTCGAGGTGCCGCGCTCCTACGGACCGATCCAGCTCGTGCTCGAGCACGGGGCGGTGTTCATGACGCCCGACGACCCGCGGGTCGACCCCCAGTTCGAAGACCGCATCGGCGCCCGCCAGTTCGCCGCGGTCGAGGTGGGGGAGGAGGACTACCTGCTGGCCGTGGACGTGGCGACGGACGTCGACCGCGACGACATCCTGTTCTCCCTCGGCATCCTGCGCCACTCGCTGAACCAGAAGATCCGCCAGGAGCGGATGGTCAACATTTTCAACGAGGCGCGCAAGATCCAGGCGTCGATCCTGCCGCGCCGCGAGCCCGAGTTCGGCGGTTTCGAGGTCTGCGGCCGCACCCGCCAGATGGAGGACGTGGGCGGCGACTTCTACGACTACATCCCGATCACCGAGAAGATCCTCGGTCTCGCCATCGCCGACGTCTCCGGCCACGGCCTGCCGGCGGCGCTCCAGGTGCGCGACATCTACATGGGCCTGCGCATGGGCATGGCGCGGGACTTCAAGATCGTGCGCACGGTGGAGCGGCTCAACCAGATCATCCACCAGAGCACGCTGACCAGCCGGTTCGTGTCGATGTTCTACGGCGAGCTGGAGATCTCCGGCCTCTTCATCTACGTCAACGCCGGCCACCCGCCGCCGTTCCGGCTCACCCCCGCCGGCGAGGTGGACCGCGGGGTGGTGGATTTCCTGGAGGAGGGCGGGCCGGTGCTCGGGCCGCTGCCCGATGCGGCCTACGAGCGTGGGATGGTGCGGACCCGCCCGGGGGACCTGCTGGTGCTCTACACCGACGGCATCACCGAGACCCGCGGTCGGGTGGCCGGGGCCCTCCACAGTGAGGAGTACGGCATCGACCGCCTGGTGGCCACCTGCCGCGAGCACCGCCACCTGCCGGCCAGCGAGCTGGTGGACGCCGTCTTCGCCGACCTCGACCGCTTCACCGACGGCCGCCCGCCGAGTGACGACCGGACGCTGCTGGTGGTACGGCGCACGGGGAGTTGAGGGCGGGCTCCGGCCACGGTAGCGCGGGGTGCTCCATGCCCCGAGCCGGTGGCCGCGCTCCGGGGCCGCCCCAAGCCAGGGAAGGCCGCGGCGGCTGCCTCAAGAGCGGATGTCGACCACCTCGATCTGCTGGCGCAGCTTGACCATGCTGTCGGCGGGGTAGATGCCGCCGCGCAGTTGAACTCCGGTGTAGATCTGGGTCCCGCGGCCGACGATGCAGCCCGGGTTGAGCACCGAGTTGCAGCCGGTGAGGACGCCGTCGCCGAGCAGGGCGCCGAGCTTCCGGCGGCCGGTGGCGATCCGGCCGCCCTGGTGGGGGATGACGATCTCGGCGCCGTCGTGGCGGAAGTTCGAGAGGATCGTGCCGGCGCCGAGGTTCACCCCCCGCCCGAGCACCGAGTCGCCCACGTAGTTGAGGTGCGGCGCGTGGGCGCGGGGCAGGAGGATCGCCCGCTTGAGCTCGGTGGAAGCCCCCACCACGGCGCCGTCGCCGATCCAGCAGCCGCCGCGGATGTAGGAGCCGGGGCGGATCTCGACGTCGCGGCCGATCCACACCGGGCCCTCGATCACCGCCCCCGGCCCGATGCGCGTCCCGCGGCCGATGGCGATCCGGTCGCCGAGCAGGTGGACGTCCGGAGAGATCTTCGCCTCGAGGGCGTCGGACGGCAGGCCGGCGAGCACCTCGTCGAGGGGATCGCCGAGCAGTGCCCACGGTGCCTGGCTGTCGTAGCGACCGGCGAACGGCGCCGGGAGGTCGGCGAAGAGCGGCGGCAGCGGCACGATCGCCGTGCCGCCGGCAGGTGTCTGGCTGCTCGTGGACTGGCTCATGGTCTCGTCGAAGGGTTGCAAGCGGGGAGCCATCGGGAATCGCGGCGGTGCTGGCGGCGGCGCCGTCTCCTCCGGAGGGACGAGGGCCCCGCGGTCCTTGATAGCTTCGGCCGGTGAGTCCGCTCGAGCCCCTGCCGCCCGCCTTCTACCGCCGACCCGCCGAGGTGGTGGCGCGCGACCTGCTCGGCCGCCTGCTGGTGCACGAGGTCGGCGGCGAGCGGCTGGTGCTGCGGCTGGTCGAGACGGAAGCCTACCTCGGGGCGCCGGACGCCGCGAGCCACGCCGCCGGCGGCCGGCGCACGGCCCGCAACGAGAGCCTCTACCTGCCCGGTGGCCACGCCTACGTCTATCTCATCTACGGGCTGCACTTCTGCCTCAACGCGGTGACCGGCGAGGCGGACGTCGGCAGCGCCGTGCTGCTGCGCGCCGGCGAGCCGCTGGCCGGTGAGGCGAGCATGCGCGCCCATCGCGGCTTCCCGGACGAGCGCCGCGTGCGTCCCGGCGACGTCGCCGGCGGCCCCGGCAAGATCTGCCACGCCCTGGGCATCGATCGCACCCTCGATGGCGTGCCGCTCGCCGGCGGGTCTCTGTGGATCGGGGCCGGCGAGGCGCTGGCGCCGGAAGCGATCGCCGCCGGTCCCCGGGTGGGCGTCGACTACGCCGGCGAGGCCGCCGCCTGGCCGCTACGCTTCGCCGAAGCCGGCAACCCCCACGTCTCCCGCCCCAGGCTGTAGCGGCTGCCGTGGGTCCTCCCCCTCTCCCGCCGGCCCGGGCCCGCCCCCCTCAGGTGCGGCGGCCTGCCGGCTTGGCCGCCAACTCCACGTGACCGGCCTGCATCAGGTTCCACACGGCGAGCATCGCGTCGAGCGGCGGCAGCGAGCTGATCTTGAGGATGGCGGCGATGTCGTAGGTGCCGTTGATGCGGGAGAGCAGGAAGCCCTCGGTGCGGCTGAGGTTCGAGGCGGTCAGCTCCTCGAGGCTGGTGGCGAGGCGCGGCACCGCCGCGGGCACCACGCCGGCGTCGCCCAGGATGCGGCGGATGCGCTCCTCGCCGGCCTCCACCTCCTGGCGCACCGCGCGGCTGTCCGGATCCAGGGCGTGGGCGGCGCGCAGGCGGCGCAGCGCCTCCTCCAGGCGGTCGGCCTCGAGGTGGCGCGCCGCGGCGTCGAGCAGCACGCGGGCATCGACGGCGTCGGGATCGATCCCCTGGGCGCCGCCGCCCCCCGGAACGCCCTCCGCCGCCCACGGCGGCACCAGCACCTTGATCCGCCGCGCCTGCACCGCCTCGAACAGCACCCGGCACACGAAGAAGTCGGTGGCGTGGGTGCGGTCGCGGATCTGGGCCACCGAGGAGCGCTCGTCGATCTGGGCCAGCACCTGGCGGTCGCCGGGCGGCAGCTTCGGGTCGTCGAGCGCACCGAAGACCACGGGGATCGCCTCCATCGTCGGGATCACCTGGCGGATGCGGCCCCACTCGTCGAGCCGCCGCACACCCTCGAGGACGATGCCGGTGACGTCGAGGTTGATCGGCACCATCACCTGCTCGGGCAGCTCGTCGTCGAGGAAGCGGAAGCTGCCGGCGCTCCAGGTGAAGATGTCGTAGATCGCCTCTTCGGCCTTCAGCCGCAGCAGCCGGTGGAGGGCCTCCTCCTCGATGGCACCGCGTGAGGTGAGGATCTTGCCCAGCAGCATGCTGGTCTGCTGCTGCAGGCGCATCGCCTCCTCGAGCTGCTCGGGGGTGATGTGGCCGTGGCTCACCAGGAACTGGCCGAGGTATTCCCGGGGATCGGTGGAGGCCGACGAGATGATGCGGCCGTCGCGGAAGAAGATGCGCTTCTCCACGGCGTCGTTCTCGATCACCAGCGTGCCGGTCTTCTTGCCCTGCGACAGCCATTGCAGCAGCTCGGCGAGCTGCATCGTGCTGAGATTGCCGGTGATTGCCATACCTTGATTTTCGTCAATCCTGAATGTCGCGGCGGCCGGGGAGCGGTGGCAGGGTGCAGCGGCCGCCCAGGGTGCTCCCGCTAGGACCGCGCCGGAGTGGTGCCGCGCTGGCCCTGGTAGTGGCTCGACGAACCGGGCTCGCCGTACGCCACCTCGGGTTCCGACTCCATGGCGATGAAGATGAGCTGCGCGATGCGCCGGCCGGCCTGGAGGGTGAACGGCTCGGGCCCCAGGTTCTGCAGCTCCAGGGTGATGTTGCCCTCGAAGCCCGGATCGCACCAGCCGGCCAGCGAGTGGTTGATCCACAGCCGCCCGAGCGTGCTCTTGAGCTTCAGGTCGCAGGCCACGGTGCGCGGGATGCGCACGTACTCCAGCGTCGAGGCCAGCACCACCTCGCCCGGGTAGAGCTTGATGTGGGGGGCCTCGAACTCCTCCGGGTCGCGGGTGGGGCAGATCCAGTGGCTCGACACCCGGACGTCGTAGCTCGCGGCGTTGACCTGCTCGGCGGCGTACGGGGCAGCGCCGCCCCCCTCGCCCCAAGCGCGGATCCAGCGGTCGGGCTTGATCACCGGCCGTTCCGGGCTTACTGGAACTGCACGGGCACGTCGTCCCGCGTGCGGTGGATCGTGTCGACGAAGCGGATCATCTTGCGCGACTGCGACATGTAGAGGGTCGAGGTGCGCACGCCGCCGCCGAAGAAGCGGACGCCGGGCAGCAGCTCGCCGTCGGTCACCCCGGTGCAGGAGAACAGGATCTCCTCGCCGGGGGCGAGGTCCCGGGTGCCGTAGATGATGTCGAAGTCGGTGTAGCCGAGGTCGTTGAGGCGCTGCACCTGGTCGTCGTTCAGCGCCTTCAGCCGGGCCTGGATCTCGCCGCCGAGGCAGCGCATGGCGGCGGCGGTGATCACCCCCTCCGGGGCTCCGCCGATGCCCATCACCGCGTGCACCCCGGTGCCGCGCACGGCGGCCGCGATGCCCGCCGACAGATCGCCGTCCTGGATCAGCCGGATGCGGGCTCCGGCGGAGCGGATGTCGGCGACGAGCTGCTCGTGGCGAGGCCGGTCGAGCACCACCACCACGATCTCGTCCACTTCGCGCCCGAAGGCGTCGGCGATGTTGCGCAGGTTCTCGGCCACCGGGGCGTCGAGGTGGATGCGCCCGCGGGCGGTGGGCCCGACGATGATCTTCTCCATGTAGGTGTCGGGGGCGTGGAGCAGGCCGCCGCGCTCCGAGGCGGCGAGCACCGCGGTGGCGTCCGGTGCGCCGGTGGCGCACAGGGTGGTGCCCTCCAGGGGGTCGACGGCGATATCCACCGCCAGCGCTCCGTCGCGGCCCTTGGAGCGCCCGAGCCGCTCGCCGATGTAGAGCATCGGCGCCTTGTCGCGCTCGCCCTCGCCGATGACGATGCGGGCGTCGACGTCGAGGGCGTCGATCTCGCGTCGCATCGCCTCCACGGCGAGCTGATCGGCGAGATGGGCGTCGCCCCGGCCCATGGTGCGCCCGGCGGCGATGGCGGCCTGCTCGGTGACGCGGATGAAATCCTGCTCGAGCTCGCGGTCGACGCCTTCGGTCTCCATCACGCTCCCTCCCGGCCGGCCCCGGCCGCCACCGGCTCGCGGGCTGCCTCGGCGGCCGGCTCGGCCGCCTTCGCCTGCTTCGGCGGCCGCTCCGGCGGATTGAAGGCGGGGATGCCGGTGATCGCCTCGCCGATGACCAGTCCGTGGACGTCGTGGGTGCCCTCGTAGGTGAACACCGACTCGATGTTGAGCATGTGGCGGATCACCGGGTAGTCGTCGACGATGCCGTTGGCGCCCAGGACGTCGCGGGCGAGCTTGGCGCTCTCGCGGGCCACCCAGACGTTGTTGCGCTTGCCGAGGGATACCTGGTGGTGCTTCAGCTTGCCGCGATCCTTGAGGCGCCCGAGCTGCAGCGCGAGGAGCTGCCCCTTGGTGATCTCGGAGAGCATCCACACGAGCTTCTCCTGCACGAGCTGATGGCAGGCGATGGGCTGGCCGCCGAACTGGATGCGCTGCTTGGCGTACTCGAGGGCCGTGACGTAGCAATCCATCGCCGCGCCGAGGCCGCCCCAGGCGATGCCGTAGCGCGCCTGGTTGAGGCACATCAGGGCGTTCTTGAGACCGGAGGTGCCGGGCAGGATGGCGTCGGCCGGAATGCGGCAGTTGGAGAAGCCGAGCTCGGAGGTGACCGAGGCGCGCAGCGAGAACTTGCCGTGCTGATCGCTGGCGGTGTAGCCCGGGGTCCCCTTCTCGACGAGGAAGCCGCGCACGCCGTCCGCGGTCTTCGCCCACACCACGGCGACGTCGGCCAGCGTGCCGTTGGTGATCCACTGCTTGGCCCCGTCGAGCACCCACTCGTCGCCATCGCGACGGGCGGTGGTGCGCATGCCGCCGGGGTTGGAGCCGAAGTCGGGCTCGGTGAGGCCGAAGCAGCCGATGGCCTCGCCGCTGGCGAGCTTCGGGATCCAGCGGTCCTTCTGCTCCTGGGAGCCGAACGTGTAGATGGGGTACATGACCAGCGCGCTCTGCACGGAGACGAAGGAGCGCAGGCCCGAATCACCCCGCTCGAGCTCCTGCATGATGAGGCCGTAGGCGACGTTGTTCAGGCCCGGCAGGCCGTATTCGTCGAGGGTGGCGCCGAACAGGTTGAGCTCGCCCATCTCGGGCACGAGCTCCATGGGGAAGCGGGCCTCGCGGTGGCACTCCTCGATGACCGGCAGGAACCGGTCCTCCACCCAGGCGCGCACGGTGTCGCGGACCAGCCGCTCCTCGTCGCTGAGCAGCGCGTCGAAGTCGATGAAATCCACTCCCGGGAACCGGCTCACGGTGGGGCCTCCAGGTCGGTGTGGCGAAGAATCGGAATCGCGGATGCGGCGGCCGCGCGAGAGGCGGCCGGACCGGACCGGGATGTTACCACGCACCGCGGGGGCGGCCCCCGTGGGCAGCCGGCGCCGACCCGCGGTAGGATCGGCGCCGTGGCCACGTTCCCGGGCGGTAGTGCCTATGCCATGGTGCGCGACATCGCGGACGGGCATGTGCTGATGACCGAGCGGCACCTGCAGCGCATGGCCGCCCCGGACCTCGAGCAGCTGCGCTTCGAGCTCGACCGCCACATGCGCGAGATCCGCGGCGACCAACCCTCCCTCGAAGACCTCCCCGCGGTCCAGAACCGCAACCGCCGCATCCAGCGCATCAACACCGCCCTGATGGTGCTGCGCAGCTACAAGATGAAGCGGAGGATGTAGGGGGCATCACCCCTTCTGGCGGTCCAGGGTGTCGGCGATGTCCTCGTAGAGGGTCAGCACATCCGCGGCCTCCGCCTCCTTGCCCTGCATGCGCAGCGCCTCGCGGAGCGTCGGCAGCGACTTCAGGACCTCCTGGTGGTAGAGGCCCAGCTTCTCCTTGCGGATCTCGAACGACCGGCGGAACAGATCCGCCGATTTCGCCGGGTTCTCCAGCAGGTGCACCGCCGCCACCCGATCCAGCCCGTCGGCCGCCTCCAGGCTGCGCTCGCCGTAGGCCAGCTCGCGGACGCGGAGCGCTTCGGCGTAGAGGTCGAAGGCACGCTGCAGGTCGCTGGCGGCGCGGTCGTTGTCGGAATCGAGGGCCAGGGCGGAGGAGACTTCCGCCAGGGCTTCGAGGAGCGGAAGCCTCGCGGCATCGTCCGCCCCGGTGCGTGCGGTCAGCGTCTCCAGGTGCGCCTCGAAGATCTCGCTCGCCCCCCGGCGGTCGTTGCCGTAGAACCAGGTGAACTCACCGCGCCGGGTCGCCACCTCGGCCCACAGCGAGTCCGGCAGCTCGGCGTCGGCGCAGGTGTCTAACAGGCGCTCGTAGAGCGATTTCGCCTCCAAGGCGCGGTCCGTCGAGCGCAGTCGATCCGCCTTCTGCAGGAGGTCCTCGCAGGCGGCAGGGCCCTGCTCGGCAAGGGCAGGCAGGGTGAGAAACAGAGTCAGGGCGGCGATTGCCGAGAGCGTTGGCTGAGCGCTCATTCAGTGTGGAGCCACCGGTTCGGCCACCGCCACGCGGTCTCCTCCGAGCGTCACGAAGGTCTCCGGCGTCCCGGTGAAGCGGTCGAGGAGCTGCCGGCGTGCCTGGGGATTGCCGAGCTCCTGGCGGAACGACAGCAGCGGCCGTTCCAGGGCCAGCCGGTAGGTCTCGCCGTCTCGAACGATGAAGGCGTTCGCGCCTTCCCGGTAGGCGATGCAGGGCCACAAGATCTCGCAGTGAAGCTCTTGGCCGACGGTGTGAACGAACTGTGGACTCGTCACCGAAGCCCCTCGAGCCACCGTCAGGCGGGGGAGAGCGCGGAAGCCGCCGGCCTCTCCTGCAACGTGGGCTAGTGCCATCGTCAAGCCCCAGTTGTCGACCGCCCCCCTCGAGATCTCCTCGCCCGTCGAAGTGTCGAATACCCGGACCAGATAGAAGAAGTCGCTTGCCGAGCGTCTGCCGCATCGGCTCGGAGTCCAGTTGGCCACCCGGGCCACCTCGAACCGTGCGCGGCCCTCGTCGAGGGTGGCGAAGAAACGTCGATTCCCTGGGGCGAGCTGGTTGTCAGGTAGGTCGGCGAACGCCTTCCGGTGGAAGGCGATGAGGTCGGCCACTGCTTCGTGCTCGTTGCGGGGGAACGGGAAGGGAACGAACATCGGGTCGTCGGGTTGGGCGTTCCGGAGCTGCCGACGAAACTCCGTCCGCTCCCGGGCCAGCTCACTACGACATTCGCCGAAGCTCCAGATCTCTGCTGCGTCGGCGCCGGTGGGGACTAGAAGGAGGATGAGTACGAGTGCTCGCATCGATCAATCCTCGACAGGAGGCTCGTTCCACGTCTTGGGCCCGCAACCCGTGACGTGGCAACCGGAGCTGTCGTAGATGTCGCTCCCGTAGCGATTGAGGTTGGTGGCGGCGCCCAGAGTGGCAGCATGGGAGATGATCTGGGAGCACGTGCTTCCGACGGGGCAATTCCTCTCGATCCAGATCGCGCTGGTGTAGTAGACGTCTGCGCGCTCCAGGGGGTCGTGAAAATACACGTAGTCCCATTGGTAGCCCTCGGATGCCAGCGCATGCCACTTGCCACCGTTGACCACTCCTGCATGCAGGCCTCCGTCGAGGATGGCGATGACCGGGAAGTAGTTGTCGATGGAGGTGATCTGCCGGCTCATGAAGGGAGCGAAGTTGATGTCGCCATCGAAGTCCCATACTGCGTCCGAGGTGGCCGTGAAGCGATTCACCGCTTGGCGAATGCCCTCCTCACTGCTGCCGCAGTTCACGCCGCCCATCCATTGTGCGATCTCCTCCTGGGTGGGGACGAAGGGAGGATCGTAGTCGTAGTCAGCCCACATCTGCACGGAGGCGGGGCCGCAGTAGAAAGAGGCGGGCGGTTGAGAATGGTAAGGGACACCGAGCCTGAAATCAGGGTTGCCCCCGAGGTTGCACCCGGGGAAGCTCAGCAGTGAGACGAGCAGCAAGGCGCGGAATGTCATGGGTCCACTGTATTGCAGATTATTCTGAGTATAAACCCTGAGTCACCGCAGCCGCCGCAGGGCCGTGACGGTGATGGCCAAGCCGCCGGGGTCGTCCTCGCCGAAGGCGCCGGCGGTGCCAGTGTCGGGGAGGGCGTTGGGAAAGGTGGACCAGCGCAGTTCGGCGCCCCAGGCCCAGGGGCTCGCCGGCTTGGTGCGGCGCAGGCCGGCCGCCAGGCTGGCGCCGAAGTCGGTGCCGCTGTTGGTGCCGAGCTCCGATTCGTCCTTCCAGGAGAGGAACGAGGGACCGGCCCCCACGTAGCCACCCCAGCGCGCCCGCGGACGCAGCCGCCAGGCGAGGGTCAGGTGCACCGGCACCAGGGTCAGCTCCTCGTCGATGCCGGTGCCGAGGGGCGGGTCGGCCAGGATCACCTGCTCGCCGTCCACCGTGCCGTAGTCGATCGACAACGCCAGGCGCCAGCGGTGCCGGAAGTCCACCTCGGCGGCGAGACCGATCTGCGGCATCGGCTCGCCGAACACCGCGTCGTAGCTGTCCGCCGCGTTGACCATGTCGAAGGCGCCGAGGCGGGCACCCACCCACCAGCTCGGCGGCGGCGCCGGCGGACGCGGCACCTCGGCCTCGCCCTGCGGCGAGACCGGCAGCTCGCCCGGCAGCTCGACCGGCGGTGCGACCGGCGGCTCCCGCTCCGGCTGGGCGGCGGCCGCCGGGGCGAGCAGGATGGCGAGGGCGAGCGCGGCGGCGAGGGCGGGGCGGCGCTTCGGCATCGGACGGTCTCCGGGGGTCGTGGGCATCAGAAGGTGAAGCCGAGGCCGCGGTGGGCGGCGGCGGCGTCGGCCAGGCCGTGGCCGAAGGTCTCGTCCTCGCCCTCGGCGCCGAGGTCGCGGGTGGTGCCTTCGATCATCCGGCGCACGTCGTCCGGGTCGTCCACCCCGAGCCCCACCAGCAGCGCCGCCAGCCCCGCCACCTGGGGCGCGGCGAACGAGGTGCCGGTGGACCAGAAGGCGCCGTAGACGGTGTCGCCAGTGCGTGGGTCGCGCAGGAAGCTGGTCGCCAGCACGCCGTCGCGCCGGCCGCCCTCGAGCACCTCCAGCCCGTCGCCCCCCGGTGCCATCACGTCGAGGCTCGGCCCGAAGTTCGAGTAGGCGGCGCGGTCGTCGGCGAAGTCGGTGGCCCCCACCGCGATGACCTCCGGGTAGCGCGCCGGGAAGGCGACGTCGCGGCCGAGCTCGTCGTCGAACAGCCCCTCGTCGGCCTCGTTGCCGGCGGCGGCTACCAGGAGGACGCCGCGGCGGTGCGCCTCGGCCACCGCCTCGCGGATGGCGTTCGAGCCGCGGGTGGCGCCGAGGCTCAGGTTGATCACCTTCGCCCCCCGCTCGACCGCGAAGCGGATGCCCTCCGCCACGTCGCTGGTGCTGCCGAAGCCGGTCGGCCCCAGCACGCGCACCGGCAGGAGGACGACCCGCGGCGCCACGCTGGCGCCGGCCACCCCGTTGTCGACCTGCGCCGCGATCACCGAGGCGGCGAAGGTGCCGTGGCCGAAGCGCGGCGAGGTGAGCGGTGCGTCCGGGTCGCCGGTGCCCTCGTCGAAGGGCTCGTCGTCGTCGTCCACGAAGTCGCGGCCCGGGGCGAAGGCGGTGCCCTCGAGGTCCGGCGCCGGGCGGCGCGGGAAGGCGGTCCCCTCCCCGTAGGCGATGCCGCTGTCGATCACCGCCACCAGCACCCCGCCGCCGTCCGTCGGGTTGCGCTCCAGCGCTTCCTCGGTGCCGATCCGCTGCAGGTGCCACTGGAGCGGGTAGAGGGGATCGGTGGGCGCCGTCGCGTCCGCCCGCGCCACCTCCCGGTAGGCGGCGCGCACCAGCGGGTCGGTCTCCGCCCACAGCACCGAAGGGTGCGCCACCAGCCGGGCCACCAGCTCCTCCGGGGTGGTGCCGGGCGGCACCGCCACCCGCGTGAAGCCGCCGTGGCGGGCCGGCCGCGCCTGCCCGCCGCCGAGCCCCTGGGCCACCTGGGCGCCCTGCCAGTCGCTCACCCCGGCGGCGAAGCGCACCACCACGTGGTCCGCGGCGCGTCCGGCGGCGAGACGCGACAGCCGCGCCATCGGCACCGGCGCGGGTGTGTCGCGGCGGCGGGGCTGCCGC
>DATACC010000016.1:0-7595 GCA_036259255.1 Thermoanaerobaculia bacterium | reverse complement strand
GGGCCGGCGCCGGGGCGCCGGCCGGCTCCGCCTCGCGTCCACTGCGGGTGCACGAGCCGAGGGGGGGCGGTGCCGGCGAGAGGGAGGCCCGGCAGGACGCTCCGCGGCCGGAGCGCGAGTCCGAGGAGGCCGGCCCGTTGCTCGCCGGCGGCCCGACCCCGCTCTCGCTCGAGGAGCGCCTGCGCCAGGCGCTGCGCCGCGACGAGCTGTCGCTGGTCTACCGGCCGGTGGTGGCGGTGGCGACGGGGCGCTACGTCGCCTTCGAGGCCGAGGTGCGCTGGGCCCGCGCCGAGCGCGAGCTGCCGCCCGAGCGCGTGCTGCCGCTGGCCGAGGCCACCGGCCTGGCGGTGGAGCTCGACGACTGGTTGCTGGAGCACGCCCTGACCGACCTCGCCGCCTGGCGCCGGGGCGCGGCCACCAGGACGGGCGCCGGCGAGGTGGCGGTGGCGGTGAACCTGTCGGCGGCGAGCCTCGACGACCCCGGCATGCCGCGGCGGATGGAGCGGGCCCTCGCCGCCGCCGGCCTCGGCGACGGCGCCCTGGAGCTCGACGTCACCGAGATGGTGGCGATGCGCGACGCCCTGCGCACCAGCCGGGCGATGGACGCGGTGCGCTCCCACGGCGCCCGCATGGCGCTCGACGACTTCGGCACCGCCTATTCGTCGCTGCTTTACCTGCGGACCTTCCCTCTCGACCTGCTGAAGATCGATCCCACCTTCGCCCGCGACATCGTCGACCAGCCGGTGGACCAGGAGATCGCCGCCTCGCTGGTGCGGCTGGTCCACGCCCTGGGGATGCAGGTGGAGGCGGTCGGGGTCGAGTCGGGCCGGCAGCTCGCGGCCCTCGGGCGCCACGGTTGCGACCGCGTCCAGGGTCGCCACCTGAGCCCGCCGCTGGCGGCCGCCGAGTGCATCGCCCTGCTGCGCCACGGCGGCCGCCACCCCGCCTGCGCCGACTCCTGACGGCACCGCCGCGACCGCCCCCGGCCTCGCCGCGGCTAGGAGCGGCGCCGGCGCGAGGCGTTGAGCCGCCGCTCCTCCTCGATGCGCTTCTTGGCGGCGGCCCACGAGCAGATGGGGCAGGCGGCCAGGTCGTGCCACTGGGCCGGGCAGTGCTCGCGGCCGAAGTAGATGATCTGCAGGTGGAGCTTCGCCCAGCTCTCCTCGGGGAAGACGCGCTTGAGGTCCCTCTCGGTGTGCTCCACGCTCTTGCCGGCGGTGAGCCCCCAGCGGGTGGCGAGACGGTGGATGTGGGTGTCCACCGGGAAGGCGGGCAGCCCGAAGGCCTGGACGCGCACCACCGAGGCGGTCTTGTGGCCGACGCCGGGGAGCGCCTCGAGCTCCGCGAAGCTCCGCGGCACCTCGCCGCCGTGCTCCTCCACCAGGAGCCGCGATAGCCCCTGGAGCGCCTTCGCCTTCTGCGGGGCGAGGCCGATCTCGCGGATCAGCGACCGGATCTCCTCGACCGGCAGGCGCGCCATCTCCTGCGGCGTGCCGGCGCGGGCGAACAGTGCCGGCGTCACCTCGTTGACCTTCTTGTCCGTCGTCTGCGCCGACAGCACCACCGCCACCAGCAGCGTGAACGGATCGCGGTGGGCCAGGGGGATGGCCGGGGCCGGGTAGAGGTCGTCGAGGATCGCTCGGATGCGCGCGGCCTTCTCGTCTCGCTTCATGGGGTCCTCGGGCGGTTCGGGGGTCGGGACCGCCGGCGGCGGCCCCGGGGTGACGGGAGCGTAACACCCGCCGGGCGCCCCTTTCCGCCGCTCCGCACGTGCGCTAGGATGCACCCGCCCCCAGGGCACCGTTTCCCCGAAAGTCCACGTTGCGAAAGCTTTTCGAATCCCCTCCAGGGAGGACGCATTCCGATGCCTGACCTGCGCTCGCTCCGCCGCCTCGTCGTGGCGCTGCCGCTGGCGGCCCTGCTGCTCGCCGCCGCCTTTGCCGCCCCGACGGCCGCCGCCGACACCGCCGACCTTCTGATCTCCGAGTACGTCGAAGGCAGCTCCCTCAACAAGGCCGTGGAGATCTACAACGGCACCGGCGCCGCCGTCGATCTCGGACTCGCCGGCTACCGCCTCGAGGTCCACTTCAACGGCTCGTCGAGCCCCGGCACCACCGTGATGCTGACCGGCACCCTGGCCGCCGGCGACGTGTGGGTGGTGGCCGACGACGGCGCCGACGCCGCCATCCTGGCGGTGACCGACCAGACCACCGGCGCCAGCCTGTGGAACGGCGACGACGCCATCGTGCTGCGCCGCGGCGCCGGCGGGCCGGTGGTCGACTCCCTCGGCCAGGTCGGCTTCGATCCCGGCAGCCAGTGGGGCAGCGGTGACGCGTCCACGGCCGACAACACGCTGGTGCGCAAGGCGGGCGCCTGCACCGGCGACCTCGACCCGTCCGACGCCTTCGATCCGGCGGTCGACTACGACGGCCTGCCGCAGAACAGCTTCGGCGACCTCGGAGTCCACACCTCCACCTGCTCCGCGCCCCCGGTGCCCGACGATCCGGTGATCAACGAGCTGGTGGCCAACCACGCGGGCAGCGACGTCAACGAGTACGTCGAGGTGTACGCCGACCCGGGCACCGACTACTCCGGCTACGCCGTGCTGCAGCTCGAGGGCGACGGCGCCGGCGCCGGCGTCGTCGACGGCGTCTACGTCGTCGGCACCACCGATGGCGCCGGCTTCTGGACCAACGCCTTTCTGAACAACGCCCTGGAGAATGGTTCCCTCACGCTGCTGCTGGTGGAGGGCTTCACCGGCGCCGCCGGCACCGATCTCGACCTCGACAACGACGGCGTGCTCGACGCCGAGCCGTGGGGCCGCCTGGTGGATTCGGTGGCGATCTCCGACGGCGGCGGCTCCGACCGCCACTACTCGCCGGTGGTCCTCGCCCCCGGCTACGACGGCGACTCCTTCGCCCCGGGCGGCGCCTCCCGCGTCCCCGACGGTGCCGACACCGACGCCGTCGCCGACTGGGTGCGCAACGACTTCGACGGCGAGGGCCTGCCGGCCTTCCCCGGCGCCGTGGCCGCGCCGGGCGAGGCGGTCAACACCCCCGGGGCGCCCAACCACGTGGTGGCGCCGCCGGTGGCCTGGGTGATCAACGAGATCCACGCCGATCCCGACGGCGCGGCTGGCGACGCCAACAACGACGGCACCGCCCACTTCTCCGAGGACGAGCTCGTCGAGCTGGTGAACCTCTCCGGCGCCGACGTCGACGTCTCCGGCTGGACGCTGGCCGACGGTGTGGCGGTGCGCCACGTCTTCCCGGCCGGCACGGTGGTGGCGGCCGACTGCGGCATCGTGGTGTTCGGCGGCGGCTCGCCGACGGGCGGCTTCGGCGGCGTGGTGGTGCAGACCGCCAGCAGCGGTCAGCTCGGCCTGAACAACGGCGGCGACACCGTGACCCTGGCCGACGGCTCCGGCACGGTGGTGGCGGCCGGCTACGGGGGCGAGGGCGGCAACAACCAGTCGCTCACCCTCGATCCGGACCTCACCGGCGCCTCGCTCGTGCAGCACACGTCGGCGGCCGGCTCGGGCGGCGCGCGCTTCTCCCCCGGCACCCGGGTGGACGGTACGCCCTTCGCCGGCTGCACGCCGCCGCCGCCGCCCACCGTGGAGGTGTTCGAGATCCAGGGCGCCGGCCTCGCCTCGCCCTACACCGGGCAGGTGGTGACGACCCAGGCCAACGTGGTGACGGCGCTCGCTCCCGACGGCTTCTTCGTGCAGACGCCGGACGGCCGCGCCGACGCCGATGCCGAGACTTCCAACGGGGTGTTCGTCTTCACCGGCGGCGCGCCGACGGTGGCGGTGGGCGACCTGGTGGACGTCACCGGCCAGGTGGTGGAGTTCTTCGACTTCACCGAGCTCGCCGCGCCGCTGACGGTGACGCCGGTCGCCTCCGGCCAGCCGCTGCCGGCGCCGGCGGTGTTCGACGCCGCCACGCCGAGCCCCGTGCCGCCCCTCGCCGCTACCGCCTACGAGCGCTACGAGGGCATGCGGGTGTCGATCGCCGAGGGCAGCGTGTCCGGCCCGAACCAGTTCTTCGGCTCCGACCCGGTGGCCGAGGTGCACGTGGTCGCCGCTCCGGTGCGCGCCTTCCGCGAGCCGGGCATCGAGTACCCGGGGGTCGCCGGCCTGCCGGTGTGGGACGGCAACCCGGAGGTGTTCGAGCTCGATCCCGACAAGCTGGGGCTGCCCAACCTGCTGATCCCGGCCGGCTCGACGTTCGCCGCCACCGGCGTGCTCGGCTACGAGTTCGGCGGCTACGAGCTGTGGCCCGACGCGCTCACCGTCACGGCGGCGGCGCTGCCGCGGGCGGTGCGTGCCGAGGCGGCGGGGGAGTACACGGTGGGCTCGCTCAACCTGTTCCGCCTGTTCGACGACGTCGACGATCCGGGCAGCCAGGACAACGGGCAGGTGGTGTCGAGCGCCGAGTACGCCTCGCGCCTGGCCAAGTTCTCGCTCTACGTGCGCGAGGTGCTCGGCGCGCCCGACGTGCTGGGGGTCCAGGAGGTGGAGAACCTGGCGGCGCTGGAGGCCCTCGCCGCCACCCTCGCCGCCGACGACCCGGCGCTCGCCTACACGGCCTACCTCGAGGAGGGCAACGACGTCGGCGGCATCGACGTCGGGTTCCTGGTGCGCGATACGGTGACGGTCGACGCCGTCACCCAGCTCGCCGCCGGCGAGACGCTGTCGACCGACGGGTCGCTCCTCCACGACCGGCCGCCGCTGCTGCTCGAGGGCCGCGTGGCGGCCGGTGGCGTCGACAACCCGCTGGCGGTGATGGTCGTCCACAACCGGTCCCTCGGCGGCATCGAGGACCCGGGCGACGGCCCGCGGGTGCGCCAGAAGCGCCTGGAGCAGGCCCAGTCCATCGCCGCCATCGTGCAGGACCTCCAGGACGGCGGCGCCCGCCTGCTGGTGGTGGGCGACTTCAACGCCTTCGAGTTCACCGACGGCTTCGTGGACGCGGTGGGGCAGATCGCCGGCTCGGCGGATCCGTCCGACAACCTCCTCTCCGGCCCCGACCTGGTGGATCCGGACCTCACCATCCACACCCTGGAGCTGCCGGCCGCCGAGCGCTACTCGTTCATCTTCCAGGGCAGTGCCCAGGCGATCGATCACGCGCTGTCGGCCCGATCCGTCACCGGGCTGGTGCGGGACGTCCAGTACGGCCGCGGCAACGCGGACGCACCGCTGGTGCTGCTCGACGATCCGTCGACGGCGCTGCGCTCGTCGGACCACGACGGCCTGGTGGTGTTCCTCGCCTCCGACGCCGACCTCGACGGGGTGGGCGACGACGTCGACAATTGCCCGGCGGTGCCCAACCCGGACCAGGCCGACGCCGACGGCGACGGCCTGGCCGACGCCTGCGCCGACCGGTGCCCCGGCACGGTGGTACCGGAGTCGGTGCCGACCGTGCGCCTGCAGCCGAACCACTATGCCCTGGTGGACGGCGACGACGTGTTCGACACGGTGGTCCGCGGCCAGGCCGCCGCCGCCGAGACGTTCACCCTGGAGCAGACGGGCGGCTGCTCGTGCAGTCAGATCGTCGCCGCCAGCGGCCTCGGCCACGGGCACGCGATGCACGGATGCAGCGTCGGTGCGATGCGCGACTGGGTGGAGTTGGTGGCCGCCCCCTAGGTCCGCCCTGCCGTGCTTCACGGGCCGGGGGAGCTCCTCCCCCGGCCCGTTTTGTTTCGTCCCGCGTCCTTCGTCCTTCCGCCGGCTCTCGCCACGTGGCCGGCGCCGCCCTCCGTTTGCCCGTCCGCGGCCGCTCGCTTGTATACTTCCTCGAAAGCATGTCTTTTCTGCCGTAGCTCTGAATGGACCACGTGCTGCCCATCGACGGCGATTCGCAGGATTCTTCCTCTCGCGGGGACCGGCTCGTTGCCGAGCTGCGCTGCGGCGCCGAGCCGGAGCGCGTGTACCGCGAGCTGTTCGCCCTCTACCACCGGGCGGTGTGGCGCTTCTTCGCGCACCGCGGGCTGAGCTCCGAAGACTGCCGCGATCTAACCCAGGAGACCTTCGTGCGGGTCTATACGGGCATGGACGGCTTCCGCGGGGATGCGCGATTCGACACTTGGCTGTATCAGATTGCGCTCAACACGTACCGCAAGACGCTGCGCTACGGGTCCGCGGACAAGCGCGACGGCCAGGAGGAGACGCTGGAGGCCGCCGACGGAGCGGTACGCCAGGACGTGGAGTCGGCGGCCCTCGCCGACGGTGCGCCGCCGGCCCGGCCCCTCGACGACCTGCTGGCCGGCGAGCGCCGGGAGGCGCTGCGCCGCGCCATCGCCGGCTTGCCCGAGCAGATGCGCCGCTGCGTGCTGCTGCGCGTCTACCACGAGCTCGCCTACCGCGAGATCGCGGCGGTGCTGCGGGTCTCCATCGAGACGGTCAAGGCGCACCTGTTCCAGGCCAAGAGGAAGCTGCGCGCCGAGCTCGGCGGTGATTTCGAGGTGACGTGGTGAGTGGACGAGACGACTTCGGCCGGGCCCTGGCGGCGCTGATCGAGGGCGCGCCACCGGCGGGCCATCCCGACGACGCACGGCTGACGGCCTACGTGGCCGGCGAGCTGGGGGCGGACGAGGACGAGGCGGTGCAGCGCCACCTCGCCCTGTGCCGGCGCTGCGCGCGCCTGGTGGCCGAGGCGTCGCGGTTCCCGGACCTCGAGCCGGTGCCCGGCGAGCCGGACGGCGCCGGGACTCGATCGGCCTGGGCGGCGACCCGGGCGCGGCTCGTCGAGGAAGGGGTGCTGCCGGCGACGGCGGCTGCGCCGGAGCGATCCGCCGCCCCCGAGCCGGTGGCGGGCCCCCTCCCCTTCTCGCGGTCGCCGCGGGCGCAGCGGGACCCGCGGCGGCGGGAGCTGCTCGGCCGGCCCGGGGTGGCGTGGGCGGTGGCGGCGACGCTGGCCCTCGCGGTGGTCGGCCTGGGAGCTTGGAACGCCCGGCTCGCCGGGCGCCTCGCCCAGCCGGTGGGCAACGTGCCGATCGTCGACCTGAGCCTCACCGTCACGCGCAGCAGCGGCGGTGCCCCGGTGGAGGTGCCGGTGGACGCGGCGCCGGTGGTGGTGCTGCTGCTCGCCCCCGAGCGGCTGCCCGAGTACTCGGCCTACGGGGTCGAGCTGGTGGGCGCCGCCGGCGAGCCCCTGTGGAGCGTCTCCGGCCTGCGGCCCACCGAGTTCGAGACCTTCACCCTCCAGGTTCCCAGCCGCCGCATCCCCGCCGGCACGTCGCGTCTGCGCCTGCTCGGGCTGGTGGACGAAGGCCTGGCGGATGGCGAGTTGCTGGAAGAGCACGAGCTCCGCAAGGCCGGCTGAGAGCCCGTGCAGCAATCCCCGCCCTGCTCCGTGCGCCCTCCCATCGCTTCTCGCGGCGTTGCAGCTCGTCGCCGTGGTCCCGGCTCTGCTCGATCGTCGCGCCTGGCGCAAGGCGCGCGAGGGCGCGCTGGCGACGGCCGGGGCTTGCCGCACAGGCTCTGAGGCTCGGGATGACCGCGCGCCGTGCAGCGCCCGTCGCGGCCGGCTCCTGCGCGGCTCGCCCCGCGGCGCCGAAGGCCCTCGCCGGAAGGCGGGCGCTCCTCGCCGCTA
>DATACC010000015.1:0-1874 GCA_036259255.1 Thermoanaerobaculia bacterium | reverse complement strand
GGCCGCAGACGGGCCGACCTGAGGTGGCCGCCGATCCGAGGCCCGGAGGTGGCCAGCTAGCGGCTGGAGCGAACCCACGGAACGCGCTCGCGGTGCTTGCGGGGTTCCGGCGTCCCGTCCAGCGCGCGATCAGGCTCCCGCGGCGGCGTCCGCAGCACCGCCTTGCGGCCGTTGGGATCGAGGTCCGGTGTGATCTCGGAGGCCTGCCAGAGCCGGTCCAGGCCCAGGTCGGAGAGCAGCACGTGCAGGGAGCGAAGCAGCGCTCCGGTTTCGTGGCTGCGATCCTCCGCCGGCCGCGCCTGGACACCGGCCGCGGGAAGCCCGGCGACCAGGACCACGAGCAGGCCACGGCTGAGCGTTCGCGAAACCTTTCTCATGACAGATCTTCCTCTCCGGGACAGAGCACGCTCCAGCAGCATGCTGTCGAGCCGTCCGCCCCTTCTCCGGTGAGAGTAAGGAAAACGGCCGGTTCCCGGAGAAGGGGGATCCCACTTCGCCGAAAGCCGGCCGAGATGCGTCAATCGACAGGCTTTTTCCGGTGTGCGGTCTTTTGCTAGTCGGGCAAGGATACCACGGTCGCGCGGTTGCGCGCCGCGAACGCCGTGCGGCACGATCGCTTCACCGGGAGATCCCGGCGTTCTCCGGACTCAGGGATGGCGTGACCGCCCCAGGCGCTGGGGACGGGCGGGAACCGCGGGCGTCAGGAGGCCGGCGGGGTCTGGCCTCGAGCGTGCTCCAGCACGTCGCGCAGGTGGCAGACCGCCGCGGCGGTCAGGTGCTCCGCAGCGGCGGCCTGCTGGAACAGCCGGACGGCGGCGAGGGCCTCGCGCTGGAGGGCGACGCTGCGGAAGACCGGGGCGCTCTCGGCGGCGAGCTGCTTCAGCTCGGTGGTCTGTCCCAGGGCCAGGTAGGCGAGGGCGAGGTCGAGACAGGTCACCGCTGCATCGAGGAAGGCACCGCGGGCGAGGTATCCCTCGCGCGCCTCGGCGAATCGGCGCACCGCTGCGCTGCTGTCGCCGAGGGCGAGCAGGACCCGCCCCTCGATCACCCGCAGGCGCAGCGCCCACCAGTCGTCCATCACCTTCTCGAACAGCGCCGACTGGGCGCGCAGCATGCGGTGGGCGGCGGTGAGCTCGCCCGACTCGCACAGGCACAGCACCAAGGTGCCGGCGGCGCAGAGGAACAGGTGGGTCTGGTGCTCCGGGTCGAGCAGCTGCATGGCCTCGTCGAGAGCCCGACCGGCCTCGGGGAGGCGGCCCGCGTGGCGATGCAGGATGCCGCGCTGCACCAGCACCCGCGCGAGCCCCTCCTCGACCCCGGCCTTCCGGAACAGGCGCGCCGCCTTGTCGAGCAGGGCGTCGGCGTCGTCGAAACGCCGCTGGTCGAGGCGTAGCGATGCCTCGAGGCTGGCCAGCTCGGCGGCGGTCTCGGGGGGCAGCGGACAGTCGGTGCGCTGATGCAGGGCGGCGAACCCGCGGTCGGCGGCGTGCAGATCGCCGGCCACCCGTAGGGCGTTGCCGCGCCGGGCGCGGGCCAGCAGGTCGAGCTCCCGGGCCCAGTCCTGCTCCACGGCGCCGGGCGTCCACAGCAGCACGTGGGGCACCAGCTCGGCGAGCTCGGCGGCGAGCCGCGGATCGTTGCGCACGCGCTCGCGGCTCTCTTCGAGCAGCAGCTCGGCCAGGGCGCGGGAGCGGAAGCGGGTGCGGCTGTTGACGATGCGCCGCAGACGCGCCGCGGGGGCCAGGGCGACCAGCTCGCGCAGGTCCTCTCGGGCCTGGCGGCGCACGCGCTTCAGCTCCGCGACCTGTCGCTCCAGCCGGTCGGCCACGCGGCCGAAGGCGGTGGTGTAGGAGCCGGCCTCGGCCGGGCGGCCG
>DATACC010000014.1:0-9449 GCA_036259255.1 Thermoanaerobaculia bacterium | reverse complement strand
CTACGCCGCAGGTGAGCTGGGTGGAGGAGATCTAGCCCCCGCGTCACGCGGCGCAGGGAGGAGGGGGCGGGGCCGGAGGGGCCGGCCCCGGGCAGCCGCGAACCCGTGGCCGCTACTTCTCGACGCGGCTCTTCAGGCCCTGGCCGGGCTTGAAGTTCGCGTACTTGCGTGCGGGGATGTCGATCTGCTGGCCGGTGGCGGGGTTGCGCCCCTTGCGGGCCGCGCGGCTGCGGGTCTCGAAGGTCCCGAACCCGGTGATCGTCACCTTGTCTCCGCCGTCGAGGGCGGTGGCGATGATGCCCTGGCCCGCGTCGGTGCCGAACAGCGTGTTGATCACCTCGTTCGCCTTCGCCTCCGACAGGTCCGCCTTCTTCGCCAGCTTCTTGGCCATCTCCGACTTGTTCATTCGTGTCCCTCCTGAAGGTCCATGCACAGAATCGCCGCGCCCAAGCGCAGCTCTCCGTCTCTCCACCTCGACTGTCACCTCTGCGAAAACCGACTGACCGATGGTACCACGACGGCAGCCCTCCGACGGGCCCCGCGCCGCGGCGGCGGCCACCCTCTCAGGCGCCGCTGCCGGTGCCGCGTTACCCGCAAGCCGGCCGATCCCCGGGCCACCTTCTCAATCGACGGGCCGCACCAGGTTGCCGGGAGCGAAGCCTCGTCCCTCGAGCACCCGGGCCACCGAGAAACGGGGCGAGACCTGCTGGATCTCGATGACGCCGATCTCCTCGTCCAGGCTCCCCAGGTCGACGTTGGTCTCCGGGTCGATCAACGGCGGCCCCTTCTCGAACACCCGCAGGCGCAGCCCTGGCTGCACGGTCTCCCGGAGCCCGGCGTTGACGAACACCCGGCGCCCCGACACCCGCACCAGGCTGCCCTGCCAGGGGACGCTCTCCAGGCCGTCCACGATCCCGGCGACGGCGGCGCGCATCGCCTGCTCCACCGCCTGGCCGACGGGGAGACCCTGTTCCCCCTCGAGATTCAGATCCACTCCCCCGTGGCGAACCTGGAGCAGTCCACCGCGCTTCTTGGCCTTGCCCGTCACCGTCTTCGACTGCAGCACCTGGCCGGTGATCACGTCGATCAGGCGGACGTTGACGGTGACGATCACGACGCTCCCGCCGCCTCCCACCCGCACCCCGGCCCAACTGAGCCCGCCCTTGGCACCCTTGGAGGTCTCCACGTTGGTGACGACCCCGCGGATCAGTGCCTGGGCCGAGGTGAGCCGCGAGCGCACCTGGGGACTGAGCGGCACCACGCCGTCGAGCTCCTGCTCGCCGAGCACGTCGCGCAGCGCCAGGCGCTCGAGGACGACGAACTTGTCGGACTCGATCAGCACCTCCACCAGCTTCTCGGCCATGGCCTTGCCGAGGTCGCCGAACTCCCGCTTGTCGTAGTTTCCGGCCCGGTTCTCGAAGGCGGTCACCGCCACCCGCTTCTTCGGCTCCTTGGCGGCGGAAGCGTTCGCGGCGGGCAGCGCGCACAGCAGCACGGCGACGAGGGCGACGCCCGTGCGGGCGGCGGCGGTGGGTGTCCTGATTCTCCTCATGGTGTTCTCCTGTTCGATCTCACGGGTTGCGAACGGCTCGCACGAAGGCCTCCCGGCCGCCGTAGGTCATCACCAGGCGGCCGGCGAGGAAGCTCACGTAGTAGGGGTCGCCGCTGTCGCGGTCGCGGTCCACCGTCCAGCACGTCTCCTGCTCGGCGGCGAACAGCGGCGAGAGGTAGAGCCCCTGCCCCAGCCGGTTCGGCTCCAGCAGCGACGCCAGCTCCTCGACGGTGGGCAGCCGCCAGTCGGCGAAGCCGCCGTGGCGGGAGGTGTTGAGCTCCGCGACGTAGGCCTGCGCCGCCTCGAAGCCCATGCGCTGGGAGCTGCCGCCCTGCTGCCACATGAGGTTCGATTCGAGGTCGAGCACCACCTCCCACAGCCCCCGCTCCTGCACGCGGAACTGGTTCGGGAAGTCGCCCTCCGGGTTCCAGGCGAGCTCGAAGAGGTCGTGGCGGTCGAGGATGCGCTTGAGCTCCGGCTCGGCCACGGTGCTCGGCGCGGCGCGCAGCCGGGGCGGCGCGGGAATTGCCACACCCGCGGCGTCATGCCCCGGCGACTGGCGGGCCGCCACGGCGGCCGCCGCCGGTGGCGGCGGCGCCTCGCGGGCACGGAACACGAAGTCCACGGCACCGGCGTCGCTGCCGAACCGCCCGCCCCGGGCCGGCGGCTCGAGGCGACTCATGAACACCCGCTGGAGGTCCGCCAGGGCGAGGGCCTTGCCGGCGGGCACCCGGTCGAGGGCCTCGAGGAGCTGGCGCATGAACGGCGAGTGCCCCCCGGGAGCGCCGTCCGAGACGTAGCCGGTGCCGCCGGAGGTGAGATAGCGGCGCACCCGCGGCGTCGCGCTGCCGCCGCCGGCCCGACCCCCGCTCTCCAACCGGCCGGCGAAGCAGGCGTCCACCGCCAGCAGCACCTTCGGGGCCGGGAGCCGGTCGAGCAGCGTCAGCAGGCTCGGGTAGTCGATCAACGTGGTGAAGCTCGGGTCGCGCTGCCGGTTGGCGGCGTCGCGGCCGGCGAGGTAGCCGATGCGGGTGAGCTCGTCGTAGGTGCCGTGGCCGGCGAAGACGATCACCAGCTCGTCGTCGGGCCCGTACTCCAGGCTCGCGTAGCGCCGGATCTGGCCCAGGAGCTCGTCGCGGTCCGGGTTTTCCAGCACCTCCGGCGTGAAGCCGTAGCGCTGCCGCAGCATCGCCGCCAGGGCTCGCACGTCGGGCACCGGGTTGGCGAGAGGCGGCCACTGGGGGTAGTCGCCGATGCCGATCAGCAGCGCGTAGCGCCGCACCTCGGCCGCGGCGCCGGGAGCCGGCAGCGCCGCCAGGAGGGCGGCGGCGAGGACGAGCAGGGCCGCGGCGGTGCGGGATCCGCGGGCTGCGGGCCGCGGGCTGCGGCGGAGATCCATCCTGGGTTCCTCCCTCGGTGGTGGTTCGCGTTGGGCTCGAAGAGGGAGGAACCGGCGGCGGCGGCGCGGTTTACGAGCGGCCGGAGCCCGCCCGGGGGACGATCCCGGAGACGGCCCGGGCCGCCGGCACGGCCCGGGGCAGCGGCGCGTGGAGCACCTCGACCAGGCGGTGGAAGTCCCGCTCCCGGCCGAGGTCGAGGCCGACCAGCATGCGCAGCCGCAGCGGCAGCCGCGAGGGGTCGAAGCCGGCGAAGCGCACGGGGACCAGCCGCCGGGTCCCCTCCTCGAGGCCCAGGGTCTGCGCCATCACGTCGATCAGCTCGTTCATGCGGTCGGCCAGGTAGGCATCGCTCAGCAGCACCACGGTGCGGCGCGACCGCAGCACGGCGTGCTCGACGGCCACCACCTCCGGCGCCCCGGGCTCCTCGCAGTCCCGGCACACCGCCAGCCGCAGCCCCGCCGCGCGCAGCGCCGGCACCAGCACCTGCCGGGCGTAGCGCACGTCGGCCTCGCAGTCGGCGAAGCTCAGGTAGGCGTCGTAGGGCCAGCCGGCGGCGTCGCCCGCCGCGGGCTCCGCCGCCCCGCGGCCGCCGAGGTGGAGCGCCACCGGGAAGTTCTCCTCGAGCGCGCCACGCAGCAGCGGGTGCTGGTCGGGCCGCTCGGCGGTGACCCGGTCCTGGACGTGCGCGAAGAGCTCCCAGACGCCGATCCAGCCGCCGCGCCCCGGGGCGGCGCCGCGCAGGCCCGCCAGCAGGTGGCGGGTGAAGACGCTGGGACCGCCGTCGCCCGGCAGCCAGGAGCGCTCGCCGGCGCGGGAGGCGGCGAGAATCACCCGCCCCCGCGCCCCCTCCAACCCCGCGACGAACGACTCCGGCAGGCCCCCCTCCCGCGGCGGGTCGCCGTTTGGGGGCAAGGCCCCGGCGGCGTTCGGCAGGTCCGGCGACGGCCCCACACCGCCGGCGTGGCAGCAGTCGAGGATCACCAGCACCCGGCGGGCCGCCAGGGCACCGACGGCGGACAGCACCTCGGCGCCCGGCAGAGCGCTCGCCGCCACCCCCCCCGGCCCCATCGGGTCGACCTCCACCGGCTGCAGGTAGACGCCGCCGTCGCCCGCCGCCCCGGGACTCGCGTGCCCGGCGAAGTACAGCACCACCACGTCCTGGGGGCGGGCCAGGGCGGCGAGGGAGCGCAGCTCCTCGCGGATCGCCTCCCCGGTCGCCGCCTGGTCGAGGAGGCAGCGCACCTGGTCCGGTGGGTAGCCGCCGAGCAGCGGATCGGCGAGCAGCGCCGCCAGCTCCCGGGCGCCGGCGGCCACCGCCGGCGGCAGCGGCTGGACGTGCAGGTAGTCGCTGATCCCGACGACCAGCGCGTGGGCCCGGCACTCCCCCGGCGGCGGCTCCGCTAGGCTGGTCACAGGCCCGCCCCGAAGGCGCCCACCGGCGGCACCTCGCCGGGGATGCGGTAGGTGACCCCCGCCGGCTGGGAGATCCGCCAGTCGCGGTAGGAGCTGGGGGCGTCGCTCTCCTCCGCCGGGTTGTGCAGCAGGATCTCGAGATGCACCACCTGGCCCCGCATCTCGGGCGGACAGTCCTCGCCGGCGAGGTAGGTGTAGTTCCACCAGATCCACCGCTCGTCGCGCAGGAACACCGGCTGGCGGCTGTCCGGCTCGCCGAGCAGCGCCGCGATCTCCGCGCCGTTCATGGCGGCCACGCTGGCGGCGATCTCGGCGAAGGACCGCTCCGAGCGGGGGCGCAGCGGAACGTCACAGGCCAGCGCCAGCACCACCAGCAGCAGGAGCGCCCGCCGCAGGGATCGCCGCGACGAAGGCTGCCAGGGGGGGCGCCCCGCGGGCCGCTGCGGCGGGTTAGAGCGTTCCACCGCCGATCCTCGCCGCCTCCGCGGCGGCCGCCGCGGACTCGTCGGCGCGGCCGAGGCGCCGTAGCAGCCGGGCCGCCTGCTCGAAGTGGTGGGCCGCGGTCGCCGGGTCCTGCCGCCGGGCGTGCAGGCGGCCTAGACCCAGCTGCAGCGCGGCGCGCACCTCGTCCTGTCCCTGGCGCGGAAGCATCGCCTCGGCGCGCTGGTAGCCGGAGAGCGCCCCGCGCACCAGGCCGAGGCCGAGGTGGAGGTCCGCCAGACGCACGGCCACCGCCGCCTGGGGCGCCGCGGCGAGGGCGGCCTGCAGGGCGGCGGCCGCCTCGTTGTAGAGCGCCGCGTCGGCGTAGACGGCGGCGCGCAGCAGCTCCCGCGTCGCCACCGGCAGGGTGTCGCCGGCGAGCGGCGCCAGGCGCCGGGCCACCGTCCGGCGGGTGGCGGTCTCGGCGAGGCGGAGCTGGGCGGGGTCGGAGCGCCGCACCGGCCAGTCGGGATCGGCCGTGGCGGTCTGCACCACGAGGACCACCTCCTCGCCCTCGGCCAGCGGGCGCCAGGGCCAGGCCAGGCGGCAGGCGCGCATCGGAGCGCTCCGCGGATCGGGCCGACAGTCGGCGGTGCCTGCGGGCACCTCCACCACCTCCTCCTGGCCGCCGCGGGCGAGCACCAGGCGGTAGGCGAGGGCATCCTTGACGTGGCTCCAGGCGAGCTCGGGGGACGGCTCGGCGATCCGGGTGGTGACCCGCTGGGGGCTGCGCGGCGCGAGCAGCGTGGCCACCGCCAAGCCCGCCTCGTCGCTGCGCGACGGCGCCTCGGTGAACAGGCTGCCGTGGAAGTCGCGGATCGTACCGGCCGCCGGCGCCACGCGGGCGTAGGTTCCCGGCGGCAACGGCTCGCCGCCGGCGCAGGCGCCGGCACCGGCGGTCCACTCGGCGGCTCCGAGGAGCTGCAGCGAGCGATCGTCGGCGCAGATCACCAGCGCCTCGGCGCCGGGCTCCAGGCGCAGGCCGGTGCCGGCGGCCAGCGGCTGCAGCACCTGGACCGGGGTGCGCTCCGCCGCCAGCAGCACCGCCCCACGGACCTGGGAGACCACGGCGTCGCCGGCCCCCGCCGGCGCCGCGAGGGCGGCGAGGGCGGCGGCGAGCAGGGCGAGGGGGACACGGCGGACGAGGGCGGGGGATCTAGGCATGGGAAGCCTCCGTGCGGGTACCGGGACAGGCCGCGCCGGCGGCGAGGGCGTCCGGCGTGAAGGGTGCGACTCCGGCCGGGTCGAGCCGCCGCACCTCGTCGAGGTGGTGACAGGCCCGCTCGCCGTCGCCGCGGCGTCGATGGGCGTCGACCAGCAGGGCGTGGGCCTCCAGGAGCCCCAGCCAGTCGGCCGATGGATAGAGGGTCAGGGAACGCTCGAGGTGGGACGCCGCGGCGTCCGCGTCGCCCGCCTCCAGCAGCGCGCGCCCCAGGTTCTTCGACAGCGGCGGGAACGTGGGGGCGAGCACCAGCCCTTGCCGCAACACCCCGGCGGCACGATCCGGCTCGTCGAGGGCCAGCAGCACGTTGCCCATCTCGTTGAAGGCCGGCGCGTGGGCGCGGTCCAGGGCGATGCAGCGTTCGAGCGCCGCCAGCGCCTCCTGCGGACGACCCATGGCGGCGAGCAGGTGCCCCAGGTTGTAGTGCAGCGGCGCGTAGCCCGGCAGCCGCTCGACGGCGGCGCGCCGGTACTCCAGCGCCCGGTCCATGCGGCCGGTGCGCCAGGCCACCTCGGCCAGGTTGGACCAGGCGATGGCGAAGCCGTCGTCCAGGGCGACGGCGGCGAGCAGCTTCCCCTCGGCCTCGCTCCAGCGGCGCTCGCGCAGCAGCGCGAAGCCCCGGTCGTTGAGCTCGAGGGCCTGGGGGCTGGCGCTGGGGGTCGCCCGCAACCGGTCGACCTGCTCGGCCGTCAGCTCGATGCCGAGGCGCACCAGCAGGCTCTCGGCCACCTGCGCCTGCAGCGCCTGCAGGCTGGCGAGGGTGAGCTCGCCGGCCGGGCGCCGCGCCTCGACCCCGCGGCCCTGGGGCCGGCTGCGGCGGTCGTAGAGGTGGGCCTGGAGGATGGTGCTGGTGTCGCGGTGGATCTCGCCGACCACGCTGTAGTCGACCCGGAGCCGGGCCATCGCCTGCTGGTCGATCTGGGGCAGGTCCTGCCCCAGCACCTCGAGCTGGTCCTCGGCGACACTGAGCTGCTGCTCGAGCACCCGGCGCAGGCTGCGGCTCAACGCGGCGGCGGCCGGATCGGTGGCGTGGAAGCCGACGACCGCCAGGGAGGTCTTGTCCCGGTCGAGGCAGCCCCAGTGGCCGCAGAGCACCCGGCTCGCCTCCTCGACGCCGTAGTGGGCCCAGGCGGTGCCGGTCCCCGCCATCAGCAACGCCACGGTCGCCCACGCCAGGCGGCGGCCCGCCGCGAGGTGGCTCAGGCGGCGCAGGAAGTCCGGATCCTCCCGATGGAGGAAGCGCGCCAGGGCGACCACCGGCCCCCCCACCAAGAGCTGCAGCGCTGCCAGCACCACGGGAGATTCGCGCAACAGCAGGCTGAGCAGCAGGGCCACCGCCAGAGCGCTGGCGACGGCCACCAGCAACAGCGCCACACCGCCGCCGTTCCAGCGCGGCCGCACCAGGTCGCCGGTGGCGTCGGCGAGCTGGAGGCTCAGGCGCTGCGGCAGGCTCTCCGGGGGCGGCTCCCGGTCGGGGTCGAGGGCGTCGACCAGGCGCTGGAACTCCCGCTCGTCGGAGCGCCGCAGGTCCACCGCCACCAGGGGACGCATGCGCAGGGGCACCGGCGCGTCGTCGCGCCGCACCGGGATCAGGCGCCGCTTGCGGGCGGCGGGGTCGAGCTCCCGGGCCACCGCCTCGTCGAGCATCGCCCAGCCGGCGTCGAGGTACTCCTCGCTCAGCACCAGCAGCGTCTTGCGGCTGGCGGCGATCGCCCGGCAGCGCTCCTCGAGCTGGATGCCCCCGGGCGCCAGGTCGTGGTCGAGGCACACCTGCCGGCCTGCCGCGCGCAGCCGCGGCAGCACGTGGCTCTCGACCCAGGGACGGTCGCCCTCGGCGTGGCTGATGTAGGCGTCGAACAGGTGGCCGCCGCCACCGCCCTCGCTCATCGCGCCGCTCTCCCACCCCGCGATGCGGCCGCCAGCTTCACCGCCGGGTCGCCGAGGATCACGAAGTTGCGGGCGTCGTGGCAGGCGGTCCACACGTCGGTCCACGACCAGGCGTCGGGCCGGCCGCCGAGCTGCAGGCGCTCGCGCAGGGCCGCCAGCTCGCAGGCGAGCTCCGCGTGGCGCTGGTCGAAGAACTCCATGGCGGAGCCCAGGGGGTAGCCGGCCCGCAGGCGGCGCAGGGTGGACAGGAAGACCTCCGTCTGGGCACCGGCCATCGTCGAGCGGAACGAGTAGGTCCACGCCTGGTCGACGTGGCCGACCACCGCCAGCGCACCGCCGCGGGGATGGGCCAGCAGGCGCTGCGCCAACCGGGAGACGAAGGGGCGGTCGGCGGCGGGGGCCAGCTCGTCGGCGGCGTCCCGCGGCTCGCCGGGTCCGGGGGTGCCGGCGCTGAAACAGGCGAAGGCGAAGAGCACCAGGCCGCCGGGGCAGGCGTCGTCGCCCAGGTCGGCGGCGGCGAAGGCCGGGGGACCGTCGTGCGGCGCGCCCGCCTCCGGGCGCTGGCACACCAGCGCCCCCTGGCCGTCGCGCTGGCCGCGGTCACCGCGCTCGTAGCACAGGCCGTGGCAGGCCGTGAACAGCAGCGCCGGCGTCTCGTCGCCACCGAGCAGTCGGGCGAGGTGAGGCCGGGTGGCCTCGGCACCCGCCACCTCCTCCGTCTGCCAGCCGCCGGCATCGGCGGCGAGACGGGCGGCGACCGGCAGCACCAACTCGTCGTGCATCAGCTCGGTGGCGAGGTCGCCGGTGCGGCGGGTGCCGAAGAGCACGGTGCGGCGCGGCCGCTCCAAGCTGCCCCGCTCGGCGGCCACCACGCCGGCGGCGTAGCGGGCGTACTCTTCGGGCGTGTCGAAGGCGAGGCGGCCGACGGCGTACTGCACGTCGAGCTGGGTCTGGAACGACCACGGGATCTCCTCCGGTCCGCCGACCAGCAGCAGGTAGTAGGGCATGCGGTCGGGGTCCGCCGGTCCGGGCCCGACACCGTGGCGGGCGAGGAAGCGCAGCTTCGACTCGCCCCGGCGGTAGCCCTCGCGGCCGGCCAGCTCGCGGTAGCGCTCCGGCCGCAGGCGGGCCGCCTGGCGCCGGCGGCGCCGGAGCAGCGGCGCCAGTGCCTGGCGCACCGCCGCGTCGGCTTGCTCGGCGAAGATCACGCCCCAGCCGGCCTCCCCCAGGCGCCGCGGATCGACACCGTGCTTCGGCCCCAGGGAGCGGCCGTGGCCCCACCGGCGCCGCGCGTCGAGCTCGGCGAGGTGGCGCCGCCCGGGCCCTTCGCCGCCGAGCACCCGGGCGAGCAGCTCCTCCGGAGCGACCGGAGGAAAGAAGGGCTCGCCGGTGCGGGCCGCGATGCCGTTGCGGATCAGCAGACCTTCGGTCTCGGCGGGGGTCGGCACGCGGTGGCGTCCTCCAGGTGGGGAATGGAAGGGGTTCGGCGTGGGGG
>DATACC010000013.1:0-4999 GCA_036259255.1 Thermoanaerobaculia bacterium | reverse complement strand
GGCCCGCACCACCGCCCCCTCCGCCGCCACCGGCTCCATCGTGCCGCGCCGCATCCTCACCGAGGAGGACCTGGACGCCACGCAGCCGACCAACCAGGTGAGCAGCCCCGGTGCCGGCCCGCGCGGCGGCTACCAGCCCCCGAACCGCCGCCGGCCGCAGCCGTCGGTGCGCTACGTGCCCACCCCGGGAGCGGTGCCCGAGGCGGCGCCGCCCCGGGTCGATCCACGAGCACCGCAGACGCCGCCGCCCACCGCGGGCCAGCCCGAGGGCGGCCGCGAGCTGGTGCCGCAGACCGGTCCGCGCTTCCGGCCCGGGTTGCCGTCCACCGGGCGCCTGGAGATGGTCCTCGAGGAATCGCCGAGCAGTTCCCGCGGATGATCCGTCTCGGTCCGGCCGGAGAAGGGAAACCCCCGAACCGGCCGGACCGCCGCGGCCCGCACCTGCCTACCGCCGCAGCTCGAGCCCGGTCATCAGCAGCGTGGGCGAGCCGATCATCCCGTCCAGCGGATAGAAGGCGAGGTCCCGCGCCGCCGCCTGGACGCCCCGCAGCAGCGCTCCCACGCCCCCCGCCAGCCGCACCCCCGCCACCGGCGCCAGCGCCCGGCCGGCCTGCACCTGGAAGCCGCACACCGGCACGGTGAAGGTGTCCGCCTCGGCGTCGAGGCGCACCGGCCCGGTGGCGTCCAGCAGGTAGTAACCCCGGGCGAGGTCCGCCAGCAGGTCGGCGGCCGACAGGTCGCGCTGCGGGTCGAGGTAGAGGTGGGTCGGGCCCGGGCGCGGCACGTCGCGCCAGCTCGCCCGCCGGCTGCAGCCGGTGGCCCGGAAGCCGCCGGCCTCGGCGCCGCGCAGGTCGTGCCAGGAGAGGAGCGGCTGGCGGAAGGTGCCGCGGTCGACCAGGGTCACCTCGGAGGTGGGCAGCCCCTCGCCGTCGATCGGCGCCTCCAGCGCACCGCCCGGGTAGCGGCCGTCGTCGACGATCGTCACCGCCTCGCTGCCCACCCGGCCCCGGCGATCGCGGAGCGCGCCGAGGCGCTCCGGCGCCCGCGGCCCCACCAGCCAGAGTCCGAGGGCGGCGAGCAGGCGGGCCGCCAGCGGCGGTGCCAGCAGCATCTCGCCCCGGTCGCGGCTGCCGAGATCCGCCGGCGGCCCGGCGGCGGCGGCCACCAGGCGATCGGCGAGGCGACGGGCGACGGCGCGGGGACCGAAGCGGCGCGCCTCGCGCTCCGCCAGGTCCACCGCCACCGCCGCCGGGCGCGCGCCGCGCTGCGCGGCGTAGGCAGCTTCGACGTGGAGCACCGCCACCCGCCGCCGCGCCGTGGCCGCCACGCCGCGGCTGCTGGCCAGGCGCGATTCGCTGGAGCCGTCCTCCAGGACCGCCCCCAGCAGGCGGGCCCCGGGCAGCTCGCGGGCCAGCGCGTCGGCCAGGGCGGCGAGCAGGCGCAGGCCCTCCGTTTCACCGATCAGCGCGGTCTCGAGATCGGGCGGCTCGCTCCACGGCGCGGCACGGCCGGCGGCGCCGGGGTCCGGCAGGCGGATCGGGCGGCCGTCCGGCTCGGGCCAGGGGCCGCCGGGTACGACGTCGCCGCTGCCGGCGGCGAGGAACGAGGCGCGGGAGGTGGACGCGCGCACCGCCCAGCCGCGCTCGCTGTGGAAGCTCCCCGCCTGGCCCTGCGGGCCGTGGACCAGCCGCCGCGAGCGGCCCCGCTTGACGTACGCCTCCACCTCGCCGAAGCCGCGGGCGGCGAGCTCCTCGAGGGTGGCGGCGAGGGGCTCCGCGGCCAGACCGCTGCGAGCGCCGCCAGCAGCCGGGCCCCCTCCGGCCGCGCCCGTCACGGCAGCACCTCGACGCCCTCGAGGCGCAGCGCCGGGCAGGTGGCCCACACCGGCAGCTTGCTGCCGCCCTTGGCGCACCAGCCGGCGCCGGCGGGCTCCGGCACGTCGCCGACGCCGGCCACCGAGGCGAGCAGGTCCGCCACCCGCCCCTCGATGCGGCACGGGCCCACCGGATCGCCCGGCACGCCACCGCGGATGCGCCGCCCGGAGGGCAGCTCCAGCCGGAAGGTACCAGTGAGCGGATCGAGAGCGCCGCGGCCCGCCTCGGTGAACCACAGGCCGCCCTCGGCGTCGGCGGCGAGATCCGCGGCGGCGAGGTCGCCGGCGAGCAGCTCGAGGTGGGTGGAGCGCGGCCCGGGAAGCGCATGGCGCCCGGCGCGGCGGCCGGCCCCGGGGGTGAGCACCTCGGAGGCGGCGGCCCACAGGCCGTCGGCCAGCGGCTCCTGCACCACTCCCTCGCGCAGCAGCCAGCGGCGGCGCACCGGGCGCCCCTCGTCGTCGGTAGCGCGGCGCACCGGCTCGGGGGCGCCGGCGGGGTCGTCCAGCACGCTCAGGCAGGACGGCCCGAGCACCACCCCCACCGCCGCCTCCGGGTTGCCGCCGAGGGCCAGCAGGTCGGCCTCGAGCGCGTGCGCCACCGCCTCGTGGAGCAGCACCGCCGCCGCCGCCGGGGCGAGCACGACGGTGCCGCGGAACGGCTCCGGCGGCCCGGCGTGGCGGGCGCGGAACAGGTCCACCAGCGCCTCGGCGATCCGCTCGGCGGTGGCGCGGCCGAGGTGCGGGAACAGCGCCCCCCAGCGGCACCAGGGCAGCTCCGCCTCGCAACTGTAGAAGCTCTCGCGCTCGGCGTCGGGCACCAGCCGCTCGCCGCCCACCACCTGCACCCAGCGGCGGTGGCGGCGCACCGTCAGGCGCAGCGCGAAGGCGGCGTGGCGGGCGCGCACCGCGCGGTGCACCAGGCTCGGCAGCTCCAGCACCTCGGGAGCCTCGAACGGCTCGTCCCAGGCCGGCAGGTCGAGCACCGGCTCCGGATAGGCGGCGGCGGGGAGAACCCGGGCCACCTGGCGCAGGGCGTCGGCGAACCCGGCCGAGGCGATGCCGTCGCGGGCCGAGAGCCAGGTCTGGCCGTCGCGCACCAGGCGCACCGCCAGCCCTTCCTCGCGACGCACCCGCACCCCGGGGCCACCGCGGTCCTGGCCCCAGCCGCTCGCCTCCTCGGGCGGCAGCTCCACCTCCTCGACACGCTCGAACCAGGCGTCGGCGAGATCCCCCCGGCGGTCGGCGAGCTGCGACAGGGTGCGGGCGACGGCCGCCCGGTCGAGGGCGGCGAAGGGGTCGGAGGGGGGCGACGGCGAGTCCGGCATGCACCCCGATCGTATGCTGCCCGGTGCCCGAGACGGCCTGCCGCGGCCCAGGCTGCCGGGTGACAGCTTCCGGGGCGCTGTGATACGAAACCCGCCGTGAAGACACCCGCCCAACGCGCCGCCCTCGAGGAGCTCGAGGATCGCCTGGCCGCCGCCCGGCTCGGTGGCGGCCAGGACCGCATCGACAAGCAGCACGCCGAGGGCAAGCTCACCGCCCGCGAGCGCGTCGACCTGCTGCTCGACCCCGAGTCCTTCGTCGAGATCGACGCCCTGGTGATGCACCGCTGCACCGACTTCGGCATGCAGGACAAGCGCATCCCCGGCGACGGCGTGGTCTGCGGCTACGGCACCGTCGAGGGACGGCTAATCTACGTGTTCGCCCAGGACTTCACCGTCTTCGGCGGATCGTTGTCGGAGACCAACGCCGAGAAGGTGTGCAAGCTGATGGATCTCGCGGTGGAGAACGGGGCGCCGGTGGTCGGCCTCAACGATTCCGGCGGGGCGCGCATCCAGGAGGGGGTGGCTTCGCTCGGCGGCTACGCCGACATCTTCCTGCGCAACACGCTGGCCTCCGGGGTGGTGCCGCAGATCTCGGCGATCCTCGGGCCCTGCGCCGGCGGCGCGGTGTACTCGCCGGCGATCACCGACTTCGTCTTCATGGTCGAGGACACGAGCTACATGTTCGTCACCGGACCGGACGTCATCCGCACGGTCACCCACGAGGAGGTGAGCAAGGAGGACCTGGGCGGCGCCGTCACCCACGCCTCGAGAAGCGGCGTGGCCCACTTCACGGTGCCGAACGACGCCGCCTGCCTCGCCGGCATCCGGGAGCTGCTCGGCTACCTGCCGTCGAACAACCTCGACGACCCGCCGCCGCGCACCAGCGACGACCCGGCCGACCGCGAGGACGCCTCCCTCGACGCGCTGGTGCCGGAGGACCCGAACAAGCCCTACGACATCAAGCGCCTGATCGAGGGCGTGGTCGACGACGGCCGCTTCCTCGAGGTGCACGCCGCCTACGCGCGCAACCTCGTGGTCGGCTTCGCGCGGCTGGGCGGGCGCAGCGTCGGCATCGTCGCCAACCAGCCAGCCTACCTCGCCGGCGTGCTCGACATCGACGCCTCGCTCAAGGGCGCCCGGTTCGTCCGCTTCTGCGACGCCTTCAACATCCCGCTGGTCACCTTCGAAGACGTGCCCGGCTTCCTGCCCGGGACGCAGCAGGAGTTCGGCGGCATCATCAAGCACGGCGCCAAGCTCCTCTACGCCTTCGCCGAGGCGACGGTGCCGAAGATCACGGTGATCGTGCGCAAGGCCTACGGCGGCGCCTACTGCGTGATGGCCTCGAAGCACCTGCGCACCGACGTCAACCTCGCCTATCCCACCGCCGAGATCGCCGTGATGGGCCCGGAGGGGGCGGTCAACATCCTCTACCGCCGGGAGCTCGAGGCGGCCGGCGACCGCGCCGCCGAGGTGCGGGCGGCCAAGGTGGCCGAGTACCGCGAGAAGTTCTCCAATCCCTACGTGGCGGCGGAGCGCGGCTTCGTCGACGCCATCATCCTGCCCCGCCAGACGCGGCCGCGCCTGGTGCGCGCCCTCGCCCAGCTCGCCGGCAAGCGCCAGTCGATGCCGGCCAAGAAGCACGGCAACATTCCGCTCTAGGTGTCACTGCCCAGGACGTTGTTCACTCTGGCAGCGGGCGGTAGCCCGTTGAGTGCGCTGTGGGGTCGGTGGTGATTGTAGTAGTGGAGCCATGGCTCCAGGGCCTGCTGGCGCAGTTGCGAGGACGGATAGGCTCGTTGGT
>DATACC010000012.1:0-7857 GCA_036259255.1 Thermoanaerobaculia bacterium | reverse complement strand
GCCGTCGCGGGCCGCGCTCAGGCGGTCGGCGCCGGCGCGGTGGAGCTGGTCGACGAAGGTCAGCAGCACCACTCCGTTGAGCACCGCGATGCCGAACAGCGCGATGAACCCGACCGCCGCCGAGATGGAGAACGGATAGCCGCGCAGGGCCAGCGCCACGACCCCCCCGGACAGGGCCACCGGCACGTTGAGGAACACCAGCACCGCCAGCCGTCCCGAGCCGAAGGCGCTGTAGAGCAGCACGAAGATCAGCAGCAGCACCATCGGCACCACCAGCGCCAGGCGCTCCACCGCCTGCTGGAGGTTCTCGAACTGGCCGCCCCAGGCGAGATTCCAGCCCGCCGGCAGCTCCACCTCCGCCGCCACCTCGCGCCGGGCGTCGGCGACGAAGGAGGCCAGGTCGCGGCCGCGCACGTTGGCCTCCACGCCGATGCGGCGGCTCACCCGCTCGCGGTTGATCTGCGCCGGTCCCTCCTCGACCCACACCCGGGCGACCTGGCCGAGCGGGATCATCGCCGCCGGCCCCCCAGGAACGGCCGGCGGCGCCGCCACCCGGACGTCCGCCACCCGCTCCGGGTCGACGCGCACCGCCTCGTCGAGACGCACCTGCAGCGGGAAGCGCATCGCACCCTCGAGCACCGTACCCACCCGGATGCCGCCGAGGGCGCGCACCACGGCGAGCACGTCTTCGACAGCCAGGCCGTGGCGGGCCGCCGCTTCGCGGTCCACCTCGACCCGCAGCATCGGCAGCCCCTGCACCTGCTCGGCCTGCACGTCGGCGGCGCCGGGCACGCGCCGCAGCACGGCGGCGATCTCCTCGGCCTTGGCGGCGAGCAGCTCCAGGTCCGAGCCGTAGAGGTGCACCGCCACGTCGGAGCGCACGCCGCCGATCAACTCGGCGAAGCGCAGCTCGATGGGCTGGGTGAAGGCGAAGGCCGCCCCCGGCACCTGGGCGCGCAGCGCGCGCTCCATCGCCTCCACCAGCTCCTCCTTGGTGTCGAAGCGCCACTGCTCGCGCGGGTGGAGCATGATGAAGGTGTCGCCGATCTCGACCCCCATCGGGTCGAGCGCCACCTCCGGACGGCCGGTGCGCGAGACGACGGTCTCGACCTCCTGCGGGAACTCCTCGCGCAGCACCCGTTCGGCCAGCAGGCTCACCTCGTTGGAGGTCTCCAGGGAGATCGAGGGCAGCCGCTGGATGTGCATCGCCACGGCGCCCTCGTCGAGGGTCGGCAGGAACTCGGCGCCGAGCCACGGTGCCAGCACCAGGGCGACGGCCAGCACGCAGGCCGCCGCCACGAAGGTGAGGCGCCGGTGGCCCAGGGCGCGGCCGAGCAGCGGCAGGTAGGCGCGCTCCAGCAGGCGGTAGAGCCACGGCTCCCGGGGCCGCACCCCGCGCAGCACGACGGTGGCGGCGGCCGGCACCAGGGTGAGCGCGCACAGCAGCGAGGCGGCCAGGGCGAAGACGACGGTCAGCGCCATCGGGCGGAACATCTTGCCTTCGATGCCGCGCAGCGCCAGCAGCGGCAAGTAGACGAGCACGATGATGCCGACCCCGAAGAGCACCGGTCGCGCCACCTCGTGGGCCGCCTGGCGCACGCGCTCGCGCACGGCCTCGGCGGAAGGCGGCGCCCCGGTGCCCTCCCGCTTGCCGTCGAGGGTGCCGCCGCCGCGCAGGCGGCGCAGGATGGCGTCCACCATCACCACCGCGCCGTCGACGATCAACCCGAAGTCGATGGCTCCGAGGCTCATCAGGTTGCCCGAGATGCCGCTCCAGCGCATGGCGGTGAAGGCCACCAGCATCGACAGCGGGATCACGGCGGCCACCAGCAGGCCGGCGCGCAGGCTGCCGATCAGCAGCAGCAGCACCACGACCACCAGCAGGCCGCCCTCGAGCAGGTTGGTGGCCACCGTGCGCAGGGTGCGGTCCACCAGCTCGGCGCGGTCGTAGTAGGGGTCGATCTCGACGCCGGCCGGCAAGGTGGGCTGGATCTCGGCCACCTGCGCCGCCACGTCGCGCGCCACCTGCCGGGAGTTGGCGCCGGCGAGCATCAGCACGATGCCGGCCACCGCCTCGCCTTCGCCGTCGCGGGTCACCGCCCCCTGGCGAAGGAGCGGCGCCAGCTCCACCCGTCCCAGGTCGCGCAGGTAGACCGGCGTGCCGCCGGCGGGGGCCACCATCACCGCTCCGAGATCGGCGAGGCTCGCCACCATCCCCTCGCCGCGCACCACGTACTGCTCGCCACCGTAGGGAATGGTGCCGCCGCCGACGTTGAGGTGACTGGCCTCGAGGGCCGCCACCACCTGGGGTACGCCCACGCCGTAGGCCGCCAGGCGTTCCGGGTCGAGGGTGGCCTGGTAGGTCTTCACCTCGCCGCCGAAGGCGTTGACCTCGACCACGCCGGGGACCGCGCGCAGTTGCGGCGTCACCACCCAGTCGAGCAGCGAGCGCAGCTCCATCAGCGACCAGCACCCGGCGGTGTCCGGGCTGCCCGGTGCGCAGCGCGGGGTGCCGCGCAGCTCGAACTGGTAGATCTCGCCCAGGCCGGTGGTCACCGGCGCGAGCTGCGGCTCGCCGTAGCCCTCGGGAATCGCCTCCCGGGCCTCGGCCAGCCGCTCGCCGACGAGCTGCCGCGCGTGGTAGACGTCGGTGCCCTCCTCGAACACCGCGGTCACCACCGAGAGGCCGAACTTGGACAGCGAGCGCACCTCGGCCAATCGCGGCAGACCGCTGATGGCGGTCTCCACCGGGAAGGTGACGAACTGCTCCACCTCCTCCGGCGCCAGGCCCGGGCTGTCGGTGAGCACCTGCACCTGGACGTTGGTGACGTCGGGCACGGCGTCGATGGGCAGGTGGAGCAGCGAGTGGACGCCGGCCACCACGAGCACCAGCCACAGCGCCGCCACCAGCAGGCGGTTGTCGAGGGAGAAGTCGATCAGCCGTCGCACGGTGGCCTCAGTGGTGGTGGCCGCCGCCGAGCTGATCCTCGGAGGCCTGGGACTGGAGCAGGAAGACGCCGCGGGTGACCACCCGCTCGCCCGGCTCGACGCCGGAGAGCACCTCGACCCAGCCGTCGCCGCGCCGACCGAGGGTCACCGCGCGCCGCTGGTAGCGATGGTCGCCGACGGCCACGAACACCACGCTCGTGCCGGCCTGGCGCTGGATCGCCGCCTCCGGCACCGCCAGCGCCTCGCCCCCCTCCCCGGCGTCGGCCGGCGCTGCGCCGGAGCGCAGGTCCACTCGGGCGAACATGCCGGGGCGCAGGCGGCCGTCCGGGTTCGGCAGGTCGACCCGGGCGCGGGCGGTGCGGCTCTCGGCGGCGATCTCCGAGCCGAGGTAGCCGAGGCGGCCGCGGAAGGTCTCTCCCGGATAGGCGTCGAAGCGCACCTCCACCCGGTCGCCCTCGGCGACCCGGGCCAGCTCGCGCTCGTAGACGTCGAGCCACACCCACACGGTGGAGAGATCGGCGACGGTGAACAGCGTGTCGTCCGGCGCCACCATCTCGCCCAGCACCGCCTCCTTGGCCACCACCCGCCCGGCGAAGGGCGCACGGATCGCCAGCAGCGGGCTCGCCCGACCCTCGTCGCGCAGCGACTCCAGCTCCGCCGCGCCGACGCCGTAGAGGCGCAGCGTGTCGGCGGCGGCGGCGAGGTCGGCGGCGGCCTCCAGGGCCTCGGCCCGGGCCTCCAGGATCTCCTGCTCCGAGACGATGTCCTGCGCATGCAGCTCGCGCTGGCGCCGCCAGTGGGTCTCGGCCACCTCGTGGTGGGCGCGGGCGCGCAGCCAGGCGGCGCGGGCGGCGCCGAGGGCGACGGAGTCGATCCAGGCAAGCACCTCGCCGGCGCGCACCCTCTCGCCGAGCTCGGCTTCGACCCGCTGCAGACGTCCCTCGAGGCGGGGCCCCAGGTGGGCGAGCCGGCGCTCGTCGAATCCGACGGTGCCGGTAGTGCCCACGGCGCCCTCCACCGGCCGGCGCTCGACCGGTGTCGTCTCCAGGCCGATGCGCCGCTCGGCCTCCGGCGTCAGGGTGACGACGCCCTCCTCGTGGCCCTCCTCGGCGTGGCCGTCGCCGGAATGGCCGTCCTCGTGCTCGTCGTGGCTCTCGTCTCGAGGGCCGTGCTCGTCGTGCCCCGCCGCCGGCTCGCGGCCGCCGCCGGCGGCGGCCGGCAGCAGGGCGGCGAGCAGCACGACGGCGAGGGCCGGGCGGCTGCGAAGGATCATCGGTGCTCTCCTCGGTGCTCGGGCGCTGCGGCCGGCGAGGCGGCCGGGAGCGCCGGGCGGCGCGGCCGGACCGTCCGCGGCCTGGGCCGAAGGACCGCCTGGTGCGACGCGCCGCCGTCGGCGGTGCCGGGGGCGGGGGGCTCCCCGCCGGGTTCACTGCAGTGGAATCGGGGTCAGCGGACCGGGGGAACGGTGGCGCGGGGGACGTGCAGGACGCCCCGGAGGGTGGGGACCGCCGGCACCCGCAGCGGTGACGCACCGAGGCCGACGCCCGGCTCACCGAGGCTGCCGGAGGCGGTGCCAGGGTCCAGCCCCTGGCTGGCCGGGGCGCAGCAGCGGCACAGCTCACAGCCCGTCTCGCAGCAGTCCGCCGCCTCGGCGGAGCAATCCTCCTCGCAGCGGACCGCGGCGGCGGCCACCGGCGCCAGCAGCGCGAGGCCGAGCACGGCGAGGGCGAGCAGTGCGACAATGCGGTGGAACATGCGCGAGCGGTTATAGCACAACCGCCTCGTGGCTCTCCCCGGCTGGCGCCGGAGCCGGCGGAGCCATCGCCCGCCGCCCGGGCGTGAGAAACTTTCCGCCATGCAGCCCACCGCGAGCCTCGCCGGCACCGGCCGCTGGACCCGCATCGCCCTCTGGCTGGTGTTGGGGACGATGGCCTACAACTTGGTGGAGGCGGGGGTGGCGCTGGCCGCCGGGGTGGCGGCGGAGAGCATCGCGCTGGTCGGCTTCGGCCTCGACAGCATCATCGAGCTCGCCGCGGCCGGGGTGCTGCTGTGGCGCCTGCGCCTGGAGCTCGGGGGGGCCGACCCCGAGACGGTGGAGGCCGGTGAGCGCCGCGTGCTGCGCTTCGTCGGCGGCACCTTCGTGGCGCTCGCCCTCTACGTCACCGCCGAGGCGGCCTGGACGCTGTGGCGCCGCGAGGCACCGGCGGAGAGCACCGTAGGCCTGGTGCTCGCCGTGGCCTCGCTCCTGCTGATGCCGGCGATCGCCTGGGGCAAGCTGCGCGCCGCCCGCGAGATCGGCAGCGGCGCCCTGCGCGCCGAGGCGCGGGAGACCCTGGCCTGCTCCTACCTCTCCCTGGCCCTGCTCGTCGGCCTCGCCGCCCACGCCGCCCTCGGCTGGTGGTGGGCCGACCCGGTGGCCGCCCTGCTGATGGTTCCCTGGCTGGTGCGCGAGGGCTGGGAGGGCCTCTCCGGCGAGGACCGCTGCGGCGGCGATTGACCGCGCGAGCGGGTCCGGCTGGCCGCGGACTCGGCACACGACGAACCTGCGAACCCACGAGGAGCCCCGATGGCCATTCTCGGCATCCACCACGTCACCGCCATCGCCACCGATCCGCAGACCAACGTCGACTTCTACGCCGGCACGCTGGGGCTGCGGCTGGTCAAGCGGACGGTGAACTTCGACGATCCCGGCGCCTACCACTTCTACTACGGCGACGAGACCGGCCGCCCCGGCACCATCCTCACCTTCTTCCCGTGGCCGATGGCGCGGCGCGGCCAGCGGGGCACCGGGCAGGCCACGGTCACCTCGTTCTCCGTGCCGGAGGGATCGCTCGGCTGGTGGCGCGAGCGCTTCGCCGCCCACGGGGTCGTCGCCGGCGATCCGGAGGAGCGTTTCGAGGAGGACGCGATGGTCGTCCTCGACCCGGACGGGCTGATGCTCGAGCTCGTCGCCCACGCCGGCGTCGCCGACGTCGCCCCCTGGGCCGGTGCCGCGGTGCCGGAGCGCCACGCCATCCGCGGCTTCCGCTCGGTGACCCTCGCCGTGCAGGGCTACGAGAAGACGGCGGCGCTGCTCACCGGCACCCTCGGTTTCGAGCCCGCCGGCGAGCGGCGCAACCGCTTCCGCTTCCGGGTCGGCGCGGGCGCGGCGGCGGCGGACGCTTCCGGGGGGCCGTCCGGCACCGCGCCGGGCACCCTGGTCGACGTGGTCTGCTCCCCCGACGTGGCGCCGGGCCGGGTGGCCGCCGGCACGGTGCACCACGTGGCCTGGCGGGTGGCCGGCGACGCCGAGCAGGCGAGGTGGCGCGCCGCGCTGGCCGGCGAGGGCCTCGACGTGACGCCGGTGCTCGACCGCCAGTACTTCCACTCGATCTACTTCCGCGAGCCTGGCGGCGTGCTGTTCGAGATCGCCACCGACTCGCCGGGCTTCGCCCTCGACGAGCCGGTGGCGAGCCTCGGCGAGGCGCTGAAGCTGCCGCCCTGGCTCGAGCCCCACCGCGAGCGCATCGCGGGCGTGCTGCCGCCGATCACGCTGCCGAAGCCGGACGGCGGGGAGGGAGCGGCGTGAGGCCGGTCCTGGAGCGTGGCCGGTGAGCGCTGCCGATCCCCACGACGGGCAGCCGATCCTGGCTGCCGGCCGTCCGGTCGGGGAGGCGCGGGGGGCGGTGGTGCTGGTGCACGGGCGGGGGGCGACGGCGCAGGGCATCCTGTCGCTGGTGCCGGAGCTCGAGCGGCTCGGGCTGGAGCGGCGCGACCTCGCCTGGGTGGCGCCCCAGGCCCGCGGCGGCAGCTGGTATCCGCGCAGCTTCCTGGCGGCGCTCGCCGACAACGAGCCGTGGCTCGGCTCGGCCCTGGCCCTCGTCGGCCGCGCGGTGGACGGCCTGGCCGCGGCCGGCATGCCGGCGGAGCGCACGGTGCTGCTGGGCTTTTCCCAGGGCGCCTGCCTGACCTGCGAGTACGTCGCCCGCACTCCGCGCCGCTGGGGCGGCGTGGCGGCGCTCACCGGCGGCATCCTCGGTCCGCCGGGCGAGCCACGGAGCCTGCCGCCGGACGGCGCAGGCGACCTCGCCGGCACCCCGGCGGTGCTCGCCTCCGGCGATCCGGACCCCCACGTCCCCTGGTCCCGCGTCGAGGAGACCGCCGCCCTCTTGCGCCGCCTCGGCGCCGAGGTCACCCTCCAGCGCCACCCCGGCCGTCCCCACACCGTGAGCCTCCCGGAGCTGGTGGCGGTCGCGAAGCTGCTGGCGGCCCTGTAGCCCCCTCCATGCCGGACACCGATGCTCCCCGCTTCGTGGCCGACGCCATGCTCGGGGCGCTGGCGCGGTGGTTGCGGGTGCTGGGGCTGGACACGGCCTACGATCCGGGGCTCGACGACGGGGAGATCGTGGCCCTGTCGCTGGCCGAGGGGCGGACGATCCTGACCCGGGACCGGCGGCTGGTCGAGCGGCGGCTGGCAGCCAACCACCTGCTGGTCGCCTCGGAGGTCGTCGACGAGCAGGTGCGCCAGGTCGTCGCGGCCTGCAATCTGACACCCGAGGCCGAACGGCTGTTCCTGCGCTGCCTGCGCTGCAACGAAGCGCTGGTGCCGGCCGACGCCGAGGAGGCGCGCGCGCGGGTGCCGCCCTTCGTCGCGCGCACCACCCAGGAGTTCCGCCGCTGCCCGGCCTGCGGCCGCTTCTACTGGCGCGCCAGCCACGTGCGGCGGATGCGCGACCGGCTGCGCCGCATGGGCGTCGTCTGAGCCGGCCCGCCCCCGCCCGGGCTAGCTGTCACTGCCCAGGACGTTGTTCACTCTGGCAGCGGGCGGTAGCCCGTTGAGTGCGCTGTGGGGTCGGTGGTGATTGTAGTAGTGGAGCCATGGCTCCAGGGCCTGCTGGCGCAGTTGCGAGGACGGATAGGCTCGTTGGT
>DATACC010000011.1:0-3141 GCA_036259255.1 Thermoanaerobaculia bacterium | reverse complement strand
TGACGGCCGGGGGGGCGGTGTTGCTCGTCGCCGCGGTGCTGGTGCCGCGGGCGCTGCTCTTCGCCGGCTGGGTGCCGGCGACCTCCTCGCTGCTCTTCTACCCGCCGGTGCCGGCCACGGACTTCGTGGCGGCGCGGCTGGCGGAAGCGGGGGCGCGGGGTTTCCGGGTCGCCGGCATCATCGCCGCGCTGCCGCCCCATGCGGCGGCGTTCTTCGGCTTTCCGGAGGTGCGCGCCTACGACCCGATGACCTTCGCGCCGTACCACCGCTTCCTGGAGCTCGCCGGCGATCCGGTGGACGTCGGCTGGAGCCCGATCCACGACCCGTCGCTGCCGGTGCTCGACTTCCTCGGCGCGCGCTGGATCTTCGACCACCCGCACCGCGGCGAGCGCGCCGGGGTGGAGGTGGTGTATCGCGGTCCCGAGGCGGTGGTCTACGACAACCCCGGGGCGCTGCCACGGCTCTACGTACCGCGGGCGGTGGAGGTGCGGCCCAGCCACGAGGAGGCCCTGGCGACGGCCGGCGAGCTGCCCGACTTCGCCGAGCGGGTGGCGGCCTCCGGCGACCTGCCGGTGCCGCCGGGAACCCGCCCGCGAGTGCCCAACGGCCCGGCCCGGGTGGACGCCCTGCGGGTCGAGCCGCGGCGCATCGTGGCGGACGTCACCGTCGACTCCCTGGCCCTGCTGGCCACCAGTCAGCCGGCGATCCCCGGCTGGCGTGCCGAGATCGATGGCGAACCGGCCGGCTTCGTCCGGGTCAACGGCGCCTTCCTCGGCCTGCTGGTCGACACCGGTCATCACCACGTGGAGCTGCGCTACGCCCCCGCGAGCTGGACGGTGGGCCTCCTGCTGTTCCTGCTGGGAACGGTGCTCGCCACCTGGGCGGCATGGCGCCCCAGCCGCCGCCTGCAACCGACCGGCGAGGGAGCTCGTGCCGCGGCTCGATCTCGCCAGTAGCTCCAGGGCCGAGGGATTGGGGCTCGGGGTCCGGGTTTCCTCCTCAATCACCCACGGAGGCGGGAGGGGTGGCCGCTGGAGCGACCGGGCGGGTGGAGGTGGTGGGGCAGCGGCCTCGTCGCCGGCGCCGCTCGGAACGGTGAAGGGGCCGTCGCCGGTGGCAGCCGGCGGCGCAGAGCGGGGCCCGCCGTCGACCTTTTCCGAGTCGCCCCGCGTCCGCAGCCGCACCACCTCCACCCGCCCAGCGGAACGGCCGCCCCTCCCGCCGGGCTATCTCCCACAAGCCAGCAAAGGCAACAACCGTCCCGCCGCCGGCAGGTCGTCGGCCACCCAGGCGGCGCCGGCGTCCCGCAGCATCTCGGCCGGGGTCCAGCCGGTGGCCACGCCGAGGCAGTGGAAGGAGTGGGCGCGGGCGCAGGCGACGTCTTCCACGGTGTCCCCGATGATCAGGATCTCGTCGGGTGCGAAGCGGCGGCCGGCGTGGAGCTCGGCGCGGGCCAGGGCCACCGGCGGCAGCTCGGCGCGGTGGACGCCGTCGTCGCCGAAGGCGCCGAAGGCGAAGTAGCGCTCCAGGCCGAAGCGGGACAGCTTGATGCGGGCGCCGCGCTCCCAGTTGCCGGTCAGCAGGCCCACCGTCACCTCCCCCTCGGCCACCAGCCGTTCCAGCAGGTCGGCGACCCCCGGCAGCAGCGCCATGCGCTCGGTGTCGAGGCCCGATTCCAGGCGGTCGAGGTAGCTGCGGCGCATCGCCGGCAGGCGGCGCCGCACCTCGGCCTCCGGCACCCCGGCGCCGGTCATCAGGTCGAGCACGATGCGCGGGTCCGTCTTGCCGGCGAAGGAATAGCCCTCCATCACGCCGGTGGTGCCGTAGACCTCCTGGAGGGCCGCCGCGAACAGCGGCCGCACCTGGGGGCCGCAGCGCAGCAGGGTGCCGTCGATGTCGAAGAGAACGAGCCGCATGAGCGCCGCCGCCCGCCCTCAGGCGTAGGCGGGCTCCTCGACGCGGGCGAGCACCTCGTCGGTGGTGAGGATCTCGAGGCCCCGCCCGTCCCACTCGTCGAGCAGGCGGTTGCCGCGCTCCTCGTCGATGGCCATCACCGCGTCGGCGACCACGGCGACCTTCGTGAAGCCGCGGTTCCACAGCCCGTCGACCGTGTGGCGGTTGCAGACGTCGAGGGCCACCCCGTAGAGGACGATCCTCCGCGGCTCGATCTCCGCCAGCAGCTTGGCGGTGTTCGGGTTGCCGAACACGTCGACCTGGTCCTTCAGGATCAGGAGCGCCTCGCCGGCGGTGTTGACGTGGCGGCGGATCTCGGTGTCGGAGATCTCGTCGCGCCCGATCACCAGCGCTTCCGGCAGGCTGGTCTCGCGGATCTTCCGCTGCCCCGGCGTGCCGTGCATGCAGTGGGGCGGCCAGGTGGTCTCGAAATCGGGCGACTCGCTGATCTCGGCGTCGCCGAGCCGGTGGTCGTCGGCCGAGGCGATCACCGGAATCCTCTGCTGCCGTGCCGCGGCGGTGAGCCGCGCCAGGTTCGAGGTGATCTTCTCGGCCCCGCCGACGTACAGCGCGCCGTCCGGATGCATGAAGTCGACCTGCGTGTCGACGTCCCAGAACAGGATGCTCGGTTGTCTCTGCATGGTGTTACCTCCCGACTCCCCGACCGTGCAAATCAGGCGCCGGACGGAGGCCGGAGGTGGCGCCGGAACCAGGTCTGGGTGGCGTTCATCGCCGCGATGAGCTGGGGCGTCGGACCGACCCACGGCTGCTTCGCGCCGAAGGTGTGGTCGGCGCCCTCGACGAGCAGGAGCTCCTTCGGGTCGGAGGCGGCGGCGGCGAGGCGCTCGCCTTCCTCGGCGCCTACGCTGGTGTCGTCGCTGCCGTGGACGATCAGCCACGGTGCGCGGCGGCGGCGGGCGGCGGCGGCGAGGTCGAGCTCGGTGCGATGCGTTTCGACGTCGCGCAGCAGGTCGATGCCCAGCGGCAGCACCTGACCGGTGCGGGAGTTGACCACCGGCAGGCTGCCGTCGCGCCGCCACGCCTCCTTCTCCTCGTCGCTCCAGCGGTCGACCCGGGCGATGGCGGCCCAGGTGACCAGCGCCCGCACCGGCACGTCGGCAAGCTCCGGATGGGCGGCGGCGAGCAGCGCCACGGCACCGCCCCGGCTGTGGCCGAACAGGCCCACCC
>DATACC010000010.1:0-6180 GCA_036259255.1 Thermoanaerobaculia bacterium | reverse complement strand
CCGAACCCGTCCCTACCGTCCCCGTACCAACGGCAAGGCCGAACGCTTCATCCAGACCAGCCTCAGGGAGTGGGCCTACCAACGAGCCTATCCGTCCTCGCAACTGCGCCAGCAGGCCCTGGAGCCATGGCTCCACTACTATAATCACCACCGACCCCACAGCGCACTCAACGGGCTACCGCCCGCTGCCAGAGTGAACAACGTCCTGGGCAGTGACAACTAGCGGGCCGTGGCCCGGCTCCCGGGTCGCTCCCCTACTCCGCGCCGCCCGCCGCCGAGCTGGCGGCAGCCGAAGCCTCCGCTCCCGAGCTTCCGCCGCTGCCGCCGGTGAACTCGACCGGCGTCCCGCGGGCGGTGCGGTTGGCGAGGAACACGGCATCCCAGTTGGTCAGGCGGACGCAGCCGTGGGAGGTCGTGTAGCCGATGGTCGCCGGCTCGGAGGTGCCGTGGATGCCGTAGTTCTCCTTGGAGAGCTGCATCCACACCAAGCCCTCCGGGCTGTTGGGCCCGGGCGGCAGCAGAGCGTCCTCGTCGCTGTCGGGCACGTCGGCGAACAGCTCCGGCTGGTAGTGGAAATCGGGATCGAAGGCGATGCCAGTGACCCGGAAGTCGCCGCTCGGCGACGGGTCGTAATCGGCCCCGACGGTGGTCGGAAAGTGGTACAGAACGTTGCCCGACTCGTCGAGGGCCTGCAGGTAGAAGCCGTCCTTCGACACCCGGATGCGTGCCACCCGGTCGGCCGCCGAAGGGTTCTGGCGGATCTCGTCGACGGCGGGCACCGTGAGCGTGATGCCGGCCGAGAGCTGGTCGAGGTCGGCCTGGGGGTTGAGCTGGGCGAGCAGCTCCGGGGTGGTGTGGAAGCGCTCGGCCAGTGCCTCGGCGGCGGACTCGTGGCACAAGCAGTCGAGATCGGCCTGCTCGGTGGGTTCCTCCGGGATCTGCCGGAACGGTCCCTCGACGTCCTGCGCCGTCACCGGATGGCGACGCACCGGCGAGCTGCCGGTCTCGGCGACCAGGCGGTCCCAGAGGGCGCGGTCCACCTCGCCCGTCGGCTCTTCGCCGAGAGCATCCTGCAGCCAGTACACCGCTTTCTCGGTGTTCTTGCCCCACCGCCCGTCGATCACTCCCGGGGAGAAGCGCACCCGGTCGAGCATCCACTGCAGGGCGAGCACCGTGGGTCCGCCGCCTTCCCGGGGTACCGGCAGGACCGGCTGAAAGCTCTCGAAGGCGTCGGGGCCGATGTCCTCCCAGCTGTCCGAGCCGCCGGAGCCGGTCGCGGCCGGGTCTCCACCGGCGCTTCCGCTCGGCGACGTCTCGCCGGCGCGGCTGCGCAGCCGCTCGACCGGTGCGGCGTCGCTGCCGGCGGTGGCCGAGGTCGTGCCGGCGGCCGCGCCACGGCTGCCGCGGTCGGCATCGGCCGCCGTGCGCCAGGCGGAGTCCAGCCGCTCCCGGTCGACCTGCTCCCAGTCGACGGCGCGGTAGCCGTCGGCCGGCACGCTGGCCCGCATCGGCGGGCCGGCGGCGGACTCGGGCGCGGGGGCCGGCTCGGCGGCGCGATCCTCGTCCTCCTCGTCCACGGTGCAGCCGGCGCTCCCGAGCAGCAGGATGGTGAGCGGCAGGGCGAGCAGGGCGGCGGTCAGGCGGCGAGGTGGGGGACGGCGCATCGGGAGCTCCAGTCGTCGGTTCGTCGGCCGGTTGGGGGGTTCGTGGTGCCGACGCAGCACTGGTGCAAAGTCCGTTCCCCGGCGCCGCGCCGCGCCTGGCGCCCGTTCCTCAGGAGTCGGCGTACTCGGCGAGCGGCACCGCGAGGTCGGGGAACGCCACGAGCACCTGGCGGTCCACCGTCACCAGGGGAGCGCCGAGGGAGCGCGCCACCGCCACGAACTCGCAGTCGTAGGCCGAGCAGCCGCTGTCGGCGGCCAGCGCCAGCACCGTGCCGGAATCGGCGTGGTACTCGCCGCCGGCCATCAGCCCCTCGGCCTCCTCGGCGATGCGCCGGGCGTCCGCCAGACCGAGACCGCCGCGGCGCACCTGGCCCGCGAGCACGTTGCGCAGCTCGATGCGCCACAGCGGCGGGGCCGCCCACTCGGCATCCCGGGCCAGGGCCTGCTCGGCCTGGGCGGTGCGCTCGGAATCGAGGAAGAGGTAGCAGAGGATGTTGGTGTCGACCACGATCACGGACGACCCTCCCGCTTGCCGGCGGTGATCTCGGCGTCGGTCAGCGGCCGGCCTCCAGCGGCGCGGCGCACCGCGCGCACCCGGGCCAGGGCCTCGCCGGCTTCGACCGGGCGTTGCCCGAGGGCCCGCTCCAGGAGCACCAGCACCTCGCTGTTGAGGCTGCGTCGATGGGCTTCGGCGGCCTGCTTCAGGCTGTCGTAGAGGGCGTCGGGGATGCTCTTGAGGGTGATGGTGCGCATGGGTTCTCGCCTCCACGTTGGTTCCAGTATGGTTCCATTGTGGAGGCTTCCATCGTTGTTGTCAAGCAGGGCCAACATGGCGATCTCTCCTGGCTCGTTCGCGGGTGGCGGAGCCGTCCGTCGGCTCCTACCTGGAAGAACGGAAAACCATCCGAATGGCGGACGAGCCGGTGGATGATTTGCATGGACCGACGGCAGGAGGTCGATGACATGGCTTTGCAGAGCGTGAACCCGGCGACGGGCGAGGAGATCGCGAGCTACGACGAGATGGCCCGGCACGAGGTAGAGGGAGTGCTGGAGCGGGTGCACGGTGCGTTTCGGGACTGGCGCCACGTGGCCTTCGCCGAGCGGGCGGCGCCGATGCGGCGCGCTGCCGAGCTGCTGCGCGAGCGCGCCGGCACGCTGGGCGAGCTGATGGCGCGGGAGATGGGCAAGCCGGTGGCCTCCGGCCGCGCCGAGGCGGAGAAGTGCGCCTGGGTGTGCGACTTCTACGCCGACCACGCCGAGCGCTTCCTGGCCGCCGAGGCGGTGGAGACCGACGCCCGCCGGAGCTTCGTCTCCTATCGCCCGCTCGGCGTGGTGCTCGCCGTGATGCCCTGGAACTTTCCCTTCTGGCAGGTGTTCCGCTTTGCCGCCCCGGGCCTCATGGCGGGCAACGCCGGGGTGCTCAAGCACGCCTCGAACGTCTACGGCTGCGCGCTCGAGATCGAGCGGGTCTTCCGCGACGCCGGCTTCCCGGAGCACCTGTTCCGGGTGCTGCGGCTCGGCTCGGCCCGCGTGGGCGAGGTGATCGAGCATCCCCGGGTGCAGGCGGTCACACTGACCGGGTCCACGGCGGCGGGCCGGGAGGTGGCGGGCAGGGCGGGCGCGGCGCTCAAGAAGACGGTGCTCGAGCTGGGAGGCAGCGACCCCTACCTGGTGCTGGAGGACGCGGACCTCGAGCTCGCGGTCGAGACCTGCGTCGCCAGCCGGCTGCTCAACAGCGGGCAGAGCTGCATCGCGGCCAAGCGCTTCGTGGTGGTCGACGCCGTCTACGAAGATTTCGAGCGCCGTTTCGTGGAGCGGATGCGGGAGCAGACGATGGGCGACCCCCTCGACGAGACGAGCGACCTGGGCCCCCAGGCCCGGGAGGACCTGCGCGACGACCTCCACCAGCAAGTGAAGGAGTCGGTCGAGCGCGGCGCCCGCTGCCTGTTGGGCGGCGAGGTGCCCCAGCGCCCCGGCGCCTGGTACCCGCCGACGGTGCTCGCCGACGTAGGCCCCGGCATGCCGGCGTGGGACGACGAGCTCTTCGGCCCGGTGGCGGCGCTGGTGCGGGTGGCGGACGAGGAGGAGGCGATCCAGAAGGCCAACGACAGCCCCTTCGGCCTTGGTGCCGCCGTCTTCACCCGGGACCGCGAGCGGGGCGAGGCCATCGCCGAGCACCGCCTCGACGCCGGCTGCTGCTTCGTCAACGCCTACGTCAAGAGCGACCCCCGCCTGCCGTTCGGCGGTGTCAAGGCCAGCGGCTACGGCCGCGAGCTGGGCACCCTCGGCATCCAGGAGTTCGTCAACGCGAAGACGGTTTGGGTGGAGTGAGCCCCGGCGAGGCGATCGCTGGCCAGGACCGGCGCCGAGGCTGAAGGCGGTCAGCCAGGGACGGAGCTCGCAAGGAGGCGCCGCAGCCGGCCGGACGCTGGGCGCCTTGACGCCCGCTGCCTTTTCTGGTCTCCTGCCGGCCGGAGCCCGTATCCAGTGATCGCCTTCCTCGGCCTGTTCGTGATGCTCGGCATCGCGTGGGCGCTCTCCACCGATCGGAGGGCGATCCGGTGGCGTACCGTGGTCACCGGCACGGCGCTGCAGTTCGCCTTCGCGCTGCTGATCCTGAAGACCCGGGCCGGCCTGGCCCTCTTCGACGCGGCCACCCGGGTGGTCACCGCCTTCCTCGATTTCACCGACGCCGGGGCCTCGTTCATCTTCGGCGAGGGCTTCGCGGAGCACTTCTTCGCCTTCAAGGTGCTCCCCACGATCATCTTCTTCTCGAGCTTCATCACCATCCTCTACTACCTGGGCGTCATCCAGTGGGTGGTCCGCGGGTTCGCAAGGGTGATGATGTGGGTGATGGGCACCTCCGGGGCCGAGTCGCTGTCGGCCTCCGGCAACATCTTCGTCGGCCAGACGGAGGCGCCCCTGCTGATCCGGCCTTACGTCGGCACGATGACCAACTCGGAGCTGATGGCGGTGATGACCGGCGGCTTCGCCACCATCGCCGGCGGCGTGCTGGCCGCCTACGTCGGCATGGGCGTGCCGGCCGGCCACCTGATCGCCGCCAGCGTGATGAGCGCCCCGGCCGCCCTGGTGATGGCCAAGGTGATGTTCCCGGAAACCGAGCAGAGCCTGACCGCCGGCGAGGTGCGGGTGGACGTGGAGAAGCCGTGGGCCAACGTCATCGACGCCGCCGCCGAGGGTGCCGGCGCCGGCCTCAAGCTGGCCCTCAACGTCGGCGCCATGCTGCTCGCCTTCATCGCCCTGATCGCGCTGGTCAACGCGGTCATCTCGTGGTTCGGCGGATTGTTCGGCTACGAGGCCCTCACCCTCGAGATCATCCTCGGCTGGCTGCTGCGGCCGCTCGCCTGGCTGATGGGGGTCGAGTGGGCGGAGGCCGACGAGGTGGGGGCGCTGCTCGGCATCAAGACGGTGCTCAACGAGTTCGTCGGCTACGTGCGGCTCGAGGAGATGGCCGCCGCCGGGCAGCTCTCCGAGCGCTCCCAGATCATCGCCACCTACGCCCTGTGCGGCTTCGCCAACTTCTCGTCCATCGCCATCCAGATCGGTGGCATCGGCGGCATCGCCCCCGAGCGCAAGCAGGATCTCGCCCGCCTCGGCCTGAGGGCCATGGTCGCCGGCTCGCTCGCCTGCTTCCAGACGGCGACCATCGCCGGCATCCTGCTGTAGAAGGGGGACGTCGAGGACGGCCCCCGGTCCGGCGCTGACTGCGCCGAACCGGGGAGTGCCGTCGCCGCGGCGGCGGCGGCGCCGGACCGCACGCTAGCGCGGCGGCTGCGGTGGCTCGGTGCCCCGCGACCGGTCCCGCTCCAGCTCCCGCTCCAACTCGCGGCGCGCCTCCTCCAGGGCCCGCCCGGCCTCCCGGCGGTGGCGCTCCACGTCGCGCTCGAGCTCGGCCCGGGCGGCGGCCAGGGCGCGGTCGAGCTCCTCGCGGCGGGCGCTGCCGGGCTGGAGCTCTCGCTCGAGCTCGGCCCGCAGCCGCGCCGTCCGCTCCCGACCCTCCTGGGAGAGAAGCAGGTGCTCGCGCCGCAGCTCCTCGCGCAGCGCCCGCAGCTCGGCGCTGCCCTCCAGCGCACGCCGCAGCCGCTGCGCCCGCGCCTCGCGCTCCTCCGGGTCCAGCCGCGCGACCTCCTCGGCGCGGAGGTCCCGGGCCAGCTCCCGCGCCCGACGCTCCACGGCCTCCTCCAGCTCGCGCCGGCGCGGCGGGTTCTCCCGGGCGTCCCGCTCCGCGCGCTGGCGCAGCTCCACGGCGGCGCGCTCGGCCTCGATCCGGTGCTCCCGGGCGAGCCGCTCGACGCGCTGGCGGTGCTCCTGCGTGATGCGCTCCGCCCGCACCCGGTGCTCGCGGGCCAGCGCCTCGGCGCGCTGCCGCTGCTCCGGCGTGGCCTCGGCGACGCGGACCCGTCTCCCCGGGGCCGACCCCTCGGCGCGGGACTGGTCGCCGCGGGCCCCCACGGCGCGCTGCACGACCACTCCGTCGGCCGCCCGGCGCGGTGCG
>DATACC010000009.1:0-2275 GCA_036259255.1 Thermoanaerobaculia bacterium | reverse complement strand
GGCCGGCGAGGAGCGCGATGCCGAGGAGCCCGGCCCGCGCACCGCCGCCGAGCGGGCCACGGATCGCGATGGCTCGGCGCCGCTGTTCCGCTTCGATCGCGAGGAGACCCGCCGCGACCGCCTGGCGGCGAGCGCCGAACGCGCGGCCGGGCCGTGGCCGCTGGCGGGCCGGCTGTGGGCCGAGAGCCGCGACTCCGAGCGCCTGCGCACCCTGCTGATCGCCGCCGGGCTCGGCGATCGCGCGCTGCGCTCCGTCGAGGGCGACACGCTGGGGGCGGCCCTCGAAGGCTCCCGCGTGCTGGCCGTGCCGCTGGGGGAGGCGGTGCTGCGGGGCGGGGCCGAGGGCACCCACGAGGAACTGGCCGGGAGCTACCGTGGGGTGGGGGAGGGCGGCGCCGCCGGCCCGGTGGTGGCCACCCTCGATGGCCGCCGCCGCCGCGCCGCCGCCTTCCTCACCGGCGACTGGACGGTGCCGCTGGCCGCCGACCTGCGCCTGCGCCTGGTGGGTGGCACCCGCTGGGACCGCATCGACGACCGGGTCGCCACGGCGGGCACGGCGCCGGGCCCCGCGGACGCGGACGACGCGGTGCAGGACGCCTGGTCGCCGCGTCTCGGCGCCAACCTCCTGCTCGACCGTCCGGGCCGTCCGCCGCTGGCGCTGTGGCTGCGCGCCGCCCGCGCCTTCAAGGCGCCGACGCTGGAGCAGCTATTCGATCCGCGCCCGCTACCGGACTTCGCCGGCGGCACGATCACCCTGGCCAACCCGGACCTCTCGCCCCAGCGCGCCGCCGATCTCGAGCTCGGCGCCCGCGGGGCCACGACGGCGGGCCCGCTGCTCTGGGAGATCGCTGCCTACCGCACCGAGGTGGACGACGAGATCGACTTCGACCCCGCCACCTTCCGCTACGCCAACATCGGCGCCACCCGGCACGAGGGGTTCGAGGCGGAAGCCCGCCTCGGCCGGCCCGACCGCCTCGCCACCACGGCGGCCTGGACCTGGCAGCGGGTGGTCCCTCGCGAGGGCGCCAACGCCGGGCGCCAGCTCAAGAACATCCCGGAGCACAGCGCCCGCCTCACCACGACCGCGGCCCTGCCCGCCGACCTCGCCCTCACCGCCACCCTCTCCTGGCTCGGCAACCGTTGGCTGGACGACGCGCACCGCTTCCCCCTGGGCGAGGCCACGGTGATCGACCTGCGCCTGGTGGCCCAGCGCCCCTGGGGCGAGCTCCGCCTCGACCTGCTGAATGTGGCCGGGGAGGAGCACGACGAGCTGGGGCTCGCGCTGCCCGACTTCACCGGTGGCGAGGTGCCCTACTGCTTCCCCGCCCCCGGCAGGGCGGCGAAGCTCGAGCTGGCCTGGGACTTCTGAAGCTCCCTACTCGAGTGAAGCCTCCCTACTCGACCTCGGCCTCGGCATTCCGCTCCGCGCCGGTTCCCGTCTCCGTCTCCGCCGTCGCGTCCTCCGCGCGGCCGGGATCGACCGGCTGGATCCGGAAGCCCAAGGCGTCGACGCGCTCGTTGCCGTACCAGACCTCCGCCCGGTACTCGCCCCCGCTCCACCTCGCCGTATCCGGCGCCTGAAAGTTCAGGTAGCGGTCGCCCTCGGCGATGCTCTTCGATTCGGTCTCGACCTGCCGGTCGCCGGGGCCGAACCAGTCGATGCGGACCTCGGTGCCGGGCCTCGCGTCGCCCACCTCCATCGCGACGTAGATCGGGTCGCCCGGGGCGAACTCGTCGTTGCTGCCGTCGACGATGGCCCCCTCTTCGCCGAGCGCGCTGCCGATCGCCACGTCGTCGATCGCCAGGGCCGCCTCCACCGGGTTGAGATCCTGCTCGCCATCGACCTGCGCCAGATCCTCGGCATCCTCGACGTCGACCTCGGCGCGCGCGCAGGCGCCCAGGGGGGCGAGCGTGGCGAGCATCAGGAAAACGACTGCGACCGGCATCCAGGTCGCGGTGTTCGTCGTGCTGTTCATCCTGGCCTCCTCGAGGCTGCGAGGTTTTTCGTTCGGGCAGCCTCAATGCGGCAGGGGAAGCTGCAACGCAGGTGCCACGGGCGTCATCGGCCGTCCTCCGTGGAGGACGTTCGCCGCCGCGCCGAGCCTCCTGACGAGGGAATCCCGGGTGGCACGGCGATTGAATTCCCTGCAGGAGTCGCCGCGCCACCCGGGATTCCCTCGTCAGGAGGCTCGGCGCGGCGGCGAACGTCCTCCACGGAGGACGGCCGATCACGCCCGTCGCACCTGCCTTGCACCTTCCCCTGCCGCATTGAGGC
>DATACC010000008.1:0-8214 GCA_036259255.1 Thermoanaerobaculia bacterium | reverse complement strand
CCCGGCCGCGACGCCATCGACTCGCCGCCCGGCGAAGCCGTGGAGGTGGCGATCTACACCGGTCTCGGGCAGGCCAGGAACCAGGTGGTGGTGCTCTCCGCCGCCGCGGTGGTGGCGGTGGCCGGCGGCTGGGGCACGCTCTCGGAGATCGCCCTGGCGCTCAAGCACGGCATTCCGGTGATCTCGCTCGCGAGCTGGAACCCGGAGCCGCTGGACGGCGAAGGGGAGCCGCTGCTGCGCGCGGCGGCGAGCCCCGAGGAGGCGGTGCGGCTGGCGCTGGCGGCGGCGCGGGACGGCAGGCGGCGGCTGTAGCGCCCGGACCTCCGTCAGGCGCCGGGCTGGGTGGCGGCCACCTGCTGCGCGACCCACCGGCGCAGGCCGGTGTCGAGTTCCTGCCAGGATCGCCCCAGCTCGTGGCGCAGGGCCTCGCCGCTGGCCGGGCCGCCAGCGGCGACGCGGGCGAGGAAGCGGCGCAGGCCGGCGGCCAGCTCCGGTTCGCCCGAGGAGAGCAGGTAGCGGAAGAACATCCCCGCCTGGGCGTAGTGGAGCGGTCGGTCGTCGCTGCGCACGAAGCCCTCCCAGTCGAGAGCGACGAGGCGCTCAAGCGGTGGCACGCGGCCCTCCCGCCAGCCCCGCATCAGGTGGCGCAGCGCCGAGAGCGCGCCATGGAAGTCCACCCGATTCCCGCTGCGCACCCTCGTGCCGCCGAGGCGGCGGGGGTCGATGCCGTCGGGTCCGATGTAGGAGGCGGCGAGGTCGTCGGCCAGCCCCTCGTCGAGCCACGGCGGCAGGGCCGGGCCGAGGGCGCGGCGGTTGAGCAGGTGGCCGAGCTCGTGGACCAGGGTGGCGGCCACGTCGACCCGGCCGCGACGGCCGGCATAGACGGCGGCGAGGCCGAACCCCGCGTGGCCGCCCGCCGGCAGGCCGCCGAGCTGCCGCTCCAGGCCCTGGAAGCGGCGGTAGTCCTCCTCCCGGGCGAAGACGACCACCGCCTCGCGCGCCTCGCCTACCGGGGTCACGCCGTAGCGACGGCGGTACACCTCCTCCACCTGCTCGACGGCCGGGGCCAGGTAGGCCAGCACCGCCGGCGAGGCGTCGCTGTAGAGGGTGTAGGGGCCGAGGGCGCGCGGCTCGACGCCCGGCAGCAGGGCGAGGGCGGCGGCGAGGCGGGTGGGCTCCGGGTCCTGCCCCGGCAGCGGGCGGGGGGGCACGACGCCGCTGCCGAGGGGCGCCTGCTCGTCGCCGGCCGGCGGCACCGTCCAGCCCGTGCCGGCGAGCGAGCGCACCCGCGCCCACTCGCCCCGGCGCTCCAGCACGGCAACCCGCTCCACCGAGGGAGTCACCGCCACCAGGGGCGCCTCCGGCTGCGGCCGCCCGCGCAGCTCGGCGCCGCGGTCGAGCCACACCCGCTCCGTTTCCGGCGGCGGCGCGTCGGCGGGGTTGCTCGCGGAGGGGCCGGCGAAGGGGAAGCGGGTGAGGTCCAGGGGCTCCTGCGGCTCGTCGTGCTCCGGACGGTGGTCCTCCAGCGCCGTCCCCGCCGCCATCCGCTGCGGCTCGCGGGGCACCTCCCCGCCGTAGTGGCCACGAAAGCGCGTCACCCACTCCCCGACCCGCGGCCACTCCTCGGCCTGCAGCAGCAGCGGGTGATCCGGGTTGTGGGTCGCCCACGCGAAGCCCGCCGCCAAGGCGATGGCCAGCATCACCAGCGACCAGCTGACGAGATCCCGCAGCAGGCGGCGCATGCGGAGGACAGTCTAGCCGGCGCGAGCCGGCCCGACGTGGACGGTGAGGTGCTTTTCCATCTGGGCGGCAGCTCCGACACCTCCTGGCCGGTAGGTGGTGGACACCGGCTCCACCCACTCGCAGCGGTGGCTGCCAGGATCTCGAGGACAGGAAGTCGCCCTGCTCCTGCACGCGCCCGCCTCGGGGCGAGGGTTTCCAGCGTGTTGGCCAGCACCGGGTTGCGGAACATCTCCCCCCACTCCGGCGCCCAGCCGCCCGGCCGCCCGGCCGCCCGGCAAGTAGTCCTCGGCGAAACCAGGATACTGGCTCGACATCGCAACGCTCCGGCACCCTGTCCCGGCTGTGGGAAGATGCCGCCGTCCCGCCGCGGCGGGCACCCCGCTTCCAGTCGATCCCATGCGTCTCGTCTCGGTCCTCCTCGTCCTGCTCTCCGCGTGCTCGGCACCGCCTGCCGGCCCCGTGGTGCCGGAGCCGGTCGCGGGAGATCCCGGCGGAGACCGGCGCCGGGCCGTCGAGCGCGGGCTGCTTCCGGCCGTCGTCCTCGCCGGACGCGACGAGCCGCGGTGGAGTGTCGAGGAGCGCATGGAGCGCTACCGCGTGCCGGGGTTGGGCATCGCCGTGATCGACGACGGGGCGGTGGCTTGGGCCGCCGGCTACGGGGTGACACGGGCGGGCGGTGCGGTGCCCACCACTGCCTCGACCCGCTTCCAGGCCGCTTCGATCATCAAGGCGGTGTCGGCGGCCGGCGCGCTGCGGCTGGTGCAGGACGGCCGTCTTGGCCTCGACGAGGACGTCGGCCGGCGGCCGCGGTCGTGGCGCCTGCGGTTCGCCGACGGCGTGGCCGCTGCGCCGGTGACCCTGCGCCACCTGCTCTCCCACAGCGCGGGAGTGACGGTGCACGGCTTTCCCGGCTATCGGCGCGGCGCGCCGCTGCCGACGCCGCTCCAGATCCTCGACGGCGCCGCACCCGCGAATTCGCCGGCGGTGCGGGTGGACGAGACGCCGGGCCGGCGGTACCGCTACTCCGGCGGCGGGTACCAGGTGGTCGAGCTGCTGCTGGAGGAGGTGACCGGCCGGCCCTTCGCGTCGCTCCTCGCCGAGCTGGTGCTGGCGCCGGCGGGCATTTGAGCGCAGCACCTTCGCTCAGCCTTTGCCGGCCGCGCTCGCCGAGTCGGCCGCCCACGGGCACGGCTTCGACGGCACGCCGGTGCCCGGCGGCTGGCACGTCTACCCGGAGCACGCCGCCGCCGGTCTGTGGAGCACGCCCGCCGACCTGGCCCGTTTCGCCGTGGAGCTGTCGCGCGCGTTTCGCGGCGAGTCGAACCGCCTGCTCGCCCCGCCCACCGCGCGGCGCATGCTGAACGCCGAGATCGAGACGATGGGGCTGGGGGTGGGCGTCCACGACGCGGGTGACGCCCTGCACTTCGACCACGCGGGCTGGACCCGCGGCACGCGCACCTACCTGGTCGCCTACCCCGCGGCGGGCGACAGGCCTCGTGCTGATGGCGAACGGCGACGGCGGGCACGAGCTGATCGCCGAGGTGGTCCGCGCCGCCGCCCGCGTCTACGGCTGGCCCCACTTCGCGCCGCAGCGGCGCCGGGCGGTGGCCCTGGACCCGGCGGTGCTCGATGCCCTCGCCGGCCGCTGGCGCCTGGAACCCGGAGGTTTCGAAGTGGCCGTGATCCGCGACGGCGACCACCTCCTGCTCTCGACGCCTCGCGGGTCGCACTACACGTTCCACCCTGCCAGCACCACGGAGCTCTTCGCCCTCGAGGACGGAGCGACGCTCCGCGTGCGGTGGGACGCGGAGGAGGGACCCGAGCTGCAGCTCTGGGGCTCGACCGCCCGGCGCGCCGAGCGCTGAGGATTCGACCGGCCTCGCGGGGCGACGCTTCCACGGAAACGCCCGGGAGCGAATCGCCCGGAGACCGCCGAAGGTCAGCTCCTGCCCGACCCGCTCTTCGATCCGGCGCCCTGGGTGGTGCCGCCGCCGGTGGACGTTCCGCCACCAGTCGAGCCGCCCGACGACGAGCTGCCGCCGGTCGATGAGCCGCCGCTGCCCGAGCCGCCGGGAGTGGAGCCGCCGCTGGCCGAGCCGCCCTTGCCCGAGCCGCCGCTGGACTTGGTGGTGGAGCCGGAGGACTTCGCGCCGCCGGTCGCCTTGCTACCGCTCCCGCTCTTGGACGCGCCGGTGGTCTTGCTGCCGCCGGCGGCCGTCGAGGACTTGCCGCTGCCGGCGGTCGACGACCCTTCGCTCCCGGTCGAGGACTTGCCGCGGCCGCCCGCCTTCGAGGCGGCGCTGGTGACGGCGCCGGCGGCGGACTTGGCGGCGCCCGCCGCCTTGCCGGCGGCACCGCTGGCGGTCTTGGTGGCCGAGCGGGTGGCCTTGTCGACCTTCGCCGCCGTGGGCGAGCTGGGGGCGAGCTTGCGGGCCGCGGCCGCGCCGGCCACCGCCGCCGCCGCCACGCCCGCCGCCACCGCCGCGATCTTGGTGGCCGTCGAGGTGCCGGCGCTCGCGTTCTTCGTGGCGGACTTGCTCCCCGCCGACTTCGCAGTCGTCGACTTCCCCGCCGTGGACTTCGACGCCGTCGCCTTGGCGCCGGTGGTCTTCGTGGCCCCCGACTTGCTGCCGGTCGCCTTCGCGCCCGTCGACTTGGAACCGCTCGACGAGCTCCTGCTGCCCGTGCCGCTCTTCGTGCCGGCCGAGGAGCCGGTCTTCTTGGTGGTGGCCATCGCTCTGCACTCCTGTGGTCCTGCGGACCGGTCGTTGATCAACCGCCCCGCGAGCAGGCCCCCGGGGCTATGCCTCACTTACGCCGGTCCTTGGAAACAGCAATGTCCATGCCACCGTTACATTTCGTTCGCCTTCCGATTCCCTCGCCTACTCCGGCTGCCAGCGCGGTACCCTGCCAGGCGTCCACGGGGCGCCCACCGCTTCGAAGTCCCCTTCGAGGGCCGCCAGGTCGGTGAGCAGGTCCGTGAGCGCCGGAAGCACGCGGGCGAGCTCCGCGGCCGCCCGCTCGTAGCTCTGGCGGTGGGTCTGGGTGACTTCCGAGGTGCTGGCCCAGTGGCCGTCGACCACGCGCTGCACCATTTCGGCGATGGCCGCCGGGGTCGGCTCGTTGCGGCGGCGGATCACCGGGTCGCCGGTGAGCTCGCGGCGCAGCGGGTCGAGGCGATCCTCGAGCTGCGCCACCCGGTCGCGCAGCGTCGAGTCCGCCCCCGGCGTCGCCAGCCAGGCCGCCTCCAGGTGGTCGAGGCGGTTCTGGGCCTCGCCCACCGAGCGCACCGCGCCGAGCACCGCCCGCTGCAGCCGCGCCGTCCGGCGCTGGAAGGCGACCAGCGCTGCCCGGTCCCGCGCCGGCAGCGTGTTGAGGTCCAGCGGCACGGCGCGGAACGTCTGCGGCTCGCCGATGGGCGCCTCCACGCCGCGCACCAGACGGGTGAGCTCCACCGTGTAGGTACCCGGTGCCGCCAGCGGCCCGCGGGGGGCCGATTGCCAGGGCGCCATGCGGCCCGGCGGGGCGATCGACACCGGGTCGGCCGCCGGGTAACGCAGGTCCCACGCCACCCGGTGGTAGCCGCCTTGGAGAGGGCCGGTGATGCGCCGCACCACGTTGCCCTCGTCGTCGCGCACGGTGAGGATCGCCACCGGGTCCGCCTCGCGATCCTCCGCCCGCAGGTCCTCCCAGCTGGGGTAGGCGAGGCCGCCGGCCACCGGGTCCGCCGGCTCGCCCTGCTCGACCACCTTCTTCTCGCGCTCTCGGCGCTGGTCGCGCAGGGTCTTGGCACCTTCGGCCAGGCGGTAGGTGAACACCGCGCCGGACGGCGGGTTGGGGGCGGCGTAGAGCGTCGAGCCCTGGAACGCCTTGCCCGGGAAGCCCAGCTCGTAGGTCTCGACGTAGATCGGCGCGTCAGGGACCGGCAGCAGGGCGTCGGCCTTCAACGTTTCCGCGGAGACGTCGCGCAGCGGCGAGTAGTCGTCGAGCACGTAGAAGCCGCGGCCGAAGGTGGCGAGCACCAGGTCGTCCTCCCCGCGATGCAGCTCGAGGTCGTAGACGGCGATGGTGGGCAGGTTGCCGGTGAGCTCGATCCAGCGCGCGCCGCCGTTGGGCGTGAACCAGACGCCGAACTCGGTGCCGGCGAACCACAGCTCCGGCGCCACGTCGTCCTGGGCGAAGCTGTAGACCGTGCCGCGCTCCGGCAGGTCGCCGGCCACCGACCGCCAGGTGCGCCCGCGGTCGCGGGAGACCAGCAGGTAAGGCCGGAAGTCGCCCTGCTTGTGGTTGTCGAAGGCGGCGAACACGGTGTCCGGGTCGGTGACCGAGGCGTCGAGGTCGGCCACGTAGGCGAGCTCCGGTACGCCGGGGAAGCGGTCCACCTTGCGCCAGGTGGCGCCGCCGTCCTCCGACACCTGCACCAGGCCGTCGTCGGTGCCGACGTAGAGCAGCCCCTCGACCAGCGGGCTCTCGGCGAGCGAGACGATGTTGCCGTAGAACGAGGTGGAGGCGTTCTTCGCCACGGCGTCGACGCTCCAGATGCGCCCCATCACCTCGAGCTTGTTCCTGTCGAGCTGTCGGGTGAGATCGCCGCTCACCGGGCGCCAGGAGTCGCCGCGGTCGTCGCTCACGAACAGGCGCTGGGCGGCGTAGTAGATGCGCGTCGGCGCGTGGGGCGAGACGAGCAGCGGCGAGCTCCAGTTCCAGCGCAGCGGGGGGTCGCCGACCGGCGGCTGGGGCTGGATATCCACCGTCTCGCCGCTCCGGCGGTCGTAGCGCACGAGGCCGCCGTACTGGTACTGGCTGTAGACGATGGACGGGTTGGTCGGGTCCACCTGGGTCTCGAAGCCGTCGCCGCCGACGGTGACGAACCATTCGCGGTTGAGGATGCCGTGCTGGCTCCTGGTGCGCGACGGGCCGCCCAGGGTGTTGTTGTCCTGGGTGCCGCCGTAGACGTAGTAGAACGGCTCGCTGGCGTCGAGGGCCACCTTGTAGAACTGGGTCACCGGCAGGTTGTCGAAGAAGCGCCAGGTGGCCGAGCGGTCGAAGCTCTCGTAGACGCCGCCGTCGGTGCCGGCGACCAGGTGGCTCGGGTCCTCCGGGTCGATCCACAGGGCGTGGTTGTCGACGTGCATCGCCTCGCCCTGGACGTTGGTCCAGGTGGCGCCGCCGTCCTCGGTACGCATCAGGAAGGTGTCCATCGAGTAGACGACGTCGGCGTCCGTCGGGTCGGCCACCAGCTCCTGGTAGTACTGGGGGCTGCCGGAGACGTAGTCGCTGCGCTTCTCCCACTTCTCGCCGAGGTCGCGGGAACGGTAGATGCCACCGTCCTCGCCCGCCGCCTCGACGATGGCGTAGACCACGTTGGGGTCCACCGGCGAGATGGCGAGGCCGACGCGGCCCATCTCCTCCTTGGGCAGCCCGTTGGCGAGCTTCCGCCAGGTGGCGCCGGCATCGGTCGACTTGTAGAGCGCCGACTCCGGCCCACCGTCGATCAGCGTCCACACGTGGCGGCGGCGCTGGTAGGAGGCGGCGATCAGCACGTCGGGGTTGCGCGGATCCATCACCACGTCGGTGACGCCGGTGTCGTCGGAAACGTGGAGCACGCGTTCCCACACGGTGCCGCCGTCGACGGTCTTGAACAGGCCGCGGTCGCCGCCGGAGCTCCACAGCGGCCCCTGGGCGGCGACGTAGACCACCTTCGAGTCGCGGGGATCGACCACGATCTTGCCGATGTGCTCGCTCTTGCCGAGGCCGACGTTCTTCCACGTCGTGCCGCCGTCGACCGACTTGTACACGCCGTCGCCGTAGCCGACGCTCCGCTGCGAATTGTTCTCGCCGGTGCCCACCCACACGGTGAGCGGGTCGTTGGGGTCGAGGACCACCGTGCCGATCGAGTAGGAACCCTGGTCGTCGAAGATCGGCGTCCAGGTGGTGCCGGCGTTGTCCGTCTTCCACACGCCGCCGGAGGCCACCGCCACGTACCAGGTGCGCGTGTCGGTGGGGTCCACCGCCAGGTCGCCGATGCGCCCGCTGGCGATGGCCGGCCCGAGGGGCCGGAAGGCGAGGCCGGCGAAGGTGCCGGCGGCGAACGGATCATCCTTCGCCGCGGCGGCCTTCTCGGCGACGGTCTTCGTGCCGGCGGACTTCGCAGTCGACGTCTTGCCCGTCTGCGGAGCGGCCTGGGCCTGGCCGGCTCGGTTGGCGGCCTGGGGCGGGGCGGCCTGCGTCGCCGGGGCCGCCAGCAGAAGGGCGAGCACCAGGACGGCCGCCACGAGGCGGGCGGGCACGAGGACGGCGGCGGCACGGATCGAGCGTCGGATCACGGGTTCCCCCCTGGAAGGTCTGGATGGTTCGGAAAAGCGCACGCATCCTACAGCCGCGGGCGTCCCGGAGAGCTGGTACGTAGCGGAGGGGGTGGAGGTTCGGCGAAGGAGGGCGCCGCCCGGTGGATCGCCACCGGGCGGCAGG
>DATACC010000007.1:0-2226 GCA_036259255.1 Thermoanaerobaculia bacterium | reverse complement strand
CCCACCGCGCCGCCCGCGGCCGCGAGAAGCGGCGCGCCCGCCGGCCGCCGCCCACCCCCAGCTCGGCGGCCAGGGCCCGGGCGAAGCGCAGCACCTCGCTCGGCGCCAGGGGCAGGCGGTGGTCGGCGAGCGTGCTGGTGTTGGTCGGGGTGCTCTCGACGCAATAGAGGCGCAGCGGCTGGCGGTGCTCGCCCTCGACGCGGGCGGCGCCCAGCGACGGGGGCGCGTGCGGCGCCTGGAGCCCGGTGTCCGCCGGCACTCCGCCCTCGCCGGGGCGGGTCATCGCCTCGGCGCCGTGCCAGGTCCGGCGCCGGGCGGTGAACTGGCGGGCGTAGGAGAGGGCGCCGGGGCCGGTGACCAGGAAGTCGGAATCGAGGGTGAGCACCACGTCGGCGTCGGACAGGTCGTAGACCGCCTCGCCGTCGGCGCCCCGGGCGCGGCGCACGCCCTCGCGGGCGCCGTGGGCCGCCGCCGGCTCCCAGACGTGCCAGCGGGCCTGGGGGAAGCGCTGCAGCACGCGCTCGATCTGCGCCACCAGGGTGGGCGAGCTGACCGCCCCGGTGAGGATGCGCAGCCCCTGCCCACCGATCCCCTCCTGGGCGCCGAGCTCGGCGGCCAGGCCGCCGGTGAAGTCGGACCAGGTGGAGACGCGGCCGAGGTGGCGCACCGTCTCCAGGCGGTTGGGATCGTAGAGGTCGAGCACCGAGGCCTGGGCGAAGACGTCGGTCGCGCCGAGGCTCGCCGGATGGCTCGGGTTGCCCTCGATCTTGGTGGGCCGCCCCATGTGGCTCTCCACCAGCACGCCTCGGCCGTAGCCGGCCAGGGTGTGGGTGGAGGCGAAGTAGAGCGCCTTGCCGGGGACGATCCCCTCCGGCATGTCCACGTAGGGGACGATCTTCTCCGACGGCTGGCTGGTGCAGGCGGCGGTGCCGCCGAGGGCGGCGGCGGCGCCCATCACCTGCAGGAAGCGCCGGCGGCTGACCTCGCCGCCCTGCCACTCGCTGGCGCCCACCGGGAACTCGCGGTGCAGGAAGGCCTCGAACTCCGGGGTGCCGGCGAGCTGCTCGAGGCTGCGCCACTGCTCGCGGGGGACCTGCCCCGACTCCGCCGCCTCGGCCAGCCGCGCGCGCAGGGCCTCGAGGTCGACGCCGGTGCCGTTCCCGTTGCCGCCGTGGGCGGATCGGGTGCGCCCGGCGGCGGCGGGCTCGTCCTTCAGGATCTTCAGTCTCGTCATCGTCGGCTTCCGTCGGTCGCCTGGTGGCCGCCCATCAGCGGTGGCACGCCGAGCAGTAGGTCAGGCTCTGGATGTCGTACTCCTCGACCAGTCGCGGCCCCAGCTCGCTCTGCGGTACGGGCGGCTGCCAGCCGAAGGTGAAGACCTCCTCGCGGGGGCGCACGAACTTCGCCGGGTCGCGGTGGCACTCGAGGCACCAGGCCATGGTCAGCGGTGCCTCCTGCACCATCAGCGGCATCTGGTCGACGCGGCCGTGGCAGGTCTCGCAGCCGATGCCCTTGGCGACGTGGATCGAGTGGTCGAAGTAGACGAAGTCGGGCAGATCGTGGACCCGCTCCCACTGCACCGGAATGCCGGTGCGGTACGCCTCGCGGATCGGCTCGAGCAGCTCGGCGTTGGTCCAGATCTGCTTGTGGCAGTTCATGCAGGTGGACACCGGTGGGATGCCCGCGAAGCTCGACTCCTCCACCGAGGTGTGGCAGTAGCGGCAGTCGATGCCCAGCCCGGCGTAGTGGTGGTCGTGGCTGAAGGGCACCGGCTGGGTGAGGATCACGCCCTCGCCGGTGACGTAGCCGGAGCTGTTGATCAGCGCGCCGGCCCAGACGAGGCCGCCCAGCAGCGCCAGGACCAGCACCAGACTGACCCTGGACAGGGCGTTCGCGCTCCGCGGAAATAGCTGTCGCATCGTCAGCGCCTCACTGTTTCACGGCTCCCGGACGTCGAGATCGACGATCGCGGAGACCCGTCACTATCGCGGGTACGGCGGATCCCGGAGGCCGGCGCCCGCGCTCGCGGCGCAGGGGGGAGACCTCGCGAAGGCCGGGCTTGTGAAATCCTTCACAAGCAGCCTCGGCACATAGTACCCCCCGCCGCAGCGCGGCGCAAGGCACCCGTCGTGGCCGCGGCCGGGGCGGCCCGATCTTGTCACGCGCCTCCGGCACCGACAACGCGCCCGGGGGCCGGCCGCGGCGCCCGGAGGCCGCGTGGCCGGC
>DATACC010000006.1:0-6406 GCA_036259255.1 Thermoanaerobaculia bacterium | reverse complement strand
GCGGCGCGGCGCTCCGGCGATCCGGCCCTGCCCCGCCTGGAGGCTCGCCTCGCCGCCTACCAAGCCGGCCGCCCCTGGCGTGCCGCCTCCGGTGCCGAGATCCTGAGCCCTTGATGTTTTGGAAAGGAGCGGTGATGCCCCGACGTCCGATCCCGATCTGCCTGCTGCTGGCGGCGGCCCTGCTGCTGGCGGGCCCGCTCCGCGCCCAGCAGGCGCCCGCCGACGAAGAATCCCCGCGCGACGTCTTCTTCGAGGCGGTGGACGTCGAGGTGGTCAACGTCGAGGTGTACGTCACCGACCGCGAGGGCCGTCGGGTGGCGGGCCTCGGCCGCGACGACTTCGAGGTGCTGGAGGACGGACGGCCGGTGCAGATCACCAACTTCTACGCCGTCGAGGGCGGCCGGCGGGCGGACGACGACGACGGTGCCGGGGACGCCGCGGAACCCGGTGTCGATCCCGACGCCGAAGCCGGAGCCGCGCCGCCGCTCCCGGACCCGCGCCTTCCCGGACCGCCGGTGCCGGAGGAGCAGCGCCTGCACCTGGTGCTCTACTTCGACAACCTCAACCTGCGCCCCTTCGACCGTAACCGGGTGATCCACGAGACCCGCGCCTTTCTTCAGCGCACGGTGCGCCCGGGCGATCGCGTGATGCTGGTGACCGCCGACCGCTCACTGCAGGTGCGCCAGCCGTTCACCGAGGACCTGCGGCTGATCCACCGGGCCCTCGACGAGGTGGAGGCCGTCTCCGGGTTCGCGGTGCAGCGCGACACCGAGCGCCAGGGGGTGGTCCGCGCCATCCAGCAGGCCGACACCTGGGAGGACGCCGAGCCCCAGGTGGACCTCTACGCGAAGTCGCTCTACAACGACGTGGAGGTGAGCCTCCGGTTGATCCAGGAGGTGGTGGGCTCGCTCGGCGGCTTGCCGGGAAGGAAGGCCCTGTTCCACGTCTCCAACGGCCTGGCGATGACGGCCGGGGCGGAGCTGTTCCACCTGCTCGACGAGCGCTTCGCCCGCGGCGCCTCGCGCCTGCAGGCCAACCGCTACCAGAAGCGCCGCGACTTCCGCGAGTTGGCGGCGAAGGCCAATGCCAACCGCGTGACCTTCTACACCCTGGATGCGGCGGGGCTCTCGGCGCGCAGCTCGATCTCGGCCGAGCACGGCGGCACCTCGGGATCGCTGGTGGAGATGGATTTCGTCCACGACGCCAACCGCCAGGAGCCGCTGGAGCTGCTGGCGGAGGACACGGGCGGCCAGTCGGTGCTCAACACCAGCAACTTCGCCGGCGCCCTGGAGCGCATCGGCCAGGACTTCGGCACCTACTACTCGCTGGGCTACTCGCCGGCCACGGCGGGCGACGGGCGATACCACACGATCGAGGTGCGCTTGAAGGAGCGCCGGCGGGGCCTCCAGGTGCGCCACCGCGAGGGCTACCGCGCCAAGTCGGCCTCCACCCGCCTGGCCGAGGGCAACCTGGCGTCGCTGCTCCACGGCGCCGAGCGCAATCCCCTGGGAGTGCGGGTGGTCACCGGCACGCCACGCCGCAACGACCAGGGGCGTTTCCTGGTGCCCCTCGAGGTGGCGATTCCCCTCGGGAGCCTGGCGCTGGTGCCCCATCGCGACGTGCACAGCGCCCGGCTGCTGGTGGCGGTGACGGTGATGGACGGCGAGGGCGAAACGTCGCCGCCGACCCTGACCCCGGTGCCCCTCGACATTCCCGCCGCCGAGGTCGAAACCGCCCGCCGCCAGCACTTCACCTACGAAGCCGAGCTGCTGATGCGCCCGGGCCGCCACCGGGTGGCGGTGGCGGTGCGCGACGAGGTCGGCGGGGAGACCTCCTTCGTGCAGGAACCGGTGGTGGTGCAGCCACGCTGATCCCGCCGTCTCCTGCTCAGGGCAGCAACAGAGGATCCTGACTTGCGGGTTCGTCGGGGGGCGCGAAACGGTGGAGGCAGCAACCCGGCGGGCGCGGCGGAAGATCGTCGAAGACGGTGGCTACCGAGACCGGCGGCTGCAGACCCGTGCGCTCGTTGTACTCCTCCACCGCCCAGAGGTAGGGCAAGGCCTGCTCGCTGTCGAAGCGGGTGCTCAGCACCTCGACGTAGGTCGGAAGCGCGGCATCGATCTCGGCGAGCAGCGGGTCGGAACCTTCCGTTCCGCCCGAAGCCGGCTCGCGAGAACGGTCTGCTCCGCCGCGTCCTGGAGGTACCGCTGGTCAAGCAGTCGATCGTAGTGACCAGCCACCGCGAAGGCGGTGCCGAGGCCACCCACAGTCACGCCGAGCAGAAAGAACACCGTGGATCGACGTCGCATGGATTCAGTACCTGTGAGACGGTCAGGGGGGCGAAGCTTCCCCTCGTTGTGCCTCGCCGGTCATCGGCACGAACAGCACCGGCGCCACCCGTTGCGTCTCGTGGCCGTCGCGGGTGCGGGTGAGCACGGTGAGCTCCTGGGCGCCCTCGCCCACCGGCGCCACGAGGCGGCCGCCCACCTTCAACTGCGCGATCAGCGGCGGCGGGATCTCGGGCGGGGCGGCGGTCAGCAGAATGGCGTCGAAGGGGGCCGCCTGCGGCCAGCCACGGTAGCCGTCGCCGGTGCGGACGTGGACGTTGTCGTAGCCGAGATCCGCCAGGGTTCGCCGCGCGCGCACCGCCAGGGGAGCGACGATCTCGATCGTGTAGACCTCGCCGGCCACGCGCGAGAGCACCGCCGCGTGGTAGCCCGAGCCGGTGCCGATCTCGAGCACCCGATCGCTGGGGCCGACCTGCAGCAGGTCGCTCATCAGGGCCACCACGTAGGGCTGGGAGATCGTCTGCCCATGGCCGATCGGCAGCGGGCGGTCGTCGTAGGCGCGGGCGGCGAGCTCCGGCGGTACGAAGCGGTGGCGCGGTACTTCGCGCATCGCGGCGAGCACCGCCGGATCGTCGACGCCGCGAGCGCGCACCTGGTCCTCCACCATGCTGCGGCGGCGCGCGGCGGCCGGGTCGGTGGTGGCCGCGTCGCCCGCGGCGGTGGCGCCCGGAGCGGACACGGCGCCGCAGGCGGCGAGCGCCGCGAACAGGGCCAGGGCCGGCAGCATCGAGACGCGGCGCAGCGTCCGGAGGGGGCGGGACACGGGCTCGCAGGCGCGACGTTCGGAGACGTCAGGAACCGTTGCGCACCTCGCCCGTCATCGGCTGCAGGCGCACCGGGATCACCGTGCGCTTCTCCAGTCCGTGGGGCGTCTTGGTGAGCACCTGGAGATCCTGGATGTAGCCGCCCACCGGCACCACCATCCGCCCGCCCACCTTGAGCTGATCGATCAGCGGCTGCGGAATGCGGGGTGGCGCGGCGGTGAGGATGATGGCGTCGAAGGGCGCGTGCTCCTCCCACCCCTTGTACCCGTCGCCGGCGCGGATCTCCACGTTGTCGTAGCCGAGCGACTCCAGGCGGCGCGCCGCGGCCCGGGCCATCGGCTCCAGGATCTCCACCGACCAGACCCGGCGCGCCACCCGGGAGAGCACCGCCGTGTGGTAGCCGGAGCCGGTGCCGATCTCCAGCACCTCGTCGCCGGCTTCGAGGTCCAGCAGCTCGGTCATGCGGGCGACGATGTAGGGCTGGGAGATGGTCTGCCCGTGGCCGATCGGCAGCGGCCGGTCGGCGTAGGCGGTGAGCGGATCGGCGTCCGGCGCGAACAGGTGGCGCGGCACCTCCCGCAGGGCCGCGAGCACCCGCGGGTTTGCCACGCCACGGGCCGCGACCTGGGAGTCCACCATCTGCCGGCGCAGCTCGGCATAGGCGTCGCGGGCGGCGCGCTGGGCGGCCGTCGGCAGGGCGAGCAGCAGGGCGGGGACCAGCAACAGGACGGCGAGGGCCGCCAGCCGCCGCCGGCCAGGGCCGGGCTCGCGGGCCGGCGCGGCGCCGAATGCACGGCGCCCCCTCACGGCGCCGCCTCCCGCCGGTGCACGACCCGGCCGTCGATCACCGTCAGATCCACCTGCACCCGGGGGATCTCCGCCTCCGGCACGGTCATCGGATCGCGGTCGAAGACCACCAGGTCGGCCCGCTTGCCGACCTCCAACGAACCCACCAAGTGGTCGAGGAACAGCGACCAGGCGGCGTCGAGCGTGAAGCCGCGCAGCGCCTCCTGCCGGCCGAGCCGCTGGTCCGGCAGCCAACCGCCGGGCGGGTCGCCCTGGAGGTCCTGGCGGGTGACGGCGGCGTGCAGGCCGAGCAGCGGGTCCGGCCGTTCGACCGGGAAGTCGCTGCCCAGCGCCAGGCGGCCGCCGGCATCGAGCACCTCGCGCCACGCGTAGGCCCCGGCCAGCCGGTGCTCGCCGAGACGGTCCGGGGCCCAGGGCATGTCGGAGGTGGCGTGGGTCGGCTGCATCGAGGCGATCACCCCGAGGCGCGCCATACGGGCGATGTCCTGGGGCCGCATCACCTGGGCGTGCTCGATCCGCAGGCGCGGGTCATCGGCGTCCGGCGAGGCGGCGAGCGCCGCCTCCAGGGCATCGAGGGCCACCAGGTTGCCGCGGTCGCCGATGGCGTGGATGCCGACCTGGAAGCCGCTGGCGACGGCGCGCGTGGCGACCTCGCGCAGGTGCTCGCCGGAGGCGGTGAGCAGGCCGAGGTTGGCCGGGTCGTCGCTGTACGGCTCCACCAGGGCGGCGCCGCGGCTGCCCAGGGCGCCGTCGGCGTAGAGCTTGACCCCGCGCACCATCAGCCGGCCGTCGAGGTCCAGCAACGGGCCGTGGTCGAACCAGCGCTCGAGCAGCGCCGCGTCGTCGCCGAGGAACAGGGCGGCGCGCACCGGCAGCTCGCCGGCCTCGGCGAGCTCGCGGTAGGCGGCGATCGCCGCGTCGCCGACGCCCATGTCGGTGACCGTGGTCAGGCCGAGCTCGGCGGCGCGGCGGGCCGCCAGCGCGAGCTGCCGGCGCACCTCCGCCGGCGGCGGGTCCGGCAGGCGGCCGCGCACCACGTCCATGGCGTTGTCGATCAGCACGCCGGTGGGCCGTCCCTCGGCGTCGCGCAGGAATCGGCCGCCGGACGGATCGCTCGTGGCGGCGTCAATGCCGAGCACCCGCAGGGCGGCGGCGTTGAGGAGAGCGGCGTGGCCGTCGATGCGGGTGAGCCACACCGGGTGGTCCGGCACCGCCCGCGACAGCGGCCCGTGCTCCGGGAAGTCCCGCTCGCCGGGCCAGTCGTTCTGGTCCCAGCCGCGCCCGCGCACCCAGGTGCCGGCCGGCGTCTCGGCAGCCGCGGCGGCGACCCGGGACACCACCTCCTCGTAGCTCGTGGTGTCCACCAGGTCGACCTGGGCGAGGGCGGCGCCGAGGCCGAGCAGGTGGGAGTGGGCGTCGATCAGCCCGGGGGTGACGGCGCGCCCGCCAAGATCGATCACCTCGGTGCCGGGACCGCGGAAGGCGGCGGCGCCGTCGTCCGGTCCGAGGTAGGCGATGCGACCGTCGCGCACGGCGAGGCTCCCCACCACGGAGGTCGCCGGCTCGACCGGGTAGAAGACGCCGTGCGTCAGCAAGAGGTCGGCGGCGTCCTCTGCGAAGGTCGGGAGGGCGGGGGCCAGCAGAGTAGCGGCCAGGACGAGCAGGGTGCGAACCATCGAGTAGACCAGGGTGCGGCGCATGGTGACATCCTCTCCGGACGTGGCAGGGCCGCCCATTGTCGCAGGGGCAGGCTGCAAAGGACAAGCCACGGCCCGGCCGGTATGCTGCCCGTCGTGACGACCCGCGCCCCGCTCCTCGCCGATCTCGCGGCCCGCCTCGCCCAGGTGGTGGAAGTCTCCCCCGCCGACGACACCGAGCTGGTGTGGATCGAGACCGTCGCCGCCTCGGCCGGCGTCGGCGAGCGCGAAGCGTCGTCCAGCCCGCCGCGCCGCCAGCGCATCGCCCAGGTGCGGGTGGCGCTGGGCCGCGACCCCGGCGCCCAGCGGACCGGCTTCCAGTGCCTCGGCTTCCCCGCCACCGGCCGTTCCGCCGGCGAGCTTCCCGCCGCCAGCGAGCTCGAGAACGCGATGCGCGCCGCCCTCGGTCAGGCCCGTCTCGCCGCTCCCGCGCCCTGGCGGTGGGAGCCGCCGGGAAGCGGGGAATCGAGCCCCCCGGCGGTGGCGGACGCGGCGCCGGAGCGGGACGGGGACGGGCTGCACGACCCGCGGGTGGCGGCACTCGACGAGCAGACGGCGATCGGCCTGTTGGAGTCGGGCCTCGAGGGAGGCGAGCGGCTGCGCCTGGAGTGGGGCGAGGTGCGCCTGGCGGTGGCCAACAGCCGCGGCCTGACGCGGAGCGCCACGGCCACCACCCTGACGCTCGCCGCGGTGGTCGGCCGCGGCCCCACCGCCGGCCGCGCCGCCGCCTCGGCCCGCACCCTGGACGCCCTGGCCGCCCCCCCGGTGGTGGGGCGGGCGCGCCGCCGCG
>DATACC010000005.1:0-12131 GCA_036259255.1 Thermoanaerobaculia bacterium | reverse complement strand
CCGGTGCCGCCGCGCAGCCCACCGGGAGCTCCCCGAGCCCCGCTCGCGGCGCGGCCGACGTTCGAGCGCCCGCGCCCGCCGCGGCGGCGGCGCTGGCTGCGGGCGAGATCCGCGTGCGCCTGCTCGGCCCCCGCCGGCTGCGCCCTGGCGACGACTTCGAGCGCACCCTGCGTGCCGGCGAGCACCACCTCTACCGCCTGGAGGTCCCCGCCGGCCGCCTCGCCGTCGTCGGCTTCGAGCAGCTCGGCAGCGACGTGCTGGTGCAGCCCCGCGATCCGGCCGGCGCGGCGCTGGTGCCCTTCGACAGCCCGACGGGCGGCCAGGGCACCGAGTGGGTCTACCTGCTGGGCGAGCCCGGCGGCACCTACGAGCTGCTGGTTCGCGGCTGGGACGCGGGGGAGGCGGGCACCTACCGCGTCTCGGTGGAGCCGCCCATCGCCGGTGGACCGGAGCAGCGCCGCCTGACCCGGGCCGAGCAGCTCCTCGCCGAGGCCTACGACACGGACGATCCCGCCATCGCCATCGCTGCCGCCGAGGCGTTCGTCGCCCTCGGCCGCCCCGAGCGCGAGGCGATGGCGCGGTTCGAGGCGGGCAAGAACCTGCTCGAGCGGGGGGCCAACGCCGAGGCCGAGCCGCACCTGCGACGCGCCGTCGAGCTGTTCCTGCGCCAGGGCAAGGACTACTGGTCCGCCAACGCCATGAACGACCTCAGCCTGTCGCTGATGCGCACCGGCAAGCTGGCCGAGGCCGAGCCCTTCCTCCTCCAGTCGCTGCCCTACCACCAGGCCGTGGAGGGCTGGGAGGACCACGCCAACGCCCTCGACCACCTGGGGCGCCTCGCCGCCACCTATGGCGACAGCGACCAGGCCTTCCGCTACTTCGAGCAGGGCCTGGAGCTGCTCGACAACCTGGACGAACCGTTGCGGGCGACCAACAAGGCGCGCCTGGAGCGCCGCATGGCCGACGAGTACCTGGCGCTCGGCCACGTCGCGCAGGCGCGCCACCACGGCGAGCGCGCCCTCCGGCTGCTCGAGGACGCGGGGCCCGGCAACCAGGACGACAAGCTGATGACCCGCTACAACCTGTGCCGCGTACTGCAGCGGGAGCGCGACCTGCCGCGGGCGGCGCGCTGCTTCGCCGCCGTGGCGCAGGACAACCGCGAGCTCGGTATCGAGCGCGAGGAGGCGGTGAGCCTGATCAGTCTCGGCCAGGTGCTGCGCGACCTCGGGCGGTTGCCCGAGGCGCGGGAGGCGCTGGAGAGGGCGCGCGCGACCTTCGAGCAGCGGGAAGAGACCCGCCCGCTGGGCAACGCCCTCAACAGCCTCGGCGAGCTGGAGCTCGAGGCGGGGCGGCCGCGCCGCGCCCTGGAGCACTTCCAGCGGGCGGTCGAACGGGGCGACGATCGGCGGGGGCGGGCGCGCTCCTGGCTCGGCGTCGCCCGCTGCTGGCGGACGCTGGAGGAGCCCTCCCAGGCGCTGGCGGCCCTGGAGCGCTTCATCGCCCTGACCGAGGAGCACCGCAGCGAGTCGGTGGGCGCCAGTCTCCAGGCGAGCTTCTTCGCCCGGCGCCAGGACGGCTACGGGATGGCCGTCGACCTGCTGATGGAGTTCCACGCCGAGCAGCCGGAGGCGGGTTGGGCCGAGCGCGCCTTCGAGATCAGCGAGCGCGCCCGGGCGCGGGCCCTGCTCGACCTGCTCGAGGTGGTGATCGTGCAGACCGGCGGCGTCACCGGGGCCGAGCGCGAGCTGGCCCGCGAGCTCGAGGCGGTCGAGGCGTGGCGGGCGGATGCCGCCCAGCTCGGCCGTCCCGCCGAGGAGCTCGCCAGCGTCGATCGCCGCATCGAGAACCTGCAGCTTCGGCTCCAGCGCCTGCGCGCCGGCCGCCGCACCGGCCGCGAACTGGGCCGCGAATCCGCCGGGCAGCCCCTGGAGCTGGAGGTCATCCAGCGCCGCGTCCTGGCCGACGACCTGCTCCTGCTCGCCTACGACCTCGGGCCGCAGCGCAGCTACCTGTGGATCGTCTCGCCGGACCGCCTGGAGACCGTGATCCTGCCGCCGCAGGCGGAGATCGAGGCCCTCGCCACCCGGGCCTACGACCTGGCCCGCGAAAGCTACCGCCGCACGGCCCGGATCGCCGCCGAGGCGGCCCTGCAGCGCCTCGCCGACGTGCTGGTGGCGCCGGTGGCCGAGCGCCTGGACGGCAAGCGGCTGCTGGTGCGTTCCGACGGCAGCCTGCAGTACGTGCCGTGGGCGGCGCTGCCGCTGCCGGGCGGCCGCCGCCTCGTCGAGGAGCACGAGGTCGTGGTGCTGCCGTCCTCGTCGGTGGTGGCGGCCCTGCGCGAGCGGGCCGCGCGGCGCGCTCCCGCGGCGGGGACCCTGGCCGTCGTCGCCGATCCGGTGTTCGACGAGCGCGATCCGCGGCTGACCGGGGTCGCCGGCGGCCCGGCAGCCACCCGCCGCAGCGCCGCCGAGCGCTTCGACCGCCTTCCCCATTCCTCCGGCGAGGCCAGGGCGCTGCTCGATCTCGCGGGCGGCGGGACCTTGCTCGAGGGGTTCGAGGCCACGCGCCGGGCGGTGCTCGAGGGCGCCCTGAGTGGCCACCGCTACGTCCATTTCGCCACCCACGCCCAGATCCACCCCCGCCAGCCGGGCCTGTCGTCGCTGGTGCTCTCCGGCGTCGACCGCGCCGGCCGGGCCCGGCCGGGGCTGCTGCGGGCGCGCGCCGTCTACGATCTCGAGCTGCCCGCCGAGCTGGTGGTGCTCTCCGCCTGCCGCACGGCCCTGGGCGAGGAGCTAGCGGGCGAGGGGCTGATGGGTCTCACCCAGGGCTTCTTCGCCGCCGGCGCGCAGCGGGTGGTCTCCTCGCTGTGGGACGTCGACGACCTCGCCACCGCCCTGCTGATGGAGCACCTGTACCGGGGCATCCTCGAGGAGGGGCTCGCTCCCGCCGCCGCCCTGCGCCAGGCCCAGCTCACCCTCGCCCGCGAGCCCCGCTGGCGCGCGCCGTACTTCTGGGCTGGCTTCGTCCTCCAGGGCGAGCCGAACTAGCTCGTCTGCTCGACAAAGCGGGCCGCTCTTCTCAACAAATCGGGTGGCGTGGGGTCCCTATGAGCAGCGGGAGGGGCCAACCACCAAAAGGAGGAGACGATGCACTCCAACGACCTGATGCTGTCCACCCAGGACGACGACGCCTACGGCGAGCGGCGCACGGGCGAGCCGACGTCCAAGTCCACCGTCGAAGGGGCGGGCGGGGGCGATGGCTCGGAGATCGATCCCACCAGCAACGTCTCACCCCCCGCCGGGTCCATCCAGGAGGGCGAGCCGAGTGGCGCCGGGACCTACCGGTGCGTCTACTGCGGCCAGCAGGTGACGATCGGCGAGCAGGAGCCGCTGCCGCCGTGTCCGGGCTGCAGCGGCTCCCACAGCCCGAGCTACTACTGGCCGCCGGCCTGATCCCGCCATGCTAGGCTCCGGGTCCGGTCCCGCGGTCCCACGCGGGTCGACCCGGAGCCGCCCTTGAAGATCGCCTCCGTCGGCAGCGCCTTCCCGCCCCACTACTACGACCAGGACACGCTGCTCGGCGCCCTGCGCGAGACCTGGCGCGGGCGGCATCACAACCTCGCGCGCCTCGAGCGGCTGCACAAGAACGTGCTGGTGGGGGGGCGCCACCTGGCGCTGCCGATCGAGGAGTACGGCCGGCTGGGGAACTGGGGGCAGGCCAACGACGCGTGGATCCGCGTCGCCCAGGAGGTCGGCGAGCGGGCGGTGGCGGCGGCGCTGGAGCGTGCCGACCTGGCGCCCGCGGACGTCGACGCCCTCTACTTCGTCACCGTCACCGGCGTGGCGACCCCCTCGATCGACGCGCGGCTGGTCAACCGCCTGGGCCTGCCGCCGCGGGTCAAGCGGGTGCCGATCTTCGGTCTCGGCTGCGTCGCCGGCGCCGCCGGCATCGCCCGCGCCGCCGACTACGTGCGCGGCTTCCCCGGCGAGGTGGCGGTGCTGCTGAGCGTCGAGCTGTGCTCGCTGACGCTGCAGCCCGAGGACCTCTCGATTCCCAACCTGATCGCCAGCGGTCTGTTCGGCGACGGCGCCGCGGCGGTGGTGGTGAGTGGCGGCGAGCGCTCCGCCGAGGGACCGCGGGTGCTCGCCACCCGCTCCGTCTTCTATCCGGAGACCGAGCGGGTGATGGGCTGGGACATCTCCCAGCGCGGCTTCCAGATCGTGCTCTCCGCCGAGGTGCCGGAGGTGGCCCGCCGGCATCTCGGCCCCGACGTCGACCGCTTCCTGGCCGACCACGGCCTCACCCGGGCCGACGTCGGTTCCTGGGTCTGCCACCCCGGCGGTCCCAAGGTGCTCGAGGCGATGCAGGAGGCCCTGGAGCTGCCGGACGGCGCGCTGGAGGTCACCTGGCGCAGTCTGCGCGAGGTCGGCAACCTGTCGTCCACCTCGGTGCTGCTGGTGCTCGAGGACACCCTCTACCGCCACCGGCCGCCGGCCGGCACCCTGGGGGTGCTGCTCGCCATGGGGCCGGGCTTCTGCTCCGAGCTGGTGCTGCTCGAGTGGTGAACGGGGCTGGAGACGGGGGAGGCGGCTCGCGGGGCGGACCGGCCGTCCGCGGCCGCGCGGAGATCGGGCTTCCATCGACTGACTGCGGCGCGTTCCTGGAGGCATCGTTCGACGAGGGCTGCGCGGCGACCCGCCGGGTGCCGTGAGCAGCGCCGTCGCCTACACGCTGCTGGTGCTCGCCGTGGCGGGGGAGCGGGTGGCCGAGCTGGTGGTGGCGCGGCGTCACGAGAGGTGGCTGCGCGGGCGCGGGGCGGTGGAGGCCGGGGCCGGGCACTACCCGGTGATGGTCGCCCTCCACAGCGGCTTCCTGGTGGCGTGCCTCGCCGAGGTGTGGCTGCTCGAGCGGCCCTTCGTGCCGGCCCTCGGCGCGCCCGCGCTGGCCCTGGTGGCGGGCACCATGGCGCTGCGCTGGTGGGTCATCGCCACCCTCGGCCGGCGCTGGACTACCCGCGTCTGGGTGCTGCCGGGAGAGCCCCGGGTCGCCGGTGGACCGTTCCGCTGGCTGCCCCATCCCAACTACCTGGCGGTGGCGGTGGAGCTGGTGGCGCTGCCGTTGGTCCACGGCGCCTGGTGGACGGCGCTCGCCTTCGGCGGCGCCAACCTGGTGCTGCTGCGCCACCGCATCCGGGTGGAGAACGCGGCCCTGGTGGCGGCGGAACGGGCTTCCACGCCGAGCGCCGCGGCCACCGGCCGGGCGGCGGGATTGCATTAGGCTCGCCGCCGTGGACCACCTCGCGCAAGCCGTGGAGCGGGACGAGATCCTCGCCGGCATCGAGGCCGTGGCCCGGGAGCACCTCGGTCGTGTCGAGCCGCTGACTCCCGAGCTGCGCCTGGTGGAGGACCTGGAGCTCGACTCGATCCAGCTCCTCACGCTGGCCGTCGAGGTGGAGAACCGCTTCCGCGTCTGCCTCGAGCCGGAGGACGAGGCCGGCATCGCGACGGTGGGGGATCTCGCCGCCGCCGTCGCCGCCCGGCTCGCCGAGGATCAACCCGCCGGCGCCGGCTCCACCGGCGGCCCGCCGTGGCGCCGCGAGACCGCCGGCCCCTCCTAGCCGCCCGGCGCCTCCACCGCCTCCGCCCCGTGACCGCAACCACCCCGACCGACACGCTCCTCGCCGCGCTCGACCGCGCCGCCACCCAGTCCGCCGCCCCGCTTTCCGCCGGCGCCCCGCCCGCCGGCGACCTGCCCCGGGCCGGACTGCGCTTCGTCGAGCGGGACGAGAGCGCGAGCTTCCTCGCCTGGCCCGAGATCCGCCGCCGGGCCCACGCGGTGGCGGCGGGGCTGGCGGCCCTCGGGGTGGCGCCGGGCCAGCGGGTGGGATTGGTGTTCCCCACCGGACCGGAGTTCTTCGACGCCTTCTTCGGCACGCTCGCCGTCGGCGCCGTGCCGGTGCCGCTCTACCCGCCGGTGCGCCTCGGCCGCCTCGGCGAGTACCACCGCCGCACCGCCGGCATGATCGCGGCCGCCGGTGCCCGCCTGGTGCTCGCCGACGCCCGGGTGCGCCGCCTGCTGGGCGAGACGGTGGTGCGGGCCCGGCCACCGCTCGGCTGCCGTACCCTCGCCGGAGTCGTGGAAGACGGCGGGCCGGGCCGCGGCGACGGCGCGGCGCCGGCCGTCGAGGTGCGGCCCGACGACCTCGCGCTGGTGCAGTTCTCCTCCGGCACCACGGTGGATCCGAAGCCGGTGGCGCTGACCCACCGGGCGCTGCTCGCCCAGGCCGAGGCGCTCAATTCCTTGTGGCCGGGGCTGCTGGCCGACCGCCCCACTGGTGTCTCCTGGCTGCCGCTCTACCACGACATGGGGCTGATCGGCTGCGTGCTGCCGGCCCTGCTGCTGCCCTCGGAGCTCACGCTGCTCGGGCCGGAGCTCTTCGTCGCCCGGCCGGCCCTGTGGCTGCGCACCATCTCGCGCTACCGCGCCACCGTCTCGCCGGCCCCCAACTTCGCCTACAGCCTGGCGGTGCACCGGGTGCGCGACGAGGAGCTGGACGGGGTGGACCTCTCGTGCTGGCGGGTCGCTCTCAACGGTGCCGAGGCGGTGGCGCCCGCGGTGCTGGCGGCGTTCCGCGACCGCTTCGCCCGCTGGGGCCTGCCCCGCGAGGCCCTGACCCCCGTGTATGGCCTGTCGGAGGCCGCCCTGGCCGTCACCTTCTCGGCGTTGGACCGTCCGTTCACCACCGGCCGCTTCGACCGCGAGGCGCTGGCCGCCGACGGCGAGGCGCGCCCGGTGGCGGACGACGGACGGGACGCCGGGGGCGAGCCGGGGGGGGTCGCCGAGGCACCGGCCGTGGAGCTGGTGTCGGTCGGCCGGCCGCTGCCCGGCTTCGACGTGGCGGTGCTCCCGGACACCGGCGACCGCGAGGACGACGCAAGCCTGCCGCCGTCGCCGGCGGAGGGCTCGCCGCTGCCGGAGGGGCAGGTGGGCCGGGTGTGGGTGCGGGGCCCGTCGCTGATGGCGGGCTACCTCGGTCTGCCGGAGCAGACGGCGCGGACGCTGCGCGGCGGCTGGCTCGACACCGGCGACCTGGGCTTCTGCTGGCGCGGCGAGCTGTACCTGACCGGTCGCGCCAAGGACGTGCTGATCCTGCGCGGCCGCAACCATGCTCCGCAGGACCTGGAGCGCGCCGCCGGCGAGGTGGCCGGGGCGCGGCGTGGCTGCGCGGTGGCGGTGAGCTGGCTGCCGGAGGGCGCGGAGGGCGAGCGGCTGGTGCTGTTCGTGGAATCGGCCGCCCCGGCGCCGCCGTCGGAACGCCGCCGACTCGCCGCCGAGTGCGCCCGCGCGGCGCGCGGTGCCACCGGGCTGGCGGTCGACGAGGTGGTGGTGCTCGCCCCCGGCACCCTGCCGCGCACCTCCTCGGGCAAGCTGCGCCGCCGCGAAACCCTGGCTCGTCACCTGGCCGGCACCCTGCTGCCGCCGGAGCCGGTGAACGCCCTGCGTCTCGCCGGCGCCCTCACCCGCTCCGGCCTCGCCTTCGCTCGCCACGCCGTGCGCACCCGGCGCCGCGCCACCGGGGAGGAGCCGTGATCGACCTCCTGGTGGTCGGCGCCGGCCCGGCGGGGCTGGCGACGGCGATCCACGCCCGCCGCGCCGGCCTGACGGTGCGGGTGGTCGACCGCCGTCCCGGGCCGCCGGTGGACAAGGCCTGCGGCGAGGGCCTGATGCCCGACGGCGTCGCCGCCCTGGCGGCGCTCGGCGTCGTCCCCGCGACCCTGGGGGGGCGTCCCTTCCGCGGCATCCGCTACGTCGATGGCGACGTGGTGGCCGAGGCCGGCTTTCCGGCGGGGTCCGGCAGGGGGAACGCCGGCTTCCGCGATCCGGGGTCGGGCGACGCGGGCCCAGGCGATGGGGGTCCGGCGGCCGTGGGACTCCGGGGCGCCGGTCTCGGTTTGCGCCGGGTGCGCCTGCACCAGGCGCTGGTATCGGCAGCCCAGGCGGTCGGCGTCGAGATCGAATGGAGCGTGGTCGTCGACGGCCTGGAGCGGCGCCCCGGCCGTGATCCCGGCGGCATCCTGGAGGACCGCGGCAGCCTGGGCCACGCGGAACCGCGCTTCGAGGCCCTCGCCGCCGGCCGGGTGCTGCCGGCCCGCTGGCTGGTCTTCGCCGACGGCCTGCTGTCGCGGGGCCGGCGCCTGGCGGGCCTCGCGGCCCGGCCCGTGCGCCACCGCCGCTTCGGCGTGCGCCGCCACTACGCCGTGCCCACCGCCGCGGTGCCGGACGTGGTCGAGGTGTGGTGGGGCGAGCGCTGCGAGGCCTACGTCACCCCCACCGGGGCCGGGGAGGTGGGGATCGCGATGCTGTGGGCCGGCCGCACCGCCACCTTCGACCATCTGCTCGCGGGTTTCCCGCGCCTGGCGGAGCGCCTTGCCGACGCCGAGATCGTCTCGCGCGACCGCGGCGCCGGTCCGCTGCGCCAGCGGGTGCGCGGCGTGGTGCGCGGCAACCTCGCCCTGGTGGGCGACGCCGCCGGCTACGTCGACGCCATCACCGGCGAGGGTCTCTCCCTCGCCTTTCACCAGGCCGCGGCCCTCGCCGCCGCCGTGGCGGCCGGCGACCTCGCCCACTACGCGGCCGACCACCGCCGCCTCGGCCGGCTGCCGGACACGATGACGCGGCTGTTGCTCGCCCTCGAGCGCCGCCCGCCGCTACGCCGCCGGGCCCTGCGCGCCCTCGCCGCGGACCCCGTCCTGTTCTCGCGCCTCCTCGCCATCCACACCCGCGCCCTGCCCCCCCGGGCCCTGGGCTGGCAAGGCGCCGCCCGCCTGGCCCTGTCCCTGGCCCGCGGCTAGAAGCCCACCCCCACCCCTCAGCGAGGGGAAACCCCCAGGCCGGGCTGTTCGCCGGTGGGATTGCCGCTCGCCCTGATCTGTCTGGCGCTTCCGCTGCGGATCAGGTCACTCCGAAGGTGGAAGGGCCGTTCGAGCACCGTCTGCCGAGCCGCCTGGGGGTTTGGGGTTCTGGGTTTCCTCTCCTCCACCACCCACGGAGGCGGGAGGGGTGGCCGCTGGAGCGACCGGGTGGGTGGAGGCGGTGGGGCAGCGGCCTCGTCGCCGGCGCCGCTCGGAACGGTGCAGGGGCCGGCGTCGGTGGCAGCCGGCGGCGCAGAGCGGGGCCCGCCGTTGATCCTCACCGAGTCGCCCCGCGTCCGCAGCCCCACCGCCTCCACCCGCCCAGCGGAACGGCCACCCCTCCCGCCGGGCCAGCACGCCCAGCGGAACGGCCGCCCCTTCCGCCGGCCCGAAGCCGGCCCCCCGCTTGCAGGTTCTTCGACCCGGAGAGGAGGACCATGCCCCAGAACGTCACCGAGAAGCTGATCGCCACCCACCTGGTCGACGGCGATCCCACTCCCGGCCACGAGATCGGCCTGCGGATCGACCAGACCCTCACCCAGGACGCCACCGGCACTCTCGTCATGCTGGAGCTCGAAGCCATGGGCCTCGAGCGCGTCGCCACCGAGGTCTCGGTCCAGTACGTCGACCACAACCTGGTCCAGGAGGACGCCAGGAACCCGGACGACCACCTGTTCCTGCGCAGCGCCTGCCGGCGCTTCGGCGTGTGGTACAGCCGGCCCGGCAACGGGGTCTCCCACCCGGTGCACCAGGAACGGTTCGGCAAGCCGGGCAAGACCCTGCTGGGCTCCGACAGCCACACCCCGGCGGCCGGCGCTCTCGGCATGCTGGCCCTCGGGGCCGGCGGGCTCGAGGTGGCCCTCGCGATGGCCGGCGAGCCTCTCTACCTGAAGATGCCGCAGGTGTGGGGCGTGCGCCTCACCGGCGAGCTGCCGCCGTGGGTCAGCGCCAAGGACGTGATCCTCGAGATGCTGCGCCGCCACGGCGTGGCCGGCGGCAAGGGCCGGGTGGTCGAGTACCACGGCCCCGGCCTCGACGCGCTCACCGCCATGGATCGCCACGTCATCGCCAACATGGGCACCGAGCTGGGCGCCACCTCGACGGTGTTCCCCGCCGACGCCGAGGTCCGCCGCTTCCTCGCCTCCCAGGGGCGCGAGGACGACTGGAGCGAGCTGGTGGCCGACCCCGGCGCCGGCTACGACGTGGAGGAGGAGCTCGACCTGTCCCGGCTCGTGCCGCTGGTCGCCCTGCCCTCCTCGCCGGGCAACGTGCGCTCCGTGGCCGAGGTGGCGGGCGAGGAGATCTACCAGTCGTACGTGGGCTCGTCGGCCAACCCCGGGTTCCGCGACTTCGCCGTGGCGGCCGAGATCGTGCGCGGGCGGCAGGTGCACGACCGGGTCTCCTTCGACGTCAACCCGACCTCGCGCCAGATCCTCCAGAACCTGGTGGCGAGCGGCCACCTGGGGGCCTTGATTGGCGCCGGAGCGCGCATCCACCAGGCCGGCTGCAACGGGTGCATCGGCATGGGGCAGGCGCCGGCGAGCGAGTCGATCAGCCTGCGCACCGTGCCGCGCAACTTCCCGGGCCGCTCCGGCACCCGCGAGGACCGGGTGTACCTGGTGTCGCCGGAGACCGCCGCCGCCTCGGCGCTGACCGGCGAGATCACCGACCCGCGCACGCTGACCGAACGCTTCGGCATCGAGGCGCCGCGGGTCGACGAGCCGGCGCAGCCGATCCTGGTCACCGACACGCTGGTGCCGCCGGCACCGCCGGAGGAGGCGCGCGGCGTCGAGCTGCGCAAGGGCCCGAACATCGCCGCCCTGCCGCAGCTCGAGGCCCTGCCGGAGCGCCTGGAGCTGGAGGTGCTGCTGGCGGTGGGGGACGACGTCTCCACCGACGAGATCATGCCGGCCGGTTCGCGGGTGCTGCCGTGGCGCAGCAACATCGCCAGGATCAGCGAGTTCTGCTTCGAGGCGATCGACGCGACCTACCACGACCGGGCGATGGCGGCGCGCGAGACGGGGGACGGGCACGCGGTGGTCGGTGGCCGCAACTACGGCCAGGGCTCGTCGCGCGAGCACGCGGCGCTGGCGCCGCGCTATCTCGGCCTGCGCTGCGTGGTGGCGGAGGGGTTCGCCCGCATCCACGAGCAGAACCTGGTGAACTTCGGCGTGCTGCCGTTGACTTTCGTCGATCGGGCCGACCGCCAGCGCGTGGAGCAGGGCGACGTGCTGGTGCTCGAGGGGCTCGGCAGCGCGCTGGCGGAGGGCGAGCCGGTGACGGCCCACAACCGCACCCGTGGAGAGGACCTGCGCCTGGAGCACTCCCTGTCGCCGCGCCAGCTCGAGGTCCTGCGCCAGGGCGGCCTGGTCAACTGGATGAAGCAGCGGCTCGCCTGAGCCGCCGGCGGCGGGCAGGGCCGACGTGCCTGCCGGAGAGCGGCGTCGCCGCGACGAGCGAGGCCGGGAGAGGACGGGGCCGGACGGCTCAGCGCAGGTAGCCGAGGGCCTGGAGGCGCTGCAGGTGGGCCGCGGCCGCCGGGGAGGTCGGCTGCAGCCGGCGCTCGAGGCGCTCGGTGAGCTGCGGGCGCTCCGCGGCGAGGTCGTGCAGCTCGGCGGGGTCGGCGGCCAGGTCGTAGAGGCGGGTCTCGCCGCCCGCCGCGTCGCGCAGCAGCTTGTGGCGCCCGGCGACGACCGCGCTCCAGGTGCCGGCGACGGCGACCACCGGCGGGGCCGCCGGCCGGGTCGCCGGCCGGTGGGCCGGGTCGAGCCGCCCGAGAAGGCTGCTGCCCTCGACCCCGCGCAGCGAGCGCGGTGCCGCGCCGGCCAGCTCCAGCAGGGTCGGGGCGACGTCGAGCAGCGTCACCGGCGCGGCGATCCGCCGTCCTCCGCGCCCGGCGGCGCCCGCCGGCAGACGCAGCATCAGCGGCACCCGCACCTCCTCCTCGTGGAGCGATCGGCAGTGGCGCAGGTGGCCGTGCTCCAGGAACGACTCCCCGTGGTCCGCCGTCACCGCCACGGCCGTGCGACCGGCGAGGCTGCCGCGATCCAGCAGCGCCAGCAGACGGCCCACCTCGCCGTCGGCGAACGCCACCTCCTGGGCGTACCGTCGCTGCAGGACCCCGAGTCCCTCCGGCGTGAGCCCCGCTCGCTGCAGCCAGCGGGACGCCAGGTGCTCTCGCGCCGGGTCGGGGGCCCGCTGGCCCCTCTCCCCGCGGGC
>DATACC010000004.1:0-8618 GCA_036259255.1 Thermoanaerobaculia bacterium | reverse complement strand
CCCCCCCCCCCCCCCCCCTTCCGTCCCCGTATCGGCCGTTGACGGCACCCTGGTTGTGGTGGTCGCCTCCCTGGCGCCACATTGCCGTCGTGGGCCTCGGCGCCGTCCTTCCTGGTGGCGAGGCCGATCGTTCGATGCGCGAGCTTCTTTGGGCTCGCCACGCTCCATGGGGATCTCACCCGATGCGCAAGCTGAGCTGCACCCTCGTCCTCCTGCTGGCCCTCTGCGCGGCGCTGCCCGTCCGGGCCGACGTCGTGCTCGACTGGAACGCCCTGCTGATCGACGCCATCCGCGCCGAGAAGACCAACCCGCCCTACGCCTCCCGTGCCATGGCGCTGATGAACGTCGCCGCCTACGACGCGGTGGTGGGCATCACCGGCGGCTACGAGAGCTATGCCGAGCACGGAGCAGCGCCCGCCGGCGCCTCGCCGGAGGCCGCCGCGGCGGCCGCCGCCCACCACGTGCTCGTCACCCTTTACCCGTCGCGCAAGGCCCAGCTCGACGCCGCCTACCGCGCCGTGGTGCCGGTGGGCACGCTGCCGCCGGCGATCAGCGAGGGCGCCGCGTGGGGCCTGCAGGTCGCCGTGCGCATCCTGGCGATGCGCGCCGACGACGGCGAGAACGACGTGCGCGACTACGCCGCGCCGCAAGGCTCCGGGTGGTGGGTCGAGACCGGGCCCGGGTTCGTGCCGGCCCTGCTGCCCCACTGGGGCGGCGTCCGGCCGTGGACGATGCAGTCCGGCAGCCAGTTCCGCGAGCCCTCGCCGCCGCCGCTGACCAGCGCCGAGTACGCTGCCGCCTTCGACGAGGTCTATCGCCTCGGCGGCGTCGACAGCACCGAGCGCACCGCGGACCAGTCGGAGATCGCCCGGTTCTGGGACGACGGCGCCGGCACCAACACCCCGCCCGGACACTGGAACGAGATCCTGCAGATCGTTTCGGCCGAGCAGGGGCTGTCGCTGGTGGAGAACGCCCGCCTGTTCGCGCTCCACGGGCTGGCGGTGGCCGACGCGGCCATCGTCGCCTGGGACCACAAGTTCTACTACGACCACTGGCGGCCGGTGACCGGGATCCAGCTCGCCGACGCCGACGGCAACCCGGCGACCTCGCCGGACCCGAGCTGGGTGAGCTACATCACCACCCCGCCGTTCCCGGCCTACACCTCCGGCCACAGCTCGTTCAGCGGCTCGAGCGGCCGCCTGGCGGCGCTCTTCTTCGGCCGCGACGACATCGCCTTTACCGTGGGCTCCGACGGTGTCCCCGGTGCCCTGCGCCACTTCGACAGCTTCACCGAGGCGGCCGAGGAGGCGGGGCAGAGCCGCATCTACGGCGGCATCCACTGGCAGTACGACAACGTGCTGGGGCTCCGCAGCGGCTACGCCCTGGCGGAGCACGTGTTCTACAACTACCTGCGGCCCCTCGACGGTGCCCAGACCTGCGACCCGGCGGCCGGCCACCTGTGCCTGCAGGGCGGCCGCTTCGCGGTGCAGGCCTCCTGGCGCACCAACGACGGCGAGCAGGGCGTCGCCACTCCGCAGGCGTTGAGCGCCGACTCGGGGACCTTCTGGTTCTTCGACGAGGACAACGTGGAGCTGACCGTCAAGGTGCTCGATGGCTGCGCCGGGTTCGATCGCTACTGGGTCTTCGCCTCCGGCTTGACGAACGTCGAGGTCCTGTTGACGGTCACCGACACCGCCACGGGACAGGTGCGCAACTACCTGAACCCGATGGGTCGGGCGTTCCGCGCCATCCAGGACACCGACGCCTTCGCCACCTGCCAGTAGGCGGCATCGGTCGCGGTGCCGCCGGCGCCCCGGAGCTCACGCGAGCCCGGGGCGCCGGATTTCCTTCCCGGTCCCGGCTCAGCCGCCGATGCGGAACGGGCCGGCCTCGGCCACTCCCTCGCAGTGGGCACTGTCGCACGGGAACAGGCGAGCGACGTACTCGCCCGGCTCGGCGGCGATGAACTTCACCTGGCCCGAGGTGCCCTGGACCTGGGCCCAGTCCACGTCCTCGGCGTCGTTGGCCTCCTCCGACATCGACTCGACGGTGACCGGCACGATGCCGATCCAGGCGCTCTCCGGAAGCTCCTGCGGCAACTCGAAGGCCACCGCGTACTCGGCCTCCAGCGGCACCGCTCCGGTCAGCTCCTCGCCATCGCGCCGCAGGACGAGGCGCGGCCCCCGTGCTTCGTCGCCGCGGGCCCACGGGGTGACTTCGAAGATCGGCGTCTCCGAGAGCATTTCGCCGCTCTCGTCGTCGGCGGAGAACAGGCGCACGCGGTAGCGGCCCGGGCGCTGGGCCTCCAGTTCCACGGTGCCCTGGGTGGTGTCCTCCGGCAGGGAGGTCCAGGTGACGTCGGCGGCGTCGTTGCTCGGCTCGTCGGTGGCGGTGACGTCGGCCGGGATGAGGCCGAGCCAGGCGCCCTGGGGCGCCGGCTGCTCGAGACGGAAACGCACCACCATCGCCTGGCCCGGGTGGAAGGTGTCGCCGGCGAGCTGGATCTCGCCCGCTTCGAGGGGCGCGGCGGCCTCGCCGCGGGTCTCGCCGGTGCCGGTTTCGGCGCCCTCCTCGGCGGGATCGGCGGCGTCGCGGGCACAGGCCGGCGCCATCAGCAGCAGGAAGGCCGCCGCGAAGGCGGCCAGGCAACGCAGGAACGGGCTGTTTCTGGGTGCGGTCATGGTTTCTCCCGGATCGGTTCGGTGGCAGGCGAATTATAGGAGCGGCCCGGCGCGGGGAGTGCGGCGGCGGAGCCGGCACGCTCCTTGCCGTGATCGTGGCCAGAGGCGCTCCGGTCTTTCGCCGGGCTGCCCGATCCAGGAGGAGCCACCATGAACGACACCGCCGTCATCCTCATCGCCCTGGTCGCCGTCGTCGTGCTGGGGCTGCTTGCCGTCCTGCTCTGGCGCGGTGCGCGCCGGCGCCGTCTGCGCCAGCGCTTCGGACCCGAGTACGACCACGCCGTCCGCTCGACCGGGGATCGCCGGAGGGCGGAGGCGGACCTCGAGGGGCGCGAGAAGCGGGTGCGCAGCCTCGACCTGCGCGAGCTCGACGGCGCCGAGCGCGAGCGGTTCGACACCCGCTGGCGGGCGCTGCAGAGCCGCTTCGTCGATCAGCCGAGCGAGGCGGTGGCCGAGGCCGATGGGCTGATCTCCGAGGTGATGCGCGCCCGTGGCTACCCCGACGAGGACTACCGGCAGCGCCAGGCGGACCTCAGCGTCGAGTATCCCGCCGAGGTACGCGAGTACCGCCAGGCCCTGGCCATCGCCGGCCGCAATCGGCGCGGCGAGGCGACCACCGAAGACCTGCGTCAGGCGATGGTCCACTACCGCAACCTGTTCCAGCACCTGCTGGGCACCGAGGGGCACGACGAACCGGCCCGGGAGATCGCATGATGAACGACACCAGGAACGCCGGGGCGCCGGCCGGGGAGCGCGACGAGACCCTCAGTCCCCAGCGCGGCACGGCCACCACGCTGGGGGCCGACCGCCGTGACGAAGCCGTGGCGCCGGATTTCGCCGCCCCGGCGCCGGAGGGTCGGCCACGGACCGGCTCGGCCGCGGTCGACTCCCGCGTCACCCCGCCGGGCCAGGGTCCGGCGCTGTTCTCCGACGAGGAGCGTCGCCGCCTGCACGCCCGCTGGGACGGCCTGCAGGGCACCTTCATCGACGATCCGCGCCACGCGGTGACCGAGGCGGACCGGCTGGTGCGCGACACCATCGGCTCGCTGCACGACCTGTTCGAGCGCGACCGCGTGCAACTCGAGGCGGTGTGGAGCCGCGGCGAGGAGGTCTCCACCGAGGACCTGCGCCTCACCCTGCAGCGCTACCGCGCGTTCTTCGACCGCCTGCTGTCGGTGTGAGGGTTCTCGGCAGCGAGCCGGCGACGGCGTGCGGGGCGTTGCCGGCGCGGCGCGCACCGGCCCTTGACGGGGGCCGGCGCGGGCGGTACGGGCTCCGGGGCGGCACCATGCCATACTTCCGACTCCTCGATGGTCTCCCTCGCGTACCAGCTTCGCCGGTCCGCCCATGACCTGGCGCGCTATCCGCGATCGTGGCTGCGGCGGGTGCGGCCCCCGCCGTCGGTGAAGCTGTTCGGAGTCCGGCTGCTCACCGACGAGCGGCTCTCCCCGAGCGTCTACCGGGATATCGTGGCAGAGCGCTTCGAGCGCGGCGAAGCGCTCGCGCTGTCCTGCTGCCTCCGGTCCGGAGACGTCGTGCTGGAAGTCGGCACCGGCATGGGGCTGCTCGCGGCGATGGCGGCGCTGCGCGTCGGGTCCGAGCGGGTGACCACCTACGAGGCGAACCCGCACCTCCTGCCGATCATCCGCGAGAACTTCGCCCTCAACGGCGTGGCCCCCACGCTGGTGCACGCGCTGGCGGATCTGACCGGCGGCACGGGGCGGCTGTACCTGAACTCCGAGCTCTACTCCTCGTCGGGCCACCATCGGCCCACGTCGCGGCAGCGCATCCCCGTGCCGCGGGTGGACCTGCGGCGCGAGATCCTGCGCCTGCGTCCGACGGTGCTGGTGATGGACGTCGAGGGCGCCGAGGATCACCTGCTGCCGGCCATTCCCTACGAGGCCCTCGACAGGCTGCTGGTGGAGGTGCATCCCGAGATTCTCGGCGCGGTCCGCGCCACGGAGCTGGTCCGCGAGGTCGAAGGGCACGGGCTGCGCGTGGACCGGCGGCTGTCGACCCGCCGCTTCAAGCTGTTTCGGCGGAGCAGTGGCCGTGCGCGGCCTTGACGTCCAGCCTCCGGGCGAACGGCGCGCCCGCTGCCGCTGCCGGGCCGGCGTCTAGCCGACCCGGCGCAGCGCCACGAGCCCCGCGGCCGCCAACAGCAGCACCAGCACCCCGAACCCGACCTCCCCCAGCGTCGGCACCTCGAGCACGACCGGCGCGAACACCACCTCCGCCTCCGGCGCGAGCTCGGTCTCCGCGCTGCCGTCGGAGTCGCTGTCGGCGAGCACCACGGCGCGGTTGACCAGCCCCGCCGGGGCGTCGGCGTCGATCACCACCTCGACCGTGAGGATCACCGTCTGCCCCGGTTCGAGCACGCCGTTCCAGCGCACCGTGTTGGCCGGCAGGTCGAGGGTGACCTCGCCCGCGTCCGCCGTGGCACCGACCAGCGTGAGGCCGGCGGGCAGCACGTCCTCCACCTCCGGGCCCTCCCCGTCCGGCACCGGGAACAACCCGGTGTTGGTCACCGAGATGTCGAACAACGCCGTGGCGCCCCGGCGCAGCGTGCCGCGCGCCTCCTTCGAGGCCACCACCTCCGGCGCCGCGAAGGTGCACTCGCCGAGGCACAGCAGCTCCCAGCCGCCTTCCGGCAGCGGGTCCTCGAGGTCGGTGAGCAGGTTCATCGGGTTGGCGCTGCCGACGAACAGGTCCGCGCCGGCGACCATCGTGCGCACGCCGTAGTTGGCGATGTTGCCGAGACCGTCGAGGGACTCGGGCTGCCAGGCCGCGTCGGCCTCGGCGACGCGCCACAGGTCGGCGCCGGGAAAGATCGGCAGGTCGAGGGCCTCGGCGAACGGCGGCAGATCGGCCGAGATCGGCTGCGGCAGGTCGGCCACCACCTCGCCGAGCAGCAGGTCCACGAAGAGCTGGCCCAGCAGGTAGCTCCAATCGAAGGTGCCGGTGAAGAGCTGGCCGTCGTGCACCGCCATCGCCCAGGTGTAGACGTTGAAGAAGTTGCCGAAGCCGGACAGCCCCTGGGTCGGCAGCGGATCCGCCGCCCAGCCCGCGGCCACCATGCCCTGCTCGTGGTCGGCGTCCGGGGCCCAGGTGTAGGTCTCGGCGAAGGGGTCGTAGCGCGGCAGGTAGGGCAGACCGTAGACGAGGTCGATCGCTTCGTCCGCCGTGCCGAAGCCCCGGCCGCGGAAGATGCTGATCGGCCGGTAGGTGCCGAGCGCCACCGCCAGCAGGTCCTCCGGGTCGAGCACGTCGTCGCCGCCGTCGAGCCCCTCGGCACCGAGGATGGTGACCGCCGCCACCGTGGACAGGAAGGGCACGTGCATGGTGCCGAACCACAGGTGGCCGTCGAAGGAGGCCAGCGCGCCCCCGCCGTAGGTGGCGGCGGTCACCGGGTCGATCTCGTAGTCGGAGAACAGGAACACCTCCGTCCACGGATCGTCGGCGACCAGGCCCCCCGGGGGCAGCGGCGCGCTCATGTAGAGGCCCGCCACCTGCGGCGTTCCGCCGGTCAGGCGCGGCCAGGTGGTGACGAACAGGCGCCCCTCGTGCTCGGCCAGGTTGGCGGCTTCCGTGGGGAGCTGGCCGACCTCCTGGAACTGGAAGGGATCGGCCACCGAGCCGACCCAGCGCAGCACCGTGCCGCCGGCGGCGTCGCCGACGCCGGCGTAGAGCACGCCGCCGGCCACCACCCAGGTGCGAATGTCGTCGTAGGCGGCGAGCTGCCGGGCGCCGAGGAAGGCGCCGGTGTCGGCGCGGTAGGCGAAGACGTTGATGCCACCGCCGGCCGACAGCGCCGGGCCGGCCAGGAACACCACGCCGTCGTGGGTGCCGGCCGAGCGCAGGCCGAGGGTGGCGCGCAACAGGGCGGCCTCGGCCGGGTGGCTGGCGAGCGCCGGGGAGCGGTCCTCCAGCGCGCCGGTGAGCAGGTTGTAGCTGTAGATCTTCGGCGGCCGGAAGTCGCCGACGGCGTCCGGCAGGTCGAAGGGCGGCCCCGCCAGCGGGCTGGTGCCGAACTCGCAGGCCCAGGAGGTGTTGTCGTGCGGCAACGAGGCGCCGAGGAAGCCGCCGAGCACCAGGCAGTGGGTGTTGGCGACGGTGCCGATCCACAGCCGCGGTCCCGCCAGCGCGAGGCCCCACACGTAGGCCTCGTTGACCTTCGGCACCGCCGGCGTGCCGTCGACCTCGGCCGGGTCGCAGGTGCCGTCGGGCTGCAGCGCCGGGTGCGGCACCTCGCCGAGGCCGGCGTAGCACTCGTCGGGCCTCGCCTTGGCGAGCAGCGTGCGCTCCAGGGTGGAGGGCGGCAGCAGCCCCTCGGCGGTGCCGGCGCCGTAGGTGGCGTTCCAGAACTGCCGCAGCGGTTCGGTGGCCGGCGTGGCGGCGGCCGGCACCGGAGTGCTGGCGACGAGAAGGCAGACGAGCAGGCGGGCGAAGCAGCGCGGACCCATGGACATCCCTCCAGACGGCAGTCGAAGATCACCACCCGCAGCGGTGGCGGTACGACTCTAGGGCCGACGGGAAGGGTCTGACAAACGCGCCGATGCTTGGTGAGGCATTCGCTTCAGGCCGGCGGTGCCGGCGCTCCCCGTGGCGCGTGCCCGCACCGCCGGGCGTGCGGCCGTCGCTCAGGCCGCCGCGGCGAGCCGCCGCTCGCCGGAGCGGATGGTGGCCTCGGCCCAGGCGAGGAAGGAGTCGACGAAGCGGCGGCCGTCGGCGTCCACCCGCACGTGGCGGCGCACCGTGTCGAACCCTTCGGCGATGCGCGGCACGTTGCGCTCGAGCAGCGCGAGCACGTGCCGGCGCAGCTCCGGCTCGCCGCAGGCCTCGAGCAGCACGAGGTCGAGGTGGGTGAGGTAGGTGAAGGAGTACTCGGCGTGGAGAACGGCGGTCATCGGCCGGGGCTCGTCCTTGCGCACCGGGCTTTCGAACCGCTCCCCCGGGTCGTTGGTGATCAGGCGGTCGGCGGACTCCAGCCAGACGCCGAGGCAGCGCAGCTTGGTGTGGCCCAGCTCGTGGACCAGGGCCTGGGCCAGGCCTACCGGATCGGCGACGGTGGCACACAAGGTGCCGAGGTGGCTCTCGAAGGCGTGGCTCGCCGAACCCTTGACGGTACCGGTCTGCCGCGGCCAGTTCTCGGCGCGCATCGGGTAGATCACCCGGACCAGCTCCTGGAACTGCCGGTACACGGCCGGCCAGTGCGCGACGAGGTGCTCGGCGACGTCGATCTCCGGGCTGTCCGGTGGCGCGGCGGCGAACCCTTCCAGGGCGGCATAGGGACCGGCGAGCTCGCGCACCTCGACGGCGCCGTCGAAGATGCGCCGGCCGGTCGGGACGCCGGGGTCCGCCTGCCGCGGCGGCGGGCGCAGCGCCAGCGCCACCTCCGTGTCGTAACCGTCGTCCTGGGGTCGCGCGATTCGTGACCAATCGATCTGCATCGTCGGCCTCCTTGCCGGTCAGCTCACCGGTTGCCGTCGCGTCCCGGCCCTGCCGAGGCGCGTCAGCCGCGAGGTGTCGAAGGGGAAACGCACGCCGCGGGCGCCCTCGGCGGGGAAGGCGGTTCCCGGGTGCGTCGCGATCCGCGGCGCGGCCGTCCACTCGGCGTCGGCGAGGAGCTTGAGCACCGGCGTCTTCACCTCCCAGATGCCGTGGAGGGCGGAGCCGGCCATCGGCCACGAGAGGATCTCCCGCAGCCACGCCGTTTCCTGCGGCACCGCCGCCTCGCCGAGGGCGACCAGGCCGTGGGCCAGCTCGCGGCTCGCCGGGCACCCGGGGCGGCATGGTGCGTGGGGCAGCACCCGCAGTCCGAGCCGGGCGAGCAGCCGGTTGGTCTCCCAGGACGGCTGGGCCCCGGCGTCCCCGGCCTCGGCGTCCCCGGCCCCGGCGTCCGCCGTGCCGGGGGCTGCCCCGGACCCGCTGGCGGGC
>DATACC010000003.1:0-9314 GCA_036259255.1 Thermoanaerobaculia bacterium | reverse complement strand
GGCGAGCGGCGAGTCGGCCGGAGCCGAAAACGGGAGCGGCGCGACCGGCGAGGCCCCGGGCGGCAACGGTTCGACGGCCTCCGAAACGCCGGCGGATGGCTCCGCGGATGCCGGCCCGGGTGCCCGCACGGGCCCCGGCGGCGACTCCCGGGTCCAGGCCGCCGCCGACCCGTCAACGACGGCCGCCGCCGACGCGGCCTCCGCCGACCGCTCCGAGATCCGTCGGTCCCCGACCAGCCCTCCCCCCGCCGAGCCGCCCTCCGACGAGCCGGAGCACGTGCGAGCGCAGGCCGGCGACCCGGTGTTCGACGGGCTCGACGCCCCCTCTGCCGCCGGCACCGGCGGCCTCGACGAGCCGGACGACCGCCGCCGGGACGCGGGACCCGGCCCTGCCCGCTCCACGAAGGAGGGGCCGGCGGCGAACGGCTCCCGCGGCGAGGCGACCGATGCCGCGGGCGCCCTGGCCGCCTTCGTCGACGAGGTGCGCCGCGCCAAGCAGCCGCTGGCCGCCTACCTCGACCATGCGGAGCTCGCCTTCGAGGACGGCGGGCTCGTGGTCCTCCACGACGCCGGCGACCAGGTGTTGAGGAGCCGGCTGGAGAATCCGGCCAACCGTGAGATCCTGGACCAGGCGGTGCGCCGCACCTGGGGGCCGGCGGCCCGCTGGGTGGCCCGCGCCGGCCGCCTCGCCCCCGACGGCGACGGCGCCTCCCCGGAGGAGGACGAGCTCGCGGCCGGCGGCGACGAGGCGCAGCCCGGCCCGGAGGTCCTGGAGCATCCCACCGTGCAGACGGTGCTCGAGCTGTTCGGCGGAACCATCGCGACCGTGGAAGAGAGGGACGACTGATGAGCAGCATCCGGCAGTTGATGAAGCAAGCCCAGGAGATGCAGGACCGGCTGCAGCGCGAGCTGGCGGAGACCGTGATCGAGGCCTCCGTGGGCGGCGGCATGGTGACCGTGAAGATGACCGGGCACAAGCAGGTGCTGGCGGTGAAGGTGGACCCGGAGGCCCTCGACCGCGAGGACCCCTCGATGCTGGAGGACCTGCTGGTCGCCGCCTTCAACGAGGCCACCCGCCGGGTCGACGAGACGCTGCAGGGCAAGGTCGGCTCGATGGCCGCCTCGATGCCCAACCTGTTCTGATCCGGCCCCGCTCCGAATCCGAGGACGCCGCCCATCCCGCCCGGCAACCCCCACTCCGGCGCTTCCCGCGCCCGGGATCCGCTGGCCCGCCTGGTCGGCGAGCTCGCCCGCCTGCCCTCCGTCGGCCCGAAGACGGCCACCCGCCTGGCCCACCACCTGCTCAAGGTGCCGAAGGAGGAGGTGGTGGCCCTGGCCGAGGCGCTGGTCGAGGTGAAGGAGCGCCTGTTCCACTGCTCGGTGTGCAACGCCATCACCGCCGAGGATCCCTGCCCCATCTGCTCCGATCCGCAGCGCGACCGCACCCGCATCTGCGTCGTCGAGGAGCCGTTCAACATCGAGCCGCTGGAGCGCACCGGCGAGTACCACGGCCTCTACCACGTGCTGCTCGGGGCCCTGCGCCCCCACCGCGGCATCGGCCCCGACGAGATCGACGTCGCCGGCCTGCTGCGCCGCCTCGAGGGGATCGACGAGGTGGTCCTCGCCACCAACCCGAACGTCGAGGGCGAGGCCACGGCCCTCTACCTCGCTCGCGTCGTCAAGTCGCGGGGACCGCGGGTGACGCGCCTCGCCTTCGGCATGCCGGTGGGCGGCGACATCGAGTACACCGACGAGGCCACCCTGGGCCGGTCGCTGGCCGGCCGCCGCGAGCTGTGAGGCCGCCCCGGTTGAGGCAACGCAGGCGGTGAGGCAACGCAGGCGGTGAGGCAACGCAGGCAGTGAGGCAACGCGGCGCCGAAGCCATCTCGGACGCTGCGAAGGCGGGTCGCCACCGCCTGCGCTCCGGCGACCTGCCGCCGCGCATCCTCACCCCGCCCCCCGGCCCCCGCGCCCGCGCCCTGTCGCGGCGCCTCGCCGCCGCCGAGGCGCCGGGTGTCAACACCCTCGCCGGCGACGCCCCGAACCTGCTGTGGCAGGAGGCTCGCGGCGCCAACGTCCTGGACGTCGATGGCAACCGTTACCTCGATCTCACCTCCGGCTTCGGCGTGGCCGCGATCGGCCACCGCCACCCGCGGGTGGTCGCCGCGGTGCGCCGCCAGGCCGGCCGCCTGCTGCACGGCCTCGGCGACGTCCACGCCCACCCGCTGCGCGTCGCGCTGGGCGAGCGCCTGACGGCCCTCGCCCCGGTGGGCGAGCCGGGCGAGCCGGCGCAGGTGTACTTCGCGACCTCCGGCGCCGAGGCCGTGGAGATCGCGGTGAAGACGGCGATCCTGGCCACCGGCCGCCCCGCCGTCGCCGCCTTCGCTCCCGCCTACCACGGCCTCACCTTCGGCGCCCTGTCGCTCACCACCCGAGCGGAGTTCCGCGACCCGTTCGCCGCCCATCTTCACGCGCGGGTGCACCGGCTCGCCCACGGCGGCCCGGCGTCCGAGCTGGCGGCGGCGCTCGCCGGCGGCGACGTCGCCTGCGTGGTGGTGGAGCCGGTGGTCGGCCGCGAGGGGGTGGTGTTCCCGCCCGCCGGCTGGCTCGCCGAGGTGGCGGCGGCCTGCCGCCGCGCCGGAACGCTGCTGGTCGCCGACGAGGTGTTCACCGGCTTCGGCCGCACCGGCCACCTCTTCGCGGTGGAAGCCGAGGGAGTGCGCCCGGATCTGCTGGTCTGCGGCAAGGCTCTCGGCGGCGGTCTGCCGATCGCCGCCGTCCTCGCTCCGGCCCGGCGGCTCGCCGCCTGGCGTTGCCCGGGCGAGGCGCTCCACACCTCGACCTTCCTCGCCAACCCGCTGTCCTGCGCCGCCGCCCTGGCGGTGCTCGACGTGCTGGCGGCCGACCGCCTCGTCGAGCGCGCCCGCCGCCTCGAGCCCCGGGTGCGCCGGCAGCTCGGCGACTGGCCGCGCCGCTTCCCCGCCGTCGCCGCAGTGCGCGGGCGCGGCCTGCTGTGGGGAATCGAGATGACCGGGCGCGAGGCCGCCTCTCGGCTGGTGGTGGCGGCCCGGGCCCGCGGCGTCCTCCTGCTGGCCGGCGGCCCGCAGGGGCGGGTGGCCCAGGTGGTGCCGCCCCTCGGCATCTCCGAGCGCCGCCTCGACCAGGCCCTGGAGCTGCTGGCCGCCGCCTGCGCCGACAGCGGCCCGGCGGGCGGCCGCTGATACGCTCCTCCGCGTGCCGCCCGGTCTTTCTCCCAGCAGCCCCGAGCGCCTGAAGATCGCCTTCATCGGCAGCCACGGGGTCGGCAAGACGACGCTGTGCTACGGGCTGGCGGCGCGGCTCAAGGCGCGCGACTTCCCCGTCGAGGTGGTGCACGAGGTGGCGCGGCGCTGTCCGCTGCCGATCAACGAGGAGACCTCGCTGGCCTCGGAATCGTGGATCCTGCACACGCAGATCGCCGAGGAGATCCTGGCCCAGCACCGCTACCCGGTGGTGGTGTGCGACCGCAGCGCTCTCGACAACCACGTCTACCTGCTGCTCGCCGCGCCGCCGCCGGCCGCCCTCGACGCCCTGGTCGACGCCTGGATGGCGACCTACGACCTGCTGATCCACGTGCCGGTGGTGGCCGAGCCCTTTCCCGACGGCATCCGCGCCGCCGATCCGGCCTACCAGCGGGCGGTGGACCAACGGCTGGAGCGCGAAATCGCCGCCCGCGGCCTCGACTCGTTCCGCCTCGACCCGGACGGCCGGGCCGGCTGGCTCGACGCGGTGGAGGCGGCGGTCCTCGAACGGCTGCGCCCGGCCCAGCTCGAGATCCCGATCTGAGCCGAGCCTGTAGAATCGGACCGTCTTGACCCTGGCCACCGTCCTCCGTCCGTGGGAGAGCTTCTCCCACTTCAGCGACGAGCAGCTCGAGCAGCTCGCTCCCGCGCTGTCGCGCAGCCGCTTTCCGGCCGGCGTCGAGGTGCTGCGCCAGGGCGACCCGACGCAGGAGGCCTACGCCATCGAGAGCGGCGAGGTGGTGATCCAGCGCCAGACGGGCTACGGCTCGTTCGAGCTGGCCCGGGTCGGCGCCGGCGAGATCTTCGGCGAGACCTGCTTCATCGACGGCGGCGAACGCTCCGGCGACGTGGTCACCGCCGCCGAGAGCCAGCTCCTGGCCTTCAACCCGGTGGCTCTGCGGGCCCTGGTGGAGGAGGACCTGGCGCTTCATCTCGCGCTCTATTGGGCGTTCTGGAAGGGCCTGTCCGGCAAGCTGCGCGGCACCAACGATCGGCTCACCCGCTTCTTCGGCGCCGCCGGCCCGCCGCCGGTGGTCGAGCCCACCGCGCCGGCGGTCGCCGTCGCCGGCTTCCGGGTGGGGCTGTCGGACAAGCGCAAGCTGTTCGAGGAGCAGCGCCTGTCCAGTCTGGAGATCAACTTCCTCGCCTCGCTGTCGCGGGAGCGCAAGCTGGCCGGCGACGAGCTGATCTTCCGCGACGGCGACGCCGGCGACGCGATGTACGTGGTGCTCGAGGGGCGGGTGATGATCAGCAAGTTCATCCCCGGCGCCGGCGAGGAGGCCCTGGCCTTCCTGGAGCGGGGCGACTATTTCGGGGAGATGGCGCTGATCGACGGCAAGCCGCGCTCGGCCGACGCCAAGGCCGACGCCGGCGGCGCCGTGGTGCTGGCGATCCCCCGCGAGGTGCTGGCGGGCATCCTCGACATCAAGAAGGTCTCGTCGCTGCGGCTGCTCAAGCTGCTGTGCTCGCTGATCGCCCGCCGGCTGCGCGAGCTCGACGACAAGCTGGTGGGCTGGTTCATCATCTCCGGCGGCCAGTGGGGCGTGGAGCACCCGCCGGCCACCCCCCCGCGCTGATCCCGGCTCGGGCCGGAGGATCGGGCCGGCCCCTTCCCGGATCGCACCCGGTCTCTGCCCCGGCGTTCACGCGGCGCCCCAGGACCAGCCCTCGAGGTGCCCAGAGCTCGGCGGTCAGCCGGCCCCGGGATTCGCCGCGAACGACAGCGCCCCCGCCGTCCGCAGCGCCTTGCCGACCAGCGACGACAGCGGCAGGCTCGCCAGGCGCTCCGGTGCGAACCAGCCCGGCACCGGGTCCCCTTCCTCGGCCACGCCGCCGCCGCTCACCTCCGCCCGCCGCACCTCCAGCTCGATCGCCCGGTAGGTGATGCCGTGGCGCACCCGACCGAGGGCCGCTCCGAGGTGCCACCGGCCGCCGTACCGTCGCGCCAGGCCGGCGGCGACCTCGCCGCTGGCGGCATCCGCGCCTCTCCCGCCACCACCGGTCGGCGCCGCCGGCTCCTCGCCGCCGTCCACCTCGACCCACGGCAGCTCCCAGGTGCCGGCCAGCAGCTCGCTGTCCTCCGGCCGGCGGAAGAGCAGCACCGAACCGTCGCGCACCACCAGAGCCGCCACCCGGCGCTGGCGCTGCGTCGCGCGGCGGCGCCGCGGCGGCGGGTAGCGCTCCGGGTCGCCGGCCACGAAGCCGGCGCAGCGGCCGCCGCCGTCGCTCTCGCGCAGGGGGCACAGCAGACAGCGCGGTCGCCTCGGCACGCAGAGGGTGGCGCCCAGCTCCATCAGCGCCTGGTTGGAATCGCCGGGACGGTGCGGGTCGAGCAGCGCCGCCGCCGCGGCGCGCAGCCGCCGGCGCACCGGGGCGGCCTTCGGGTCGCCGTCGGCGGCGAGGCGCCGCGCCAGCACCCGCTCCACGTTGCCATCGAGCACCGGGACGACGACGCCGAACGCCTGGCTCGCCACCGCCGCCGCCGTGTACTCGCCGATCCCCGGCAGCGCCCGCAGGCCCTCCACTGTCCGCGGGAAACCGCCGGCCTCGGCGATCCGACGGGCCGCCGCGTGGAGCTGGCGGGCGCGCCGGTAGTAGCCGAGGCCCGACCACAGCGTCAGCACCTCCTCGACCGGCGCGGCGGCCAGCGCCGCGACGTCCGGAAAACGAGCCAGGAAGCGCTCGTAGTAGGGCAGCACCGCCTCGACGGGGGTCTGCTGCAGCATCACCTCGGAGACCCAGATGCGGTAGGCGTCGCGGTCGCGGCGCCACGGCAGCTCCCGGCGGTGGGCGTCGAACCAGGCGAGCAGCGCCGCGGGGGTGGCGGAGGCGATGTCGGTAGGCGAGGTCGAGCGAGCGGACATGAGAACGAGTCTAGCGTCGCACCGGCCTCCGTGACGGCAGGCGAGACGCTTGCCGCACCGCGTCAAGACGGCCTGCCGTGCCGCGGCAGGTGTCAGACTGACGCGCCAGGGCCGAAGGCTGCCGGTGGCGGTTCCGGCAAACAGGCGCAGACCTCCCTTGCGGCCTGGGCCGCCGGGAGGATCGTGCCGTGTCGTGTTCGGGGTGCTGCTGCCCGCCGGGACCGGCGGGGGTACGAGAGGGGGAGGTTCCGCTTTGGAGGTTGGGTTTGTGGTTCTACCCCTGTATCTAGGGGATTGGGTTGGCTCTATGGTGACGGGAGGACCTTGCTTGCGCGTGTCCTTTTGTCGGTGGGCTAAAATCCGGTAGGTCGGGAACCTCCCCCTTGATCCTCGTTGCTGTCCACTGCCTCCTGCAACCGCGATGCCAGGATTGCCCATTCCCCCCGGCCCCCGGGGACGCCGCCGAATCTCCGCCTGGGGCGAGGCGGGTCGTCCTCGTCCTCGTGGCGCCGGGCCCGAGATGATCACCGGTAAGGATTACATCGGCCGCTGCAGGAGGTGCCCCCCTGGCCTGGGGTGAGCTGGAGGTCGACGGCACCCACGTCGCGCCCGGCCGCCGCGTGGAGCTCACGCTCCAGGGTGGCGGCCCCGGCGCGGCGGACGCCGCGGACCTCGCCCTGCCGCTGGTCGCCGTGCGCGGGGCACGGCCCGGTCCGTCGCTGTTCGTCACCGCCGCGGTGCACGGCGACGAGGTCAACGGCGTGGCGGTGGTCCACGAGCTGCTCGCCGGGATCGACCCGGAGGTGCTCGCCGGAACCCTGCTGGCGGTGCCGGTGTGCAACCTGCCGGCCTACCTCGCCCGGCGCCGCGAGCTGGCGGAGGACGGCGACCTCAACCGTTCCTTCCCCGGCCGGGCCGCCGGCCCGGCCGGAGGGCGGCTGGCGCGGCGCCTGCTGCACACGGTGATCCTGCCCTGCGACCGCGGCATCGACCTCCACACCGCGGCCGAGGAGCGGGTCAACTTTCCCCACCTCCGGGCCGACCTCGACGACCCGCCGACGGCGGAGCTGGCCCGCGCCTTCGGCTGGCCGCTGCTGGTCCACGACCCGGGTCCGCCGCGGTCGCTGCGCCGCGCCGCCACCGCCGCCGGCGTCCCGACCATCGCCTACGAGGCCGGCAGCGCCCGCCGCTTCGAGCGCGGCGCCATCGCGCTGGGCACCCGCGGCATCCGCGCCGCGATGGGCCGGTTCGGCATGCTGCCGGGCGACGAGCCCACCGCCGCCGGGAGCTTTCCTCCCGGACCGCTGCCCGGCGCGCCGTTCCTGATTCTCGAGAGCCGCTGGCTGCGCGCCCGGCGCAGCGGCCTGCTGGACCTCGCGGTGCTCCCCGGCCAGCCGGTCGACCGCGGCGAACCGGTCGCCACCTGCTGGGACCCCCTCGCCGGCACCCAGGAGGAGCTCGAGGCGCCCTGCGACGGCCTGGTTCTCGGCCTCGCCCGCCAGCCGGTAGTCGACGCCGGCGAGCCGGTTTGCCAGGTGGCCCGCCTGGAAGGTGGCGACCTGACCCGCTGGCGCGGCATCTGGCAATCCCACGGCGGCCGCTTCATCGTCTGAACGACCTCTCGCAGCCCTGAAGGCCGCCGAAGCTGTCACCCCAGGGGGAATCCAGGGGGGGTGGCCGCCTTCGAATCCGCCCTGCAGCGCGACACCCTCCGCGGCCCGGGCTATACTCCCCTCTCGCCCCTCGGAAGCCGCCCCCCGAGGTGGTCACGGGAGTACCGGAACCCGGCCCGCTCGACGCTCCCGGATGGAGTGCCGCGGCGACCGAAAGCGCCGGTCGAACGCGTCGCAGCTCTAGACGCAAACTACTGGATAGCCGGGAGTTAGGAGATCTCGTCAGCATCGCGCCGCAGAGGCTTGCACGGCCCTCGGGCTGTGGTATAGTCCGCCTCACTTCGGCACGAAGCAACCAGCATCTCCGAACCTCCTCCGCGGGACCTGTTTTTCCACAGGCTGTGGAAAGATTGTGGAGATTTGTGTGCCTTCACCCACCGGAAGCCGGAACCAGCCGTTGTGGTCGCGCCTCAAGCGGGAGCTGCAACACCACCTGGACGCTGACGAGTTCGCCACCTGGTTCGGCCCGCTGAAGGCTCGATCCGAGGGTCAGCGCCTGGTCCTGCTGGCGCCCAACGCCCGGTTCCTGCGCACCCTCGAAGAGAGCTACCGGATCGCCGTCGACCGCGCCATCGTCGACGTCGCGGGTCCGAGCTACGAGGTGGAGTTCACGCTCGACAACGAGCCGGCCGACGAGCGCCGAAAGCTCGAGCCGGACCCCGCCGCGGCGCCGGCGGCGATGGACGACCTGCCGGCGCCCCGCTTCAACCCGCGCTACGTCTTCGACACCTTCGTGGTCGGCGCCTCGAACCAGTTCGCCCACGCCGCCGCCCGCTCGGTGGCGGAGCGGCCATCGGAGAGCTACAACCCTCTGTTCCTCTACGGCGGCGTCGGGCTCGGCAAGACCCACCTGCTGCACGCCATCGGCCACCACCTCCTGGAGCACCGGCCGGACCTGCGGGTGATGTACCTGGCGGCGGAGCAGTTCGTCAACGAGCTGGTCAACTCGATCCGCTTCGACCGCATGCCGGCGTTCCGCGAGCGCTACCGCACCATCGACGTGCTGCTGGTGGACGACATCCAGTTCCTGGCCAACAAGGAGCGCACGCAGGAGGAGTTCTTCCACACCTTCAACACCCTCTACACCAGCCAGAAGCAGATCATCCTGTCGTCGGACTCCTCGCCGCGGCAGATCCCGACGCTGGAGGAACGGCTGCGCAGCCGCTTCGAATGGGGGCTGATCGCCGACATCCAGCCGCCCGAGCTGGAGACCAAGATGGCGATCCTGCGGCGCAAGGCGGACGTCGAGGGGGTGGAGCTGCCCGCCGGGGTGGCGGAGTTCATCGCCCGGCAGGTGCGCTCGAACGTGCGCGAGCTCGAAGGTCTGCTCAACCGGGTGCTCGCCTTCGCCTCGCTCACCGGTCAGCCGGTCACCGAGGAGCTCACCCGCGAGACGCTCAAGGACATCCTCCCCGAGGAGCACCAGCGGATCAACGGGCCGGACATCATCAAGCACGTGGCGCGGCACTACGGGCTCAAGGTCAGCGAGATCAAGA
>DATACC010000002.1:0-4155 GCA_036259255.1 Thermoanaerobaculia bacterium | reverse complement strand
GTGGCTCCGGCAGCAGGTGGCGGCGCAGGGCGGCGCGGGCCGCCTCGCCGAGGTAGGAGGGGAGGTCCGGGGGCGGGGCCCAGGTCCACAGGGCGGCGGCGCGGCCGGGGTCCGGAGTCCGGGGAGCCTCGGGCGCCGGCTCGACGCGGGCGCCGCGGGCGAGCAGGTGGCGGCCGGCGGCCGAGAGACCGAGCGCCCCCGCGACCCACAGCGAGTCGCCGGGGCGGGCGGCGCTGCGGCGCAGCGGCTCGCCGTCGCCGGGGACGACGCCGAGCAGCGTCAGGGTGGCGACGGCGCCGCCGGCGGGATCGGGCCCAGGGCTCGCTGGCAGGGAGGCGAGATCGCCGCCGGCGAGCGTCACGCCCGCCTCGGCGCAGGCGGCGGCCAGCGAGTCGAGCAGGCGGCGGTGGTCGTGGCCCGGGGCGGCGGTGAGCGCCAGCAGGGCGAAGGCGGGATCGGCGCCGGTGGCGGCGAGGTCCGAGAGGTTCACCGCCAGCAGCCGGCGCGCCACCAGCGCCGGGTCGAGGCCGGGCGGGTAGTGGACGCCGGCCACCTGGCTGTCGACGGTCGCCACCCAGCGGGCGCCGGCCGCGCCGTCCGCCGCCGGGAAGCTCGGCAGCACGGCGGCGTCGTCGCCCAGCAGGTTGCCCGGGCCGAGCCGCTCGCGGAGCCAGCCGATCAGCTCGTCCTCTCCGGCGGGAGGAGGGGCCCCGGATCGCGCCGTCATCGCGACGACGGCGCTCCGGCAGGCCGGCGGCGGGACCTCGCGCCACCGGGCCTGGCGGCGGCCTCTTCCCGGTCGCTGCCTGCGGCCGCCGGCCGCAGGGCGATCTCCAGCACCCGATCCATGTGGTCCACCAGGTGGAACTCGATTCCGTCGCGCAGCTTCTCCGGGACCTCGCCGAGGTCGCGCTGGTTGAGGCGCGGCAGGAGCATGCGGCCGACGCCGGCGATCTTGGCCGCCATCACCTTCTCGCGCAGGCCGCCGATCGGCATCACGTCGCCGCGCAGGGTGATCTCGCCGGTCATCGCCACGCCGCGGTCCACCGCGCGGTCGAGCAGCACCGAGAGCACCGCCGTGGCGATGGTGATGCCGGCCGACGGCCCGTCCTTCGGGATCGACCCCGCGGGTACGTGGACGTGGATGTCGTGCTCGGCGAAGAACTCCGCCGCCGGCACCCCGTGGCGGGCGGCGTGGGAGCGGGCGTAGGAGAGGGCCGCCTGGGCCGATTCGCGCATCACCTCACCGAGCTGCCCGGTGAGCAGGAGCTTGCCCTTGCCCGGCAGCGCCACCACCTCGACGAACAGCAGGTCGCCCCCCGCCTCGGTCCAGGCGAGGCCGGTGGCGACGCCCACCCGGTCGCGGTCGAGGAGCTCCTCGCTGTAGTGGCGCCGGGCACCGAGCACGCGCTCGACCATCTCGGCGGTGACCACCGTCGGCTCCAGGGGCGACATCGGCAGCGGCGGCGCCGGCGCGGACGCCGGCGGCTCGGGCTCTGTAGGGGCCGGCGGCGTCGGCGCGGAACCCTCCGGCACCGGCCCGTCGGCTCCCGCCGCCTTCTCGTCCGCCGCCGCGTCCCCGGCTGCCGCGGCCTCGGCGTCGGCCCGGTTCGCCACCTCCACCGCCACCTTGCGGCAGATGGCGGCGATCTCGCGCTCCAGGTTGCGCAGGCCGGCCTCCCGGGTGTAGTCGCCGATCACCCGCGCGATGCCGGCGTCGGTGAACTCGATGGCGCCGTTGCCGAGGCCGTTCTCGCGGACCTGCTTGGGGATCAGGTGGCGCCGCGCGATCTCCAGCTTGTCGACCTCGGTGTAGCCGGTCAACCGGATCACCTCCATGCGGTCGAGGAACGCCGGCTGGATCGGGTCGAGGAGGTTGGCCGTGGTGATGAACAGCACCCGCGACAGGTCGTAGGAGACCCCCAGGTAGTGGTCGACGAAGCTGGTGTTTTGCTCCGGGTCGAGGGCTTCGAGCAGCGCCGCCGACGGGTCGCCACGGAAGTCGGCGCCGATCTTGTCGATCTCGTCGAGCATGAACACCGGGTTGCCGGTGCCGGCCTGGCGCATGCCCTGGAGGATGCGCCCCGGCAGCGCCCCGACATAGGTGCGCCGGTGGCCGCGGATCTCCGCCTCGTCGCGGACGCCGCCGAGCGCCAGGCGCACGAAGCGGCGGCCCAGGGCGCGGGCGATGGAGCGGCCGAGCGAGGTCTTGCCGACGCCCGGCGGACCGACGAAGCAGAGGATCGGCCCCTTGACGTCCGGGTTGAGGCGACGCACCGCCAGGTACTCGAGGATGCGTTCCTTGACCCGCTCGAGGTCGTAGTGGTCCTCGTCGAGCACCTGGCGGGCGTGGGCGAGGCTGAGGTCGTCGTCGCTGAAGCGGCGCCAGGGGAGCGACACCAGCCAGTCGAGGTGGGTGCGCAGGATCGAGGTCTCGATGGACTCCGGGTGGCTGCGCTCGAGGCGCCGGATCTGGCGCTCCATCTCCTCGCGCGCCTCCTCCGGCATGCCGCGCTCGTCGGCCGCCTCGCGCAGGGCGGCGATCTCGGCCGCCAACTCCTCGCCCTCGCCGAGCTCGTCCTGGATCGCCTTGAGCTGTTGGCGCAGGTAGTACTCGCGCTGGCTTCTGTCCATCTCGCCGCGGGCCTGGGAGGAGATCTCCTCCTGCACGGTGAGCACCTGGATCTCGCGCGCCAGCAGGGCGCTCGCCTGGGCCAGCCGGTCGAGCGGCGCCAGCGTCTCGAGCACCTTCTGGGCGTCGTCGGCGCGCAGCGCGAGGTTCGAGGCCACGAGGTCGGCGAGGCGGCCCGGCTCGTCGAGGTTGGCGGCGAGCACCAGCACCTCGGGCGACAGGCCGAGGCCGAGACCGGCGGCGTGCTCGATGGACTCCTTGACGCTGCGCACCAGGGCTTCGCTCTCGAGCGTCGGCCGCGGCGACGGCGGCTCCTCCAGGCGGGCCACCTTGGCCTGCAGCAGCCCGTCGCTGGCCGCGACGTGCTCCACCCGCACCCGGGCTACACCCTGCACCAGGATGCGCAGTCGCCCGTCGGGGAGCTTCAGCATGCGCATGATGATGCCGGCCGTCCCCGTGCCCTGGAGGTCGGTGGGCTCCGGCTCGTCCTGGCTGCCGCGCTGGGCGACCAGCAGCACCATGCGATCGCCGGCCAGCGCCCGGTCCACCGCCGCCAGGCTGGTGGGCCGCGCGACCGACAGCGGCACGATGATGTACGGGAAGACCACCGTCTCCTTGAGCGCCAGGACCGGCAGCAGGTCCGGAACCGCCACCGTCTCCGCGGCGGCGTCGCGCAGCGGCTCGCTCGGCTCACCGCTTGCCACGGCGCCCTCCGCTGGCTCGCCCGGGCGCGGTGCCCACCGCGCCCGCGATGTCGCCCACACCGCCCCCGACGTCGCCCGCGGAGCCGCCGAGCCCCTTGAGCACGTCGAGGAAGGCGTCGACGTCCTCGAAGCGGCGGTAGACGGAGGCGAAGCGCACGTAGGCCACCTGATCGAGCTCCTTGAGGCGGTCCATCACCAGGGCGCCGATCTCCTCGGTCGACATCTCGCGGTCCTCCCGCTCGTGCAGCGCCGCCTCCACCTCCTCGGCGATCTCCTCGAGGCGGCGCAGCGGCACCGGGCGCTTCTCACAGGCCCGGTACAGCCCGCCCAACAGCTTCTTGCGGTGGAACTCGTCCCGCGAGCCGTCGCGCTTGACCACCATGTAGGGGATGTCCTCGATCTGCTCGTAGGAGGTGAAGCGCCGACCGCAGGCCAGGCATTCGCGCCGGCGGCGGATGGTGGCGCCGCCGCGGCTCTCCCGGGAGTCCACCACCCGGTCCCGATTGGCGGTGCAGAACGGGCACCTCACCGTTCCGGCTACCTCTTGGCCTGGAGGGCGATGTTGAGCCGCAGCAGTACCTTGGCCAGATCGGCGCCGGCCTCTCCGGCGATCCCCAGGTCGACCTCCAGGCCCTCCACCGAGTCGACCACCCGGGAGTCGGCGTCCTCCACCTGGAAGCTCAGGGTGAAGCGGCGGGCGCGTTCGAAGTCGGACCGCTCGAGGGTGAGCTTGATGTCGCGCGACAGCTCGCGGCGGCCGTTGCCGGCGGTGGCGGCCCGGCCCGCGCCGGCCTGGCCGGCGGAGCGCCGCAGCCGGGC
>DATACC010000001.1:0-16120 GCA_036259255.1 Thermoanaerobaculia bacterium | reverse complement strand
GGGCGGCGGAGCGCTCCGCCGCCGTCTCCTCCTCGGCAGAGGCCCGGCAGCGGCGCGAGCCGGCGGCCCCTGAAGCAGGCGAGGCTGCAGTGGTGCTGCGGGAGCGCGAGTCGACGGACCGGTGGTGCCGGCGATTACCCGATCACCGGCAGCACCGCCCCACCGTGGGCGGAGGTCAGCGCGCCGCGGTACTGCTGGGCGAAGGGTTCGGTTTCAGCGCGGGTGACGAAGCGCTCGTAGAGGTTGGTGCGCTGGCGCGGCTCGAAGCCAGCCTGGCGGATCAGGCGCTCCATCTCCTCCTGGCTCATGTGGTACGAGGTGCCGGCCGCCGAGACGACGTTCTCCTCGATCATGATGGAGCCCATGTCGTCGGCGCCGAAATGGAGCGCCGTCTGGCCGATCTTCTTGCCCTGAGTCACCCAACTCGTCTGGAAGTGCTGGATGTTGTCGAAGAACAGGCGGGTCACCGCCAGGGTGCGCAGGTACTCGACGGGCAGCGTCTCCGGAACCTCCGGCATGTCGGTGTTGTCGTGCTGGAAGGTCCACGAGATGAAGGCGGTGAAGCCGCCGGTCTCGTCCTGCAGGTCGCGCACCCGCTGCAGGTGCTCGACGCGCGCCTCGAGCGGCTCGCCCATGCCGTACATCATGGTGGCCGTGGTGCGCAGGCCGTTGGCGTGGGCCTGACGCATGACGTCGATCCACTCCTCCGGCGACGCCTTCGGGTAGGCCGCCACCTGCTTGCGGATCTCGTCGGAGAGGATCTCGGCGCCCCCGCCGGGGATCGACCGGAGTCCCGCCGCCTTGAGCCGGGCGATCACGTCGTAGAAGCTCATCCGCTCCTTGCGGGCGATGAACTTGATCTCCGGCGGCGAGAAGGCATGCAGGTGGATCGCCGGGTAGCGCTCGGCGAGGTAGGCGAGCAGCTCCTCGTAGTAGGACAGCGGCAGGTCCGGGTGGACGCCGCCCTGCATGAGCACGCCGGTGCCGTGGAGCGCCAGCGTCTCCTCCACCTTGCGGCCGATCTCCTCGAAGGGCAGCAGATACCCTTCCGGGTCTCCCGGCCGGCGGTAGAAGGCGCAGAACCGGCAGCGATAGACGCAGATGTTGGTGTAGTTGATGTTGCGGTCGATGTTGTAGCTCGCCACGGTCGGATCGTTGAACCGGTCGCGCACCGCGTGGGCGGCCATGCCGAGCTCGAACAGGTCGCCGTCGAGCAGCAGCCGGTGGGCGTCCGCGGCGCTGATCCGCCGCCCGGCGACCGCGTCGTCCAGGATCTCGGAAACGGCGCGCCCCGACGGCGCGAGGTCCATCTCGGTGACGGAGGGAGAGATCGCTACGCTCATCGCCGGACACTGTATTGCAAGGCCGCGGCCCGGACAAGGCGACCCGGACGAGGCGGGCCGTGGCACCGGTTCTGCTAGGATTCACCGACCTCGATGGACGAGCCTCCCCCACAGCTCCCGTGGCAATCCCTCCGGCCGCTGCCGCCGGGCGGGCGCTTCCTCCCGGCCGCCCTGGCGTGCCTCGCGCTGCTCGCCGCCGCCGCACCCGCGTGGGCCGCCAGCGGGCCGCCAGGGGGCGTGCAGATCGATCCCTGGGTCGGCCTCGGGCTGGGCCTGTTCTTCGTCGCCTTGAACGGCTTCTTCGTCGCCGCGGAGTTCGCGCTCGTCAAGGTGCGGCCGACGCAGATCGATCCCCACGTCACCGCCGGGCTGCGGCGCGGGCGCGTTGCACGGCACATGGTGCGGCACCTCGATGCCTACCTCTCCGCCACCCAACTCGGCATCACCCTGGCGTCCCTCGCCCTGGGCTGGATCGGCGAGCCTGCCTTCGCCTGGCTCATCGAGCCGCTGGTGCTGCGCCTCCCCGGCGCCGGGCCGGCGATGGTCCACTCCATCGCTCTGACCTTCGCCTTCCTCACCATCACCATTCTCCACATCGTGCTCGGCGAGCTGGCCCCGAAGTCGCTCGCCATCCGCAAGCCCGAGGCCACCACGCTCGCCGTCTCGCTGCCGCTCTACGCCTTCTACAAGCTCGCCTTCCCGGCCATCTGGCTGCTCAACCACGCCGCCAACGCGCTGCTCAAGCTGATCGGCGTGGCGCCGGTCTCGGAGAGCGAGATGGGACACGACGAGGAGGAGCTGCGCCTGCTGCTGGCGTCGAGCCACGCCAGCGTGCTCAGCCAGCAGAAGCGCGAGCTGCTCGCCAACGTCTTCGCCATCTCGAACCGCATCACGCGCCAGATCATGGTGCCACGCGGGGACGTGGCGTACCTGTCGACCACCCGCAGCCTGGAGGACAACCTGCGCCTCGCCCGCGAGAGCGGCCATACCCGGCTGCCGCTGTGCGACGGCGACCTCGACCACGTGATCGGTCTGGTCCACATCAAGGACCTGTTCCGCCACGACGAGCCTCTCGCTTCGCTCGAATCGGTGGCGCGGGAGATCGCCTTCATCCCGGAGAGCCTCACCGTCGACCGCCTGCTGCGCCGCATGCGGGTCGAGCGGCTGCACCTGGCGGCGGTGCTCGACGAGTACGGCGGTGTCTCCGGCATCGTCACGCTGGAGAACGTCATCGAGGAGATCGTCGGCCAGATCCAGGACGAGTTCGATCTCGAGACCCCCGAGCTGGTCAAGAAGCGCGAAGGCGTGTGGGTCGTCTCCGGCGCCCTGCTGGTGGACGAGCTCGAGCAGGCCCTGAACGTCGAGTTCAGCGACCGCGACGAGGACACCATCGGCGGCGTGATGATGTCGGAGATCGGCCGCACGCCGATCGAGGGCGACGAGGTCACCTTGGGGCCCCTGCAGCTGCGCGTCGTCGAGGTCGACTCCCACCGCGTCAAGCGCGTGCGGGTGGCGATGGTGGCGCCGCAGCCGACCCGCCCCTGAGCAGGGCCGGTGGCACGCTCGTTGCGACGCCGTGCCGATGGAGAGACCTACGCCTCGAACCCGACAAGGAGCATCGCCATGGCCGAGCCTCCCGTGCGCAAGCAGCCCGGAATCCCGATGTGGGTGTGGATCCTGGTCCTGATCGCGATCATCGTCGCGATCTGGTGGATCTTCGACAGCATGAACGAGCCCGAGGTGCTGGAGGAGCCGACCGTCGAGATGGACGAGGCCGGCGACGTCGGAGCCCTCGGCCCCGCGTCGTGGGTGGACGCCGCCGGGGCCGCTGCCCCGGACGGTCGCACCTGGAGCGCCGGCGGGGCGCAGCCGGCGCTCCTCCCGGCCGCCTGATCCGCCACCCGGCCGCGGCCCGCGCGTGACCTCCCTGGCGGCGCAGCTCGCCTGGCTGTTCCTGCTACCCATCGCGGTGGCCTGCGTCGCCTGGACGGTGACCCAGGAAGAGGTCTTTCGCGAGCCCCGGGAGTACTGCGCCCGGCGCTCGCGCTCGGCGCGCAACGCCGGGGTCCGCAAGTTCTTCTACCTCTTCACCTGCGAGTACTGCTTCAGCCACTGGGTCACCCTGTTCTTCCTGCTGGTGACCGGCTACCGCCTGCTGCTGCCCGACTGGCGCGGCTACCTGCTGAGCTTCTTCGCCGTCGTCTGGATCGCCAACCTCTACATGTCGATCTTCGCTCTGCTGCGCCAGGCGCTCAAGCACGAGACGCTGGAGGCGAAGAAGGACGAGCGGGAGCTGGAGGAGCAATGAGGCCGGCGCGGGACCGGCGTGCCGCCCGGGTTCACCGGGGTGCCTCCCCCTCTACAGGTCGAGCAGGCGGCGGCTGAGCTGACCGGGGTTGGCGGCCTTGATCTCGGGCCGGTAGCGGTCGCGGATCTCGAGGCGCTCCTCGGTCTCGGCGAAGCCCCACTCGGCGAAGGCGAAGCGGCAGCCGGCGGCGCGGGCGGTGGCGGCGTCGACCCGGCTGTCGCCCACCAGCATGGTGCGCGCCGCCTGCACGCCGAGGCGCTCGGCCAGGAAGCGCAGACCCGGCGGCTCGGGCTTCCTGGTCTCCAGCGTGTCGCCGCCGACCAGGGCCGGGAAGTAGCGGTCGAGCTCCAACCCGCCGAGGATCTTGCGGGTGAAGCGCTCCGGCTTGTTGGTGAACAGCGCCAGGGGATAGCGGACCGCCAGCTCCTCGAGCATGGCGTCGATGCCGGGGTACGGCTGCGTGGTCTCCAGGCATACCTCGTCGTAATAGCCGAAGAAGCGCTCCACCGCCTCGTCCACGGACTCGGGCAGGCTCTGGGAGGGCTTGCGCACGCGCAGCGCCGAGGCCACGAGCACACGAGCGCCCTCCCCCACCATCGGCGTGATGCGGTCGGCGTCCAGCGCCTCCCACCCGTAGTCGGAGCGCACCCGGTTGATCGCCACCGAAAGGTCCCGACGCGAATCGATCAGCGTGCCGTCGAGGTCGAAGACTAGGGCGTCAGGGGGTCCGGCGGATTCCAGGGTACACCTCGGAGAGAACGGCTAGAGGGCCACGAAGTCGGCCTCGACGCGGGCCGGCAGGAGACCGGCCGCGTGGGCCCGGTCGAGCAGGGTCTGCACCGCCCGCTGCCCGGCCTCGCCGTAGCCGCGGGTCCAGTCGTTGACGTACATGCCCACGAAGCGGTCGGAGCGCTCCGGGTCGTCCTCCAGGCCGCGGGCGTAGCGCAGGGCATAGCCGAGCGCCTCCTCCCGGTGGTCGAGGGCGTACTCGATGGACGCGGTGAGCAGCCGGCACAGGCGCCGCTGGAGCTCGGGCTCGAGGTCGGCGCGGATCGCGTTGCCGCCGAGCGGCAGCGGCAGCCCGGTGTCGCGCTTCCACCAGGCACCGAGATCTTCGACGCGCACCAGCCCCTGGTCCTGGTAGGTGAGCTGCCCCTCGTGGATCACCACCCCGGCGTCGGCGCCGCCCTCGGCGACGACGTCGAGGATGCGGTCGAAGGGCACCAGCTCGCGCTCCACCGCCACGCCGTGCTCGGCGAGCCACAGCCGGAGCACCAGGTTGGCGGTGGTCAGCTCGCCGGGGATCGCCACCTTGCGGCCGGCGAGGTCGGCCGGCGCCAGCGCCTCCCGCGCCACCACCACCGGCCCGTAGCCGTCGCCGAAGCTGGCGCCGGAGGGCATCAGCCGGTAGCGGTCGTGGAGGTAGGCGTAGGCGTGGAACGAGATGGCGCTGATCTCGTACGTGCCCTCGAAGGCCGCCCGGTTCAGGGTTTCGATATCCTGCAGGACGTGCGTCACCTCCAGCCCTTCGTCGTCCAGCAGGCCCTGGGTCAGGGCGTAGAACATGAAGGCGTCGTCGGAGTCGGGGCTGTGGGCGATGCGTACCGTCTGCAGGGTCGTGGCCGTGGTCATGACGATCCGGAGGGTATCAGCAGCCGACGGCCCGCGGCAACGATTCAGCGGCTCCTGTGAGGCGGGCCGCAGCTCCTCCAGCACCCGACTTCCCGAAAGGACTCCCATGCGTCGCCCGTTCCGTCGTTCCTGCCGTTCCCCCCGCGTGCTCCGGCGGCTCGGTGCCACCCTCCTCGGCACCGTGGTCTCCGCAGCCCTGGTCTGCCCCGCCCCGGCCGCGGCCGCTGCGGCGAAGGCCGGCGAGGCCGTGCGCCACCGGCCGGGCCCCCTCGCCCACACCTACTCGATCGTCGCCCGCGATCCGGCCAGCGGCAACTTCGGCGTCGCCGTGCAGAGCCACTGGTTCCAGGTGGGAGCGGTGGTGCCCTGGGCCGAGGCGGGAGTGGGCGCGGTGGCCACCCAGAGCTTCGTCGACCCGGCCTACGGCCCCCGCGGCCTGGCGCTGATGCGCGGCGGCTGGAGCGCCGCCGACGCGCTCACCCGCCTGGTCGAGGCCGACGCGCAGCGCGACGTGCGGCAGGTGGCGATGGTCGACGCCGCCGGGCGGGTGGCGGCGTGGACCGGCGAGGACTGCATTGCCGCGGCCGGCCACCGCGTGGGCGACGGCTACTCGGTGCAGGCGAACCTGATGGATCGCGACACCGTGTGGCCGGCGATGGCGCGGGCCTACGAGGCGGCCCTGGCCGACCCGGCCGTCGATTTCCCCGGTGCCCTGCTGGCGGCGCTCCAGGCGGCCGAGGGCGAGGGCGGCGACATCCGCGGCAAGCAGAGCGCGGCGCTGCTGGTGGTGCGCGCGAAGACCACCGGCGACCCGTGGCGCGACCGCCTGGTGGACCTGCGGGTGGACGACCACGGAGCGCCGCTGGACGAGCTCGCCCGCCTGCTCGTGCGCCACCGCGCCTACGAAGAGATGAACGCCGGCGACGAGGCAGTGGCGGCGGCGGACTTCGCCGCCGCCCTGACCCACTACTCCCGCGCCAGCGAGCTGGCCCCGGACATTGCGGAGCTGCCGTTCTGGCAGGCGGTCACCCTGTTCGTCGAGGGCCGGGAGGACGAGGCGCTGCCGATCTTCCGCCGCGTCTTCGCGGCCGAGCCGCGCTGGGCCCGCCTGGTGCCGCGCCTGCCGGCCGCCGGGCTGCTGCCGGACGACCCGGCGAAGATCGAGAAGATTCTCGCCGAGGCGCCCCAGGAGGGGCCGGGCCGCGGGGCTGACGGGGGCGACAAGAGTCCGTAGCGGCGGCGGGAGCTGCTCCCCCCGCCGACTGTCGGCCACGACGGGAGCATAGCCGGCGCGACTCTCCCGAGAACGAGGAGACCGCCCACCGCCCCGAGCCCGGGCGGCGGGCGATGATCGTCAGCCTATAGGCCGCAGACCAGCTTGCAGGGCTTGCCGGGGCAGCAGTGGATGCAGGCGCTGCCGTCCTCGCAGCAGACCAGCGGACAGTTGCCCGGCGCCGCCTGCGCGGTGCCGCCGAAGAAGCCGACGAAGGCGCCGCCGGCGAGGGCCAGGGAAAGGATCGCGATGCGGAGAGTGCGCTTCATGATGGAGCCTCCTGTCGAAGGTGAATGGATCGTCACCTTGCAGGTGCGGCGACGGCAGCGCACCGGGACAGCCGCTGGCCGGACCCCCGCCGGGCGGCGAAGCAGGCGCGCCCGGTTCTCGTCCTTCGTGCACGAGTCGCCGGCGGGGCCGCCCTACTCGTAGTGCAGCGCCACCGACGGGTCCACCGTCGCCGCGCGGCGCGCCGGCAGCAGGCACGCCAGGGCGCCGGTGGTGGCGAGGGCGGCGGCGACCAGGAAGAACACCGCCGGGTCCCACGGCTCGACCCGGAAGAGGATCATCTCCAGTGCCCGCGACAGGGCGAGAGCCAGGCCGAGGCCGATCAGCAGGCCGGCCGCGAGCTGCAGCGCGCCCTGGCGGAACATCAGCCGCACCACCGCGCCGGGCCGCGAGCCGAGGGCCATGCGGATGCCCACCTCGTGGGTGCGCCGGCTCACCGCGAACGACATCACGCCGTAGAGCCCGACGGTGGCGAGAAACAGCGCCGCCATGCCGAAGACCATGAAGATCGAGCCGAACACGCTGTAGAACCAGTTGTTCTGGACGATCAGCCCGGACAGTGAGTCGACGAAGTAGAGCGGCAGGTTGGGGTCGATGCGCTGCACCTCGCGGCGCACCGGGTCGGCCAGCGCCAGCGGATCGCCGGTGGTGCGCAGGGCCAGCGTCATGAAGCTCGCGTCGCTCTGCGCCAGCGGCACGTACAGGCCGTGCTGGTCGTCGTCGCTGAGGCCGCCCATGGCGAGGTCCGGGACCACGCCAACGAGCGTGCGCCACGGCTGCGCCTCGTCCGTCCCGTCCCCGAGCCGCACCCGGTGCCCCAGCGGCTCGATGCCCTCCAGGTGCTCGCGGACGAACGACTCGTTGGCGATCGCCACTGCCGGCGCGCCTTCGCGGTCGCGGCCGTCGAACAGGCGCCCCTGCACCGGCTCGGCGCCGAAGGTCTCGAAGAAGCCGGCGCTGACGACCGCGTAGCGGGTGAACGGCAGATCCTGGGCCCGGGCGTACACCCGGCCGTCGATGGCGACCCGGTTGCCCCACGACCCGAGGCCGGGCGCAGAGGTGGTGAGACTCGCGGCGGTCACCCCGGGCAGGCCCACGACGCGCTCCTCGAGCGCCTCGTAGAAGCGCTGGCGCGACGCCTCGTCGGGATAGTCGTTCTCGAACAGCGCCACGCGGGCCACGAAGACGTCGTCGCTGGCGAAGCCGTAGTCGAGGCTGCGCAGGTTGACGACGCTCTGGATCATCAGCCCGGCGGCCACGAGGAGACCGCAGGACAGCGCCACCTCGGCCACCACCAGGCCCTTGCTGAAGCGGCCGACACGCAGGCCCGAGGAGCCGCGGCTCTCGTCCTTGAGCACCTCGTTGACGTCGACCCGCGACGCCTGCAGCGCCGGCGCCAGCCCCGCCAGCAACGACGAGAGCAGGGCCAGGCCGACGACGAAGGCGAGCTCCGGCAGGGCGATGCGGATGTCGATCCAGAACGGCGGATCGGTGGCGGCGATGGCGCTGTTGAAGGCGGTCACCCCGCCCCAGGCGAGGGCGACCCCGAGCGCGGCGCCGGCGAGAGAGAGCACCAGGGCCTCGGTCAGGAACTGGGCCGCCACGCGCCGACGCCGGGCGCCCAGGGCGGTGCGCACCGCCATCTCGCGGGTGCGCAGCGACGCCCGCGCCAGCAGCAGGTTGGCGACGTTGGCGCAGGCGATCAGCAGCACGCCGAACACCGCGCCGAGCATGATCATCAGCAGGCGGCGCGGCTCGTCGTCGATGTACTCCTCGGTGTACGGCTTGAGCACCGCGCCGACCCCTTCGTTGGTGTCCGGATACTCCTCGGCCAGCCGTTCGGCGAGGGTGGCCATCTCGAGGGCCGCCTGCTCGCGGCTCACCCCGTCGCGCAGCCGTCCGAAGACCTCCAGGGTGAACTGCTCCTCGCTGCCCCGCGGGTGCTCCGCCGGGTCGAGGCGCAGGGGCAGCCACAGGTCTTCGCTCATCGGGAACTCGAAACCCTCGGGCATCACCCCGATCACGGTGTGCAGCTCGCTGTTGACGTGCACGCTGCGGCCGAGGATGTCCGGATCGCCGCCGAAGCGCTCCTGCCACACGCCGTGGCCGAGGATCACCACGGCCGGCGACGCCGGCCCCTCCTCTTCGGGGAGGAAGGTGCGGCCGAGCCGCGGCTCGACCCGCAGCATCGGGAAGGCCGAGGGGCTGATGAAGGCGCCCTGGTAGCGCTCGGGGCGCTGCCCCTCGCTCGCCAGGTTGGCGGTGCCGCTGTAGAAGCCGGCCAGCCCCTCGAAGGAGGTCTGGGCCTCGCGCCAGTCGAGGAGATCGTGGATCGGCACCTCCATCGACTCGATGTCCTCGGCCAGGTTGTTGCGCTCGAGGTGGATCAGGCGGTCGGCCCGCTCGAAGGGCAGCTCCCGGGTGGCTCCGTGGACGATCGAGAACATCGCTCCGGTCAGTCCGATCCCGAGGCTCAGGGCGACGACGGCGAGAATCGCCAGGGCGGGATGGCGGGTCAGGGAGCGGGCAGCGACGCGAAGGTCCCGCAGCAGGTGGTCCATGCCGGCATTACGCCGCAGCAGCGGCTTTCGTTTCACCCTCGGCAGCAACCGGCGGCGTCCGCCCGCCTGGAGGATGCGCGGCGGGGTACGAGCACCCCCTGCTGCAGCGCGGGGCCGCTGCTAGAGTCTTCCCATGGCCGGCGACATCGAGCAGGTGCTGAAGGCCCTCGGGCGTGCGGAGGTGCGCTACCTCGTGGTCGGTGGCGTCGCCGTGGTGCTGCACGGCTACCTGCGGGCGACGGCGGACCTCGACCTGCTCCTCGCCCTCGACGAGGTCAACGTGCGCCGCGCCGTTTCGGCGCTCGAGGCGCTCGGTTACAGGCCTCGTGCCGGTGGTGTCGCTGGAGGACCTGATCGCTCTCAAACGGGCCGCCGGTCGTCCGCAGGACGCAGCCGATATCGAGCGCCTGATGACAGTAGCCGAGGAGAGAAGACGAGATGACGAAGGCACCTGACACCGGCATCCACGGCTGGAGCTTCGAGGAGACCTCGCGCCGGCAGCTTCGCCAGGGGCTCGCGATGACCCCCGAGGAGCGCCTGCGCTGGCTGGAGCGCACCAAGCAGGAGCTGCAGCCCCTCGTCGGTCTCGCAACGAGAACCGCGCGCCCGGACGCGGAACCGGAGGGCGGCACCGACTGAAGGGCCGGAGGAGCCGACGGGTCGCTCACGACGTTCTGCCGGTCACGGCCCAGAGGGCTCGTGACCGGCAGAGACGAGATCACCTACTCCTCGGCGGGTGCGAAGAACGAAAGCGTGTCGCCGAGGCTGATGGTGAGGGCCGCCTACCACCCCTCGTCCGGACGAAGAGCCCGGACAGGAAATATCCTCAAGACCGGGACTCCCGCAGCGGCGAGGTTCCAGCTGCTCACCACGGGAGTTGCAGGCGGCCCTCGGTGGTCGATCCGTCGCCCTTTGGACGGATCACCATGGAGAATTTCCGCGCCCCCGCCTCCCTCCTAGGGCCAGGTGATGAAGCCCGGGTTCAGGATGCCGTCCGGGTCGTACTTCTTCTTCGCCTCGACCATCGCCGGCCAGCGGTCGCCGAAGTGGGCGGCCCAGCGCTCCGGGGTGTCGAAGGTGATGTAGCCGGAGAGGTAGCGCTTGCCGCCGTAGGTGATCGACAGCTCGCTCGCCATGTCGAGCTGGGCCAGGGCCTGTTCCAGGAAACGCTCCGGCACGGCCGGCAGGATGCCCCAGCCCATCACCATCTCGCCGCCCGGATGCATGAACAGCGGCGTCGTGGAGGTGTCGCCGCGGGACGGCCAGAGCAGGATGTGGCCGCCCGGCCCCAGCGCCTGGGGCGGCAGGTTCGAGAGCACCAGCTCGATGAACTCCGCCGCCCGGTCCCAGGGCAGCACCGTCTCCATCCACGGGTGGGGCATGGCCGAGTAGCCGCTGCGGTCCCACAGCTCGAACAGCGGCAGCAGGCGCTCGCAGAACTCGAGCTGGGTGAAGTCGCAGCTGTCGAGGTGGCGGTAGGGCTCGAACAGGCTCAGCAGCTCGGAGTCGTGTCCCTCCTCCCCCTCGTCGAGCTCCTCGGTGACGTGGAGCGGGTACATCCAGTAGGCGAACGTCTGCATGCCGACCCCCAGCTCCATGCCGTCGCCGATCTTGCGCGCCCCCTGGAAGCACGGCGTGCACCACGATTCGATGGTGTGCACCACGGCGTTCTGCGGCGCCTCCTCCACCGGCCGCATCGCCCGCTGGACGTCGCGCATCAGCGCCCCGAGGTCGTCGTAGAGCAGGTAGTGCTTGCGCACCCGGGGCTTGGCGCGGCGCAGCCGCAGGCGCGCCCGGGTGATGATGCCGAACTGGGACAGCCCCGAGCGCACGACGTCGAACAGATCCCGGTTCTCGTCGGCCGAGCAGTGGACGATCTCGCCGGTGCCGGTGACCACCTCGAGCCACAGCACGTTGTCCACCTGGGCACCGTAGCGGAAGCTCGCCACGCCGAGGCCCGCGACCGACAGGGTGCCGCCGATCGTCACTCCCAGGTTGTTGGTCAGCGTCGGCGGCACCAGGCCCATGGGCACCACGTGCTGCACCAGCGCGCGCCACACCACGCCACCGTCGCAGAGCACCGTCGGGCCGTCCTCGTCCACCTCGTGGATCGTCTGCATCGACGAGGTGTCGAGCACCACGCCCCCCTCGGTGGTCGACTGCCCGGTCTGGGTGTGGCCCTGGCCGCGGCCGACCACCGGCACGCCGTGCCGGCGGCACCAGCGCACCACCTCGGCCACGTCCTCGGCGTTGCGGCAGCGCGCCACGGCGCCGGGGGTGCGATGGACGATCTTGCCGAAGTCGGTCCGGAAGCGCTCGCGCTCCTCGAGGTCGAGCACGATGCGCTCGCCCATCTTCTCCTTCAGGCCCTGCAGGGCCTGCTCTCGCTCGGTGAGGTTCGAAACCGCCATGGCGTCTCCACAGATCAGTTCCCCGGGCGGGCCGGGTGGGGATGGTTCGGGTGGTGTGCTCGGGCGCTGGGAGCGCGGCCGCGGCCGGCGTCCCGGGGCTTTCTTATCACGAGCGGCGGATGGTCAGGACCCGCCGAGGCTCGGCCGCGGGCCGCGGACGTCCTCCTCGTGCTCCGGCGGCGCGCCGGCCCCCACGGTGCCGAAGCCGGCGGCCCGCCACGCCTCGATGCCGCCGTCGATCAGCATGGCGTCCTCGAAGCCGTAGGCGAGCAGGAAATCCATCGCCGCCGGCTCGCACTCGTCGCGCTGGCAGTAGACGAGGAAGGTGCGGTTGCGCAGGTCGAGCAGCTCGAGGTAGCGCACCGGCAGCTCCGCCAGCGGGATGTTGCGAGCCCCCCGGAGATGGCCGAGGGAGCCGTGGAACTCCGCGTCCGGCCGCACGTCGAGGATCGGCAGGTCCTCGGAGTCGCGCAGCATCTCGAAGGCCACAGGCGGCCGCACCCGCCGGAACGGCGGCTCGTCGCCGCGCCCGGAACGGCAGGCCGGTAGCAGGACAACGAGGACGACCAGGGGGAGCAGGAGCGCGGGCAGCGGGCGGCGGCGCGGCATCGGGACCAAGCTTACCCGAGCCGCAGCGGTTCAACCCACGGCCGCGAACTCGGCGGCGTAGCGCACCAGGCCGGCACCGATGGGCAGGGCTCCGGGCGCCAGCTCGAGCACCTGGAAGGCCGCGCCGCCGCCGTACTCGTCGACGAGCCCGTGCTCGCTCGCCGGGCGAAACCCGAATCGGGAGTAGTACTCGGGCTCGCCGAGCACCACCACCCAGCCGAAACCGGCGGCGCGGCACGCCTCGAGACCCGCACGCACCAGGGCGGCGGCGATCCCCTGCCGGCGGTGCGGCCCGGTCACCGCCACCGGTGCGAGGCCGACTCCGGCGGCGGCCTCCGGCCACTCCGTCGCCACCGGACTGAACGCTACGTGGCCGACGATCTCGCCCTCCCGCTGCGCCACCAGCGACACCGGGAGCCTTCCCGCCGCTCGCAGGGCATCCACCAGGTCGGCTTCGGCCTCGCTCGGGAAGCTCGCCGCATGGACCGCGTGGATCGCCTCCGCGTCGTTCGCCTGCTCGGGCCGGATCTCCATGGTTCCGCCGGTCGCCGCGCCCGAGGCGTTCAGCCCCGCTCGCCGGGGAGCGGTTCGGCGGGCCCGCCGGCGGCGCCGTGGCCCTCGGCGGCGACCGCCGCCTCCACCGTGTCGTGGACCGGGAACAGGTGGTCGAGACGCGCCACCTCGAGCAGCTTCACGATGCGCTGCGACGGGTTGACCAGCACGATCTTGCGCTGGGCATCGCGGAAGCGGGTGAGATAGCCCACGAGGTCGCCGATGCCGGTGGAATCGACGTAGTTGATGCGGGACAGGTCGATGATCACGTGCCCCTCGTCCTCCGCCAGCACCCGCTCGAGGGTCTGGGCGAAGAACTGGGCACTCTCGCCGAGCTTGATGACGCCCTCGACGAGGAGCAAGGTGAAGCCGTCCAGGTGGCGTTTTTCGACGATCATGGCGGCTCCGGGAGTGTAGCACCGGGTGGCGGCGCGGAGCCCTCGGCGAAATGCAGCGTGAGCTGGGGGAAGGGGATCTCGATGCCGGCCTCGTCCAGGGCCACCTTGGCAATCTCGGTCATGGCGAAGAGGGCCTCGCGCTCGGCATGGGGGTCGCGCAGCCAGACCCGCAGCTCCAGGTTGACACCGGAGGCCCCGAGCTCGGTCACCACCACCGCCGGCGGCGGCTCCTCGAGGATCAGCGGGTGCCCGGCGACCGCCGCCAGCAGCACCTTGCGCGCCTCCCGCGTGTCCTCCTTGTAGGCGATCGACAGCACCACCGGCAGGCGCAGTTGCGGATTGAGCGTGTGGTTGACGATCTTCTGGGTGACGATCTCGCGGTTGGGGAGGATGGCGTCGAGCCGCTCCATGGTGAGGATGCGGGTGGTGCGCAGGGTGATCTCCTTGACCTGTCCGAAGGTGCCGGCGATGGTGACGTTGTCGCCCACCCGGTAGGGGCGGTCCCACAGGATGGTCAGCCCCGCCACCACATTCGACAGGCTCTCCTGCGCCGCGAGACCCACGGCGAGGCCGAGGATCCCGAGCCCGGCGACGACCGAGCCGACGTTGAAGCCGAGCTGGCTCGCCGCCATCACCAAGGCAAAGGCCACCAGCACGTACTTGGTGAGCCGCCCGGCGATGCCGAGCACCGAAGGATCGGCGTTGGTGCGCCGCACCACCCCGTGCAGCACCCCGCGCACCAGCCGGTAGAGCAGGTAGAAGCCGGCGAGCACGACCAGCGCCCGCAGCAGGTTGGGCAGGAACTCGAGGAAGCGCGCCACCAGATGGTCGCCCAGGAGCTGCCAGAAGCTCGGATCGCTGAGGTCCCCGGAAACCAGCCGATCGAGCACGGTGGGCTCCTGATCCCCGGCCGGCTCCTCCGGCGCCTCCTCCGGTTCGCCCTGGCCGGTCAGCTCCTCGACGGCCTCCAGGGGGGCACCCTGGGCACCGGCCGGCAGGGCGGGAATCCCCGCGGCCAACAGCAGGACGGTCAGCAGGGGGGCCGCGACGGCGCAACGCAGCATCGCGCGATGCTACCGCAGCCGCCGGGGGTCACGACGCCACGGCCACGCTGGCGAGGGAGGCGTGGAGCCACCCCGCCCGGGAACGGTCGGGAGCGCGGTGTGGGCGGCGGCGCGGGAGCGACCCCCGCCGCCGGGAGGCCGGGGGTGGGTTACCGCGAGGCTATAGTCCCGGTCGATCATGTTCGAGATCGAAGGCTGCATCGTGCTGCAACTCGCGCTGCTCGGCTTCGTGGTGGGGCTCGTGGTGGTCCTCCGGCTGCGTCGCCAGATGGCGCGGCTCGAAGCCCGGGTCCGCCAGCTCGAGGAGGCCGGCGCCGGTTCGCCGTACGGCCTCGCAGCGGCAGCTCCGGCGGCGACCTCGGCGCCGGGCGCGACGGACTCCCCCGCGGGGATGACGAGCGCGCCCGGCGGCCCCGAGAGCGAACCGTTGGCCCCCGCCAGTGCCACCGCGGCCACGCGCGCCGTCCCACTCGCCGACGCCGCCGCGCCTTCCGCCCCCGGCATGGCACCGCCGCCGCCTCCGGCCCCGTCCTGGGAGGTGCGCCTGGGGTCGCGGCTGCCGGCCTGGATCGGCTCCATCGCCCTCACCCTCGCCGGCGCCTTCCTGGTGAAGTACTCCCTCGACCAGGGTTGGCTCGGGCCGGAGATCCGGGTGCTGCTCGCCGCCGGCTTCGGCCTCGCCGCCGTCCTCACCGGGCAGCGCCTGGCCCGCGGCACCGCCTCGGCCGGCCTGGTGGCCGCGGGGGTGGCGGTGCTCTACGCCGCGGTCCTCGCCGCCGCCACCCTGTACGGCTTGCTGCCTCCCTGGCTCGGCTTCCTGGCGACCGCCGGCATCACCGCCTGGGCGCTGCTGCTGGCACTGCGCCACGGCGCCATCGTCGCCGTCGTGGGTCTGCTCGGCGGCAGCCTGACGCCCCACCTCATCCAGCTCGGCGGTCCCCGACCGGTGACGGTCGCCGCCTACCTGCTGCTGCTCGAGATCGGCCTGCTCCAGGTTTCGCGGCGCCGCGGCTGGACCTGGCTCGGACCGCTCTCGCTGCTCGGCCTGTTCGCCTGGGCGCTGGTAGCCGACTCGGCGTGGAGCGACGCGGCGCTGCTCGCCGGCTGCTTCGCCGCCGTGGCGGTGCTCCACCGGACCCGCTCGGCGCTGCAGCGGCTCACCGTGACGACGGCGCTGGCCGGTACCCTGCTGCTCTACGCCGGCGGTGCCCTGGCCTCGCCGATGGGGAGGCTCGACTGGATCTTCCTCGCCCTGCTCACCACCGGCATGCTGGTGCTCGGCCGCCTCGACGAGCGCTTCGAGGGTCTCGCCTGGACGGCGCCGGCCCTCGCCGCCCTCCTGCTGCTGCTCGACGCCGACGGGCTGGAGCCCGCCGGCCTGCCCGGCTACCTGGCGACCGTCACCGCCTTCGCCCTGGTCTCCGCGCTCGGCGGCTACGCCGCGCTGTGGCGCTCCCGGCGAGCCGAGGTGTGGGCGCGGCTGCCGGCGGCGGCCGGACCGGTGGCGGTGCTCCTCGCCGAGATCGGCATCCGGCAGGCGGGCACCGCCCACGCGGTGCTCTGGCCCGCCCACGGGGCAGCCCTGGTGCTCGGCCTCGCGGCGGTCCCGCTGCTGCGGCGTCGGCGGCGCCCCGCGGAGCCGGGCGGCGACGGCGGGTCCACCGAGCCGGACCCCCGGCGC